>METF01000055.1:0-2861 GCA_001771235.1 Candidatus Zhuqueibacterota bacterium RBG_16_48_16
GCCCAAATGGGCTACCCAGGAGAATTTTGACGCTTATGATCATAAGGGTCTCACTATGTACGGCCAGATGACCGCGGGCAGTTGGATCTATATCGCCACCCAGGGCATTATCCAGGGGACGTATGAATCCTTCGCCACTGCCGCGAAAAAGGATTTTGGTCTCGATTCCTTGCGCGGGAAATTCATTTTGACCGCTGGTATGGGTGGCATGTCGGGCGCCCAGCCATTGGCGGGAAAATGAATGAGGCCGTGATCCTCGATGTAGAAGTCCGACCTGAACGCATCGAGAAAAAGATAAAACAAGGCTACTGTGACCGCATGACTTTTGATATCGAAGAAGCCGTGCGCTGGGTGAATGAAGCGAAAGACAAAGGCCAGCCGCTCTCCATCGGCCTGGTCGGCAATGCCGGCCAAACCCATCCCTGGCTGGTTGAGAAAGGGATTTTGCCGGATATCGTCACCGACCAGACCTCTGCCCACAGTCTGCTGGATTATGTTCCGCTCGGCGACCTTGAGGAATTGGCGGAGCTTAGGGAAAGCAATCCCAAAGACTATACCAAGCGGTCGCTCGACACCATTGCCAGACACGCTGAGGCGATTTTAGCCATGCAGAAACAGGGAGCGGTGGTCTTTGATTACGGCAATAATCTCAGGGCCCAGGCGGAGCTGGCCGGGGTGGATATGCGATTGCCGACCGGCGAGTTCAAATATCCGGGATTTGTACCGGCATACATGCGCCCGCTGTTTTGCGAAGGCAGGGGGCCTTTCCGCTGGGCGGCGTTATCCGGCGATGCGAATGACATCGAGCGGTTGGATCGCTTGGTGGTGGAGATGTTCCCGGAAAACCGGGCGCTTGTCCGCTGGATTGAGCTGGCAGGCAAAAACATCCCTCATCTCGGCTTGCCCGCCAGGGTATGCTGGCTGGGCTACGGCGAGCGGGCCGAATTCGGTTTGCGAATAAACGACCTGGTACGACAAGGAAAAATAAAGGCGCCCATCGTCATTGGCCGCGACCACCTTGATTGCGGCTCGGTGGCGTCGCCCAACCGCGAGACCGAGGGCATGCTGGACGGCAGCGATGCCATTGCCGATTGGCCGCTGCTCAATTTTGCCTTGAATGCCGTCAACGGCGCCAGTTGGGTGAGCTTTCATCACGGCGGCGGCGTGGGCATCGGCTATTCCCTGCACGCTGGTATGGTGATCGTCGCTGATGGCAGCGTGGAGCGCGATGCCAGACTGGAGCGCGTCCTCACGGTCGATCCCGGCCTGGGCATAGCCCGGCACTATGATGCCGGTTACGAACGGGCAAAACAAATGGTCGAGGAAAAAAACATTCTGATCGACTCGATGAAATAGACACCCAGATTACCCTCTAATTGGTTACTCATGCCTCCATCATATAGCAACAAAACAATAATTCTGAAAAATGTGAAGAAAATTTACGGCCAGCCGGATCAAGCCCGTCCCATGTCCATTATGCTGAAAAATGGTGTAATCGATAAAATTGCCCGCTTCGATCAGTTGGCGGAAGCAACGGTGAAATCAGAAAAAAGTCCGGCAATAATCGATTGCTCCGACCAAATTGTGATGCCCGGCTTTATCGATTCCCATACCCATTTGCTGTTCAGCGGCTCGCGGGAAGCCGAATTCTATCTTCGGGCAAAAGGCTCATCGTATCTGGATATCCTGGGCAGCGGCGGTGGAATTTACAGCACGGTGGACAAGGTGCGCCGGGCGTCCGAGGAGGAATTGATCGAAAACGGCATCAAATATCTCGATAAAGCGCTCGACTTTGGCATCACCACAATCGAGATCAAATCCGGCTATGGGCTCGACTATCAAACAGAAGAAAAGATGCTCAGGGTATTACAAAAGTTGAACGCTCGTCATCCCCTGGACATTATTCCCACCTATCTTGTCCACGCAGCTCCCAGGGAGATGGATCGTAAGAAGTATATCGATTCGGTCATTCATGGGATGCTGCCGGATTTTCGAGCTTTTACCGGCTGGTTTGATATTTTTTTGGAGAAAGATGTTTTTGACGTTGGCGAGGCGGAAAGAATGATTCAAAAAGCGGCGGAGCTGGGTTATTCGATCGGGCTGCACACCAACCAGGTGAATGACATTGGCGGCATTGCGTTAGCCAATGAGTATGGCGTTCGCCATGTCGATCATCTCGAAGTGCTGAGTGACGCAGACGCCGAGAGGATCATTCAAAATCCGAATCTCTACGCTGTGTTCCTGCCGGCGGCCGAATATTTTATATTTTCGGAAAAAATAGGACAGGTAAATAAATTATCGGCAATCCCCTCGCGTATTGTCTTTGCCACGGATTTCAATCCCGGCTCGTCGCCGGTATTGTCCCCGCAGGTCATTATGTCGCTTGCTGTTTTACGCTATCGCCTGGCTGACCCCGGACTTTTGCTGGACGGCTTTACCGCCAATCCGGCGCGCATGCTGGGACTTGCCAATCACGGCGTCATCGAAACGGGCGCGGCGGCGGACGTTATATGCCTGCAATTGGATCGCTTCGAGCAAATTCCCTACCTGGGAACAGTTAATTTTATCACCTATATGATAAAAGCCGGGGAATTGGTTTTTCAGAAGGAGCAAAAAAAGGGGCCCAGCGCTAGGGGGGTCACGCTGAGCCCGGAGGGGTACCGACATCGGTAACAAACAATTAATAAATTTTATTTTAAAATGCAAGCATTTTGTTTAAAAAACAGGTTTTTTTTTAAAAAAAATTGTGAGATGAAGATCGAAAAAAATTCATTCGAATATGTCGCCTGGGACTGGAACGGTACACTCATCGACGATGCCTGGCTGTGCGTCGATGTGATGAACGGCTTGCTGAGAAAATA
>METF01000055.1:3030-5467 GCA_001771235.1 Candidatus Zhuqueibacterota bacterium RBG_16_48_16
AGTGAAGGGGACATTGAAGATCATTAACCGCAGCGGTCTGCGACAAATCGTTTTATCGGCCGCTCCCACAACGCTCATCGAGGCGGGCATCGAGCATTATCGCCTCCGGCCATACATCGATGAATGGATCGGCCTCGATCACCACTACGCCACCGGCAAGGTGGATATAGCCAAGACATACATGCAGAGTAGAGCCATCGATCCTGCAACCGTGTTGCTGGTCGGCGACACTACCCATGATCACCAGGTCGCCGAGGAGCTAGGCGTCTCATGCTTACTTTTTAAGAACGGCCACCACTCCGCGGACAGGCTGCTCGCCTGTAAGACCCCTCTCATCGAATCGCATAGACAGGTGTTGAGCTATTTGTACCAGTAACTATTACTACGGCAAAAGTTTCGCTGTAGTGCTCTATGAAAAAGGAAAACTATGTCCCAACTGCATTATTTCGATTGGCTGGTGATTCTCGCTTTTTTCATCACGATTCTTGCCATTGCGGCCTGGTATTCAAAACGGGCGGGTGCGGACACCGGCCAGTTTTTTCTCTCCGGAAGGAACATGCCCTGGTACATTGCCGGCACGGCCATGGTGGCCACAACCTTTGCTGCGGACACACCGTTGGCCGTGACCGAGCTGGTGGCGCGCAACGGCATTGCCGGTAACTGGTTGTGGTGGAACATGGCCATCGGCGCCATGCTCACCGTGTTCTTTTTCGCAAAACTATGGCGGCGCTCCGGCATCATGACTGACGTCCAGCTCGTCGAGTTCCGCTACTCCGGCAAGCCGGCTGCGGTGTTGCGGGGATTCCGCGCCCTTTACCTGGGACTTTTTATGAATGCCATTGTCATGGGCTGGGTGCATAAAGCCATGGAAAAGATATTTCGCGTCACCCTGCCTCAATACGACCCCTTTTGGCTGGTGGTGTGTGCCGCGGCGATCATCGCCCTTTATGCTTCGGCATCCGGCCTGCTGGGAACGGCGAGAACCGATAGCTTTCAATTTCTGTTTGCCATGGCCGGCTGTATTATTCTGGCCGTCGTAGTGATCAAGCTGCCGCAAATTGGCAGCACAGTCGCTTTGAAGGGCAAGTTGGCGCCACAAGTGCTCAGTTTTTTTCCGCACATCGGAAACATCAGCGCTAAAGGCATTACCGGCGGCGCGCTGGCCATGACCGCCGGGGCATTCATCGCTCATATCGGATTGCAGTGGTGGTCGAGCTGGTACCCCGGTGCCGACCCCGGCGGCGGTGGCTATATCGCACAAAGGATGATGTCGGCTAAGGACGAAAAGAACAGTCTCTTCGCCACGCTGTGGTTCACCATCGCCCATTACACCATTCGGCCCTGGCCGTGGATTTTGGTCGCCCTGGCGGCCCTGGTCATTCTGCCGCGCGCCGAAAACACTGACGTTTTGAGGAAAGAAAATCCGCGACTCTACGCCGAAGTGGAGAGAGCTTTTCAAAACCGCTCGGCGCACCGCCTTGCAGATGGGACAACCGATCCGGCTTTTATGGAGTTTTACGACAAATACGAAAATACCGTCGATCCCGGTATCATGTATCCCAAACTGATGATGCGTTTTTTACCGGCCGGGATGCTCGGCCTGCTGATCGCCGTTTTTCTGGCCGCCTACATGTCGACCATCGCTTCCCAACTGAACTGGGGCACTTCTTATTTGATCAACGATCTCTATAAACGGTTTCTGAAACCCGGCGCGGCGGAAAAACATTACGTTTTGGTTTCGCGCCTGGGCATCCTGCTGATGCTTGTTTTTTCGCTGGTCGTAACCAGGCTGTTTTTGCACACCATATCCGGCGCCTGGGAGTTCATCATTAACGCCAGCGCCGGGATGGGCGCGGTATTGATCTTGCGCTGGTTTTGGTGGCGAATCAATGCCTGGTCCGAGATTGCCGCCATGATCGCCCCGCTGGTCATTTACCCCGTCACCCGCTGGGGATTCGGCCTGCACAGCCCAATCACCTTGTACCCGATCGTGTTCGGCACCACGATTATTTGGCTCGCCGCAACATTTTTAACCAGACCCGTGGATCGGCGCGTTCTTGTGGCATTTTATGAAAAGGTCCATCCCGGCGGCCCGGGCTGGCGCAGGATTGCCGCGGCTTGTCCTCACGTTAAGAGCGACTCGGCCTTTGGCGGCTTGTTTGTCGATTGGCTATGCGGTATTGTGGTCATCTACGCCTCTCTATTCGGAGTGGGCAAATTGCTGTTTGGAGACTTTATATCCGCAGCCTTGTATTTGCTCGTTGGTTGCGTTGCAGCTTTTATTATTTATTGGGATCTGAGAAAGAGAAGATTCGATTGATCACAGACCCAGTCTGGACGTTCCAGAACCAATATGGAACACGGATTTAACGGATTTACCCTGTTGAATAAAATGTCGGTGATAATCTTGATCCTTATCTGTCATACTGCAGGTCTA
>METF01000056.1:0-13925 GCA_001771235.1 Candidatus Zhuqueibacterota bacterium RBG_16_48_16
CTCGTTTTCACCATAATCCACCTGGTAGATTCCGAGCGCCAACGTGCCGACCGTGGGAATGGCCAATCCGACACCGGCGAATGAGGTATTGATGTCAACCATCCACGGTTGATAGGTGAACTGCGCTTCGCTTTTCTCCATATAAGCGAGACCGGCCGGATTCCAATAAATGGACGAAAGATCGTTGGCCATGCTGACGTAGGCGTCGCCCATAGAGCTTCCGGCACTGCCAAAGCCGATTTCCAAAAAGCTTACCGCAGTCGTCCCGACTCGATAGGGCTCCTGCGCCAGGCTCACCGTCGTTACGCCGACAGCCAGCAGCGATGTTACAACAAGCAAGCTCACTAGTTTCATATTTTTCATATCGAACACCTCTCGCAACTTGGAGTATTCTTTTATCCAGGAAAACTTTTGTCGACTAGCAAAATCTATGTAACGCACTCTACAATAATTTTGTTGAGACGTGAAATGTCGAACGTGAAACGAGAAAAGTGACTTGAGTTAGGAGTGGCTTGAGTATCTGGCGACAAAGCATTCCGGGTGACTCCTCACTCCGGGCACTCCAGACACTTCCAGGTAAACGTGAGCTTTTAAACGTTAAATGAAAAACACAAAGAACGGTTTTTCCCTTTTCACTTTTCACCTTTGACTTTTCACTTGCACCATAGGAGTTCATCATTTTTCATTACCTAATTGAAGTACCAACACATGGAGCGCTCAACAAACGTCATTTGATGACAGCGAATTTACCCATTTTTTCGTCACCGGTTTCCTTCGCTTTTATATAATAAATGTACATGCCGGCAGCAACTTCCAATCCTTCTCGGGTCAGCAAATCCCAATGCGCGAGACCGACGTCCGAGGATTTTCGACAAGAATTTCGTCAACAAGAACACCGCTGATGGTGAAAATTTTGATCTCACATCTCGCCGGCAGGTTGGTAAACATCAGCCTTCTTCTCTGGTTGAGGTTCGGATTTGCCAATGACGGCTCCATTTCGTTGGTTGCAACATAGGGGTTGGGCACGACTTTGACATTTTCCAGACCTTTGGTAATGGCGGATTTATCCAGCGATTCATCGACCCGGACTGAGAAGGTGAGCGAGTCCGTGCTCCAGAACGGCTTGGCGAACCTGACATGATAGACATCGCCCGCCTGGGGTAATTCCGCCTCGGTGGCGACGTTAAAGAAATCCAGGACGAAAACAGTGCCTGCCCATCTGCCTCTGTCATCGATGGCGCCGACCAGTATTCGATCGTTGAGAGGATTGTATACGCCGTCCACATCCATATCCTGTACGACCAAATCCATGACCTTGTTTTCACCGGATGTCGTATCGACGATCGAGTTATTCACCACTCTAAAGTTGAAAACGCCTGCCAGTAAACCCGTTCTGATCCTCACGTCGTTCTCATCGTAGACAGACCTTTCCACTGCCGGCGAAATAAATGTGGTATATTCTGCGGGGTTGTCGGTGAAAATGATATCATAATCCCATGGGAAAGAATTGGATTCAACGATGGTCGGCGTGACGGTCATTGCCGCGCTGCCTTTTAACCAGCCAGAGTTTTCATAGTCGTAGGTCGCAGTGATAACCGGCACATCGATATGCAGCACCAGGCCGTCGAAAATGTCCGTGGTAACGCCACCAGGCTGAAGAAAACGATAGCCGAGCGTCTCGGTAGAATCGACGCTGATGCTATTCATATTTTGATCGCTGTCTTCAAAGACCAGGTTGCCGTCAGTTGAAACGGTCAGGCCCTCGCAGACCCAGCGGACGCCCCAATCCATGTTGCGGATGCGGCTGATCTCATGGACATTGAACTTGACCGTGTACTTTGCATCCGGACTCAGTGCGTTTGGTGCGACCAGCTCCGGTACGATCGTGCCTCTTCCGATGAGGTTCTCCGCACCTTCAATGTCGTAGGCGGCGGTGAGATTATATCCGGCAGCATTTTTCCTCGGCGTAACAATGGCCACATTCTTGCTGTGGAATACGACATTTTCGCTCTCATCCAATTCGATGATGATGTTATTCTCGGAGGGGGCTACGCCGGTGCCGATGTCAGGCGCGCCGTAATCGTAGGCCACAACGGCGTAATAGTAGGTCCTGCCGTTTTGCACATTGATATCCCTGAAGGAGTGGGTAATTCCCGTTTCATCGCCAAGATAGACAGCAACGCCATTAAATGTGGCAAAATCGGCAAAACCCGATTTATTATCCTTGAGATCGCATTGGAAAATCGCTTTGCGCAGCGATTTGGTGCCATAGCCATCAGTGATCGTCGTCGCATCGGTAAATTTGTTATCAGCCGTTCGATAGACTTTATAACCCTCGAAATCATTGACATTCTTGAGAAACGCATCGCGTGTTTTCGTATCGGCAATGTTATCCCAGGTCAATAATGTCGAGCCATCTCCCGGCGTTGCGATAAGCGTCGGCATGTGGGGTGGCTGGGCGAAGCGATAGTCGGTTTCATAAATGATCTGAACGATCTCTTTCAGCCTGAACAATGCCGGCGAGGTATGCGTGGCGGAATTCAACCCTTCCAACGGGTCGAAAGAATGCAGCTCGGACATGGAGATGCGCTCGATCTGCCCGCGATACACGGGGAAGACGCCGGAGGCAAACACTTCAGCCAGGTTGGAGGTACTGCCAATGTATTCGATGAGCGAATCGACGCCGATGAGATACCACATGGATTCATCGTTACGGTACCAGTTGGTGTAAGGCGGGTTATGCGCCGGAATCGGGAACAAGCGGAAGGCGGTCAGACCGAGCATATCGCTTTCGGTGACGTCCGTCAATCCAAAATCCGGCTCGGCATTTACGCCGATGAGCAAATCGGGCATGCCGTTGCCCTCTGTTCCGTCAGCATCGGGGCCAATGTAATTGAGCTCATAGGGGCCAACGCCGTCCAGGCCGACGTCGTCGTTTGCATCTTCGCCGTTGTCGTAAATCCCGTTGCCGTTGTCATCCGAATAGGAATCCCAATCCTGGTCTTCGTCTCCTTCCCAGTGTTCCCGCAAATCACTTTCCTGGAGATTATAAAATGTGAGAAATTTGGCCACGTCGGCAATACCGTCCGTAGGTCCGACTAATGCGCCGGCCAGGTTATCCCTCTTTTCGTCGATAATACCATCATCGTCGTTATCGCGGCCATCGTAGGGTTTGCCGGGCGATTCGAGATAGGCAAAACCCATGGTGCCCGTTGGCAGGCTGCCAAGACCCAATCCATTAATATCCCACGAATAGGCAAGGTCCTTGATCTTGTCAAAAGCAGCCAGCTCGTCATTGTCGTCGCCACCGCCAATGGCGTTATCGACCCAGTAGCCAAAGGCCATCTGGGTCAGGTCGTAGTCAGAAATGTTGGCAATGGAATACTCCCAAAAAATAGCATCCATGGCCTGGGGATTATTCCATTGAAAACCACGTTGTTCTACGCGAATGCCAACGCCTCCCCAGGGCAGGCCAACTTGTATGCTGATTTCGGGATCATAGTCGCCAATTTCAATGCCTGGCCTGGGAAAATAGGTTGTCGAATCTTCTTCGGTCAGGTACTCCTGATCTTGTGCATCATTGGCAACAAAATAGCATTCTTCATCAGCGCGAAAGACGCCCCGGCCAAAACGTCCGTTCCACTCTCCGGGCCATTTTTTCTCAAAACCACGAGATGGCCATCCTTCGGGTGGCCAGGATTGGGGCTTGCTCATCAGAGCCGGGGTTTCACTTTCCCAGCGGAAATAGCCACGAGGTGGATAAAGGTTCCACTCGATCTGCCCGGTAGGATCCGTATCCTGTTCTTCTCGATAACTCGTCTGTAAATAATAGAGAGTATCGAGCTGGCCTGCTTGATCTAATCTTTTGATTTCCAATGAATCGGTGACAGGGGTGCTGTCAATCGGGGTCGCCGGATCGTCATAAATAAATACACGAGCGCCGATGAGCAGGCCGATACCATCGTTCATTTTCACCCCGGTAAAGTCGTTCGGCCATTTTGTCGCAAAGGGGTCGGTGCCCGCGCCCCAATCGGACAGTTCTGTGGTGTTTCTAAATTGCAAACGAACTCTATTCCCTTCCATAAAGCCCACACGTTCGGCAGCAGGATCACCTGCGCCATCTTCCGGGCCTTCATAAGGTTTACCTTGTGCAAAAAGCGTCGAATAGAACAGCAATGGCACAAGCAAACTCACTAAGAATATCTGCACACATTTAATCATAGAGTTGGCCTCCATGGGAAAAAATATTCAATCCATCAAATTTCATGTTTAGCATCTTATTAGAATTCAACGCCAAGACCAAGCTTGACCGTTCTGGGAGCCGAGTACATACCCGGATTCTGATTCAACTGTTCGATAGTAGCAAAGTCACTATGAAAGTTATTTCTTTCTGAGTCGATGATGATATTGGTCCAGGCGCGCCCGGTTCTGCCATAAACGCCGTTCTCATTAAGTCGGTCGAGCAGGTTATAGACGTACATTTCCAGTTTCAACTGCAAGCCGCCGGAAACCCGAAGGTTGTAAAAGCTGTAGAGGTCAACGCTGTAGCGGCCCGGTTTGGCGGCATTGTTGGGAAAGAGGTTGACCCGCGACAGACGGCTTTCCGACAACGGCGCCCAGGTATATCTGTCGTTCGAATTATAAAAACCTGTCGCCGAAAGACCCCAGACTCTTGTCCGATAAGCGACGGAGGCGTTCAAAGTATGGGTCTGGTCCCGCTGCATGGGGATCAAGCGTGGAATCGGGTCGGCACTATCTCCGGCGCGGTTAAAGTTCGTCAGCGGCGTGTCGGCGTTGCCGCGGGTGAACTGCAGCGTGTAATTCAAATTAGCAAAGATGCGGCCCAGCTCAAAATCATAGGTCAATTCAAGCCCTTTGACGTTGCCATAGTCTTTGTTGGTATAGAGCCCATAAATCTGCTGGTTATAGGTTCTCACCACGGCCACACTCAGCAGATCGTAAATATCCCGATAATAAACGGCGATCTCCAGACCCATGCCTTCGGCCAGTTGCTGCCACAAACCGAGCTCGTATTGCACGGTTCTTTCGGCTTTTAACTGGGCGTTGCCTTGCTGGGTGTCAAAATTGGTGGTGCTGATGAGCCAGGAGTTGTTGCGGTAAAAATTCACAAAAGGCGGCGCCTGGAAAAAGTGGCCGTAACTGAATCGCAACAAGGCCGCATCGCCGAGCTGGTAGGACAAGCCCAAACGCGGACTGAGCTGCGTCTTCGGATCGGCCTTAAGCTCTTGGGACAATCTGGAAGCATCCGTTGAGGAAATCAGGTTTACCGGATTTCTTCTGTTCGATGGATAATAGTTGTTGGGGTCGAAATAATCATAGCGGAGCCCCAGATTGATGGTCATTTCATCAAATTCCATCTTGTCCTGCATGTAAGCAGCGAATTCGATGGGCTTTTGTGAATAGATATCAGAATAAATGGAAGAATCGGGCTGGATGACCGGCTCGTAGTCGGAGGTTTCCCGCGACGTGTTATCATACAGGTTGCGAATTGTAGCATCGAGTTGATCGACATCGTGATGGATGTAATCGATTCCCGTTTTCAGACTGTGGTTTTTATGCAACTGCCAGACCAGATCGATTTTGAGATTCGTGTCTTTGAGTTTTGTCTTTGAATAATTCTTCTCCTGGCCTCCTGTATAAAATCCTGAGCCAGCGTTTGTGCTTGTGTTATCGCTGATATACCTGCCATCTGTCGGATTTTCATAGAGGTAGTTACCGGAATAATTATCTATATAAGATAATTTTGCTTCATAGAAAAGAGATGGAATGAGCATGTGATTTAAGGTTACAGCATAAAAGTTGGTTTTGTTATGATAATGACTGCGACCATCCGGAGCGTAGAACCTGGAATGGTCATAGCCCTGGCCTTCGCTCCAGTTATAATTATAGAGCAATGCCACTTTGATATCTGTCGTCACTTTGCCAGTCAGTTTTCCAGTGAATGTGTTGGATTTATTCCAATTCATCGGCACGATAGAACTATCGCCAGATTTCTCTGAGTACCAGGGCGATTCAACCGGCACAAAATTGCTGGAATCCGTCGGCAGGAACACTCGCATCCCGTTAAGGTAACTATCATTATTTTGACTCCTGAAATTTGTAAAAAAAGTTATCGAGTTTGAGAACACCGGACCGCTAAGTAAGAATTTATAATCCTGATTGTTATCAAACTGGTTGTCCTTGACGCCGAACCAGACATTTTTATTCTCTGTGAGGTAGTTGGCGAGGCTGGCAGAGGCTGAGCCATGAAAAGAGCTTCCACCGTCCTTTGTCACAGCATTAACCACGCCGCTCATCGCACGGCCGTATTCGGCATTGAACGTCCCTTTAATGACCTCCACTTCCTGAACCGCATCGGCTTCCACATTGACGGCCCTGTTGCGGCCGCCAAAAGCCTCGGTCACCTGCATGCCGTCTACTAAATAGGTTACTTCTCCTGATCGGCCGCCGCGGAAGGTGCCATTGACAACGCCAGCCTGAAGATTGACCACCTGACCGACACTTTCGATAGGAAGAATGTCCATCTGCTCGGAGGAAACATTACGAACAGAGCTTGTCTGGTCTTTTTTGATGGCAACTTTTTCGGCCTGAACAACCACCACTTGACCCTCAATGACAGTGGAGCTCAACTTAAAGTCCACGTGTGAAGTTCTGTTTATGGAAACGCGCTGATTTTCCAATTTCACACTTTGGTATCCGATGTAGTCACATCGAAGCGTATAGTCGCCTGGCGGCAAATTGATGATATAATAATCACCATCCACCGACGCGGCGGCGCCCATCGAAGTACCTTCGATGACGACGTTAGCACCCGGCAGAGGGTCGCCCGTCTCGACATCTATTACTTTTCCTGCAATCTTGCCTGTTGTCTGCGCCAACACCAGGCCCGCCGCAAGAAGAATGACCAGCAATGATGCGAGAAAAGATCCAACATGTTTATTCATCGTTTCCTTTTCCTTTTTTGATTAAACCAGCAAAAATACCAGGTCATCGAAAATCCGTGAATGACTCCATGGCTTTGGGGAAATTTTAGCAATCGATGAAATAGAGAGACTATCTCTGTATCAATGTCGTCGCTTTTGGCCTCCTTTCATTGGTGCGAATGATCGGTCAATTTTGTTGCTTTTGAAAAAAGAAGGAAGATAAGAATGGTGGTATTACATTTTAAAAATTTCATATCCGGTCAGGATCGATCAACGTTCATTGGAAGTGTCTTTTCCAATATGGGGCAGGAAAATGGATCGATCACCGTACATTCACGTGAACACAAAAAGTTTCGAAAATTATAGGGATATTTCTGTTCTTAGTCAAGAAATAAATTCAAGCGAAAGTACAAGCAGGGGCTTTTCGCCCATAGCACCGGGTATTGACATTTTGAGAAAACGAAATTTCGATCTTGTTTCTCCAGGCGGCAACGGGGCTCTTTTGAATCCTCTCATCGCTATCATCATCTAATAGCATGATTTGAATAAATCACGTTCATGACAAAGGAGAGCTTGATGAGTTATTACTTTAGCAAATCGATCCGATCCACTTTCAGCGAGGCGGTGAACCGGGTGACCGAAGCTTTAAAAAGAGAAGGGTTTGGCATCCTGACGGAAATCGATGTCAAAGAAACGTTACGGAAAAAGCTGGATGTCGATTTTCGCCAATACAAAATCCTCGGCGCCTGCAATCCCCCGTTCGCTTACAAGGCACTGCAGGCGGAGCCGAAAATCGGCACCATGCTCCCGTGCAATGTTATCGTTCAGGAATTAGAGGAAGGCCTTATTGAGGTGTCGGCTATAGACCCCATCGCGTCCATGCAGGCCATCAGGAATGTTGAGCTGGGATCAATCGCCGGCCAGATTCAAACCAAGCTCAAAAACGTGATCGAAAATCTCTCGTGACCCTTGCATAGTCCCCTTTCAAAAGGCGAATGGCTGGAGTCCCCCTCCTTTTCTCATTTTTCTTTCTTGCCCACCAGGGAGCTGATGACAACCCCCATGCCGATCAACACCAGAATGAGCGGCCAGAAATCGGCAACCAGATCAAATGAAAGCCATCTCACATCCATCTCTCTAAGTAAAAAAGCAACTCCGAGAAAAGTCAAAATGGCGCCCGGTATCAGGTTGCCCCAGTCATAAGGCTTGAAGAAATACATCACAATAAATGACAGGCCTAATGCCAGCAGCAGCACAGGCCAGGAATCGATGTACCAGAACGAACCAATGATATCGTAATTTCTCAGAAAATAGAACAGCCCAAGAGCGCCCAGGAATACAAACCAGAAAGAGGCATCCTTCCTGCCCTGGGTGACCTTGAGCAAAGAGAGTAATGAAAGAGCAAGTAAAACCAGGGGATAAAATTCTTCCCAGGTAAAATCCAGGATGTCCCATTTGTCGAGTAAAATACCGACGCCGATCAGAATCAGGACAATGCCCACAATAAGCGAAGAAGTCAAGGTTTTCATGATGACGATTTGCCCTTTATTTTATTGTCGTGAACGTCTTCTTGTTTTACTTCCTGTTCTTCGGGAACGGCAAACAGGAATATGAGATAAGCAGCGATTCCCCATATAAAGCCTGACAACAAAGTAAACAACACATAAGCCACCCGCACGAGAGCCACATCCAGTGACCAATAATTTGCCAAGCCACTGCAAACGCCGCCCAGCATGCGTTCCGATTTTCTGCGATACAGCCTTTTTTGAGCGGCGGGTTTTTCACCTGCCCCGCTCTTCGGTTGTTTTGACTTTTGCACACTATAAACAATAAACCACGCACCCAGGCCAATGAGCACTATAGACCACATAAATTCCCAGCCAAACCAGACAAACGGCCAGGCGTAATTCCACCTGAAAGGTAAGGGCCCCTTGAAGAGCATTAACAAACCAAAACAGACGATGCCGATGCCAATGACCAGGCCGGGATTGGGCCTTCGCTTTTTCTCACTATCCGGCACGCCGATGTGCTCGGGATTTTCCGGAATGAGAATCAAAGATATGACATACGCCGTAACGCCTAATCCCCCCAGGAATGTAGCCACAAACCACAGCACCCTCACGATCATCGGATCGATGGCAAAGTAATCTGCCACTCCGCCGCAAACTCCCGCTACCATCCTATCGATTCCCGATCGATGGAGCTTTTTTACTGCCTTGTCGGGCATTCTCGACCTCAAAAATATTTTGTCCCTTGAAAAACAGCTCTTGTTCTAAAATTTGTGTCGCGGGGCGAACATCGGCACCCCATAAAAACAATAGCAAAGACGAGGTATTGATTTTTTTGTTTCATCATTTCTCCCGTTCAGCTTCCCCGGTCATCGGCACGAAGCGAACCGGTATGAGCGTCCGGCGCTGGATCGATCCATCTTCTTTTTTGGTCATGAGAACGATTTCCTGGAAGAAATTTCCCACCGGCGCGATCAGGCGCCCGCCTTTATTCAACTGTTCGATGAGCGCGGAAGGCACTTTGCGCGGGGCGGCGGTGACGATGATGGCATCGAAAGGCGCATACTCAGGCCATCCCTGGTAGCCGTCTCCACATAAGGTTTTGATGTTCTTATATCCCAGCCGTGCCAATCGTTCCGTTGCACCATGGCAGAGCGGCTCCACGATCTCGATCGTGTACACCTCCCCGGCCAACTCTGCCAGGATCGCCGCCTGGTACCCGGAACCGGTGCCGATTTCGAGCACTTTCTCGTCTCCCTTTAATTCGAGCTTTTCCGTCATATAAGCGACGATGTAGGGCTGGGAAATCGTTTGATCGTGGCCGATGGGAAGCGGTGAATCATCGTAAGCCGATTTGAGCTCAGAGTCGGGGACAAATTCGTGGCGCGGAACGGTTCTCATAATTTTTAATACATGCTCATCACGGATACCTCTGTTGACCAACTGGTGGTCGACCATCTGTTGGCGCAGATGGGCGTAATTATCCATTTCGCCTTGGGTACCGGTTTTCATCTTATCGCCACTTTTCACACATGAACTCCACAAAAGGGCCATACATACACAAGTTATCATCAAGCGATGCATATTTGTGAAAAGCCTCCTGCAAAAAAAACGTGACTGGTAGCAGACATATTAAACGGATTAAATGGATCAATACGGATGTACTCTTTCGTCTTAGTATCTTAAAAGTCAATTTTCGTACAAATATGGCAAAAGGCAGATTCTGAAAAATTTAACCACTAATTTTCACGAATTAAGCAAATTTCACGAATTTGTATGCCAAGACTACTCATTTTAATTCGTGTAAATTCGTGGGTAATTGGTGCAAATTCGTGGTTGTATTTTATCGGGTTCCGGTTTATCCGAGTTGAGTAATTATGCAAAATGTTTCGTTTTCTCATCAGAAATCATATTCGAACTCGGGAAGAACAAAATCTTTGCCCACGGCGCTCAACCACTGGTCGTTCATTCTTCGCAAGCGCCTGCTGAGGATGAACGCAATATTTCGCATGAGCTTGAAGCCAAGAACAGGATTCGATTCCATCAGCCTTTCCAATTGGGCCTGTTGGAAGACAAGGACCTTGATATTGCTCTTGGCCCTGGCTGTTGCCGAGCGAGGCACATTTTCGAGGAAGGCCATTTCTCCGAAAATATGGCCGCGCCGGACCGTTTCTATCTGCGGGACAAAAAGATGTCGGCTGCCGACGATCTTTCTTTCGATAGCGACCTTGCCTTCGACCAAAAAAAAGAGGGAATTCGAAACGTCATCCTCTCCAAAAATTTTATCGTTTCTGTAAAACGTTTTTGCCTCGGCGATTTCCGCAACGGCGGCCAATTCTTCGTCGCCCAGCCTTTCCGCAAAAATGGAATCTCTCATATCATCGACTGCGCTCATCGGGTGTTCCTCACTCATTTTCATTCTCTGGCGTCACGGTCTTGTCAATCACACCATAAGCTCCGTTTACTCTCAGGGTATATTTTTTGGCAGGCTCGAGCCCTTTAATAAGACACTTCTCTTCGTAAGGCACAGCCATTTGGATGACGATCTTTTCCCGGTCATACCTGGCCCAGGGTGTGATATACACGCGGTTCTTTTTTATATCGATCTCAAAATGATCGAGCTGATAAGCAGGCGTCGGCAGAATGCCCTTTACGATAATTTCCAGCTCACCTTTCTTAGTCATCGCACGGGAAATCCTGACAGAATCCACACCCAGTTGAACCAGGTCTCCTTTTGCCTTCATTACGGTTTTTTTCGTCATGGCTGTCGGTTGCTCAACTCCTGGAAGAATCCCGAAATAGAGAATTGAAGTAAAAGATAATAAAACAAACAGGCATTTTATATTTTTTTTCATCGATGTTCTGTCCTGATTAATTCACAAATCATAGCCGTAGGGCGAAGTATCTATTCAGCCCACCAAACACACGAAACAAACAAAATGAATGAAGAAAAATGCCAAAGGATTCATGGTTTTCGTGTCTTTTTAATTCCCATAAAACGAGTGTACTTTTTATATGCCTGAGTTGATTCCTTTCGTTTATTTTGTGTGTTTAGTGGGTCAAATGGTTCCAGCGGCGAAGCATTCTCTTTCTTACGATGAATCATGCAAAGAATGCTTCGCTCCAACTGATATTGTTATATATCTCTCAATGGCTTGCCTGTGGCTCGAAAAGGCGATATTTCCCGGCAAATTGGTTAATGGAAAAAACCGTGCATCAATCGCATCATCGCCCGGCGTCAGTGTCCCGCCGGTAATTTCCGCCGTGTAAATAACCAGAACCACGTGCGACCTGGGATCGTCGCCAGCCCCATAAACATTGAACAGCTCTTTGAGGTCCACTTCGAATCCCGTTTCTTCCCTGGTTTCTCGAACAGCGGTCATTTGCGGGCCTTCATCATATTCGACAAAACCGGCCGGCAGGCTCCAATGACCCTTTTTAGGCTCGTATTTTCGCTGCACCAGCAGGATCTCTCCGTCGCGGCACAGCACGACGCCGGCCGCCGGGATGGGATTTTTGTAATGAACATAGCTACATTGGTGGCACACCCGTCGCATGCGTCCGTCGATGTGTTCATCGACCAGTTTATTACCGCAATTCGGGCAAAATAAAAATTTCAAACATCCTCCGACAGAAAGAACCTTTTTAGTATTTAAATTTAAATATCGGCCGTTTTATTCAACTTTTTTGCATCATTTTGTTTTATGCAAAAAATCCTCCAGCGCCTCGACAATCGCCTCGGCGCATCGATCCCGGAATTTTTTCGATGCGATCAGCATCTCCTCCTCCGGGTGCATGAGAAACGCCGGTTCTATGAGAACGGCAGGCATCCGCGTCGTCCGGCTTATGGCCAGATTATCATAAAAGAGACCATAGTCGGGCAATTTCAATTTTTTCACCAGGCGTTGTTGAATGGTTCCGGCCAGGGTGTAACTTTGCGGGTGATAATAATAGGTGCTCGTCCCACGGTTGGTAAAGGGATTGACGCCGTCCGGCAAGGCGTTGAAATGGAGGCTCAGAAAAATATCCGGGTCGATCAGCTCCGCTATTTTCACCCGCGCTCTCAAAGAAAGGCCGTGTTCGCCGGAGCGGGTCTTGTAAGCTGACGCTCCTTTCCGCTGCAATTTGAGCTCAAGAGCCTTCGCCAACGCCAGGTTGGCATCTTTTTCTTTAAGGCCGCTCGGCCCGACGGCGCCGTCATCCGGCGAATGCCCGGCATCGATCAAAACGGAAATCCCCTTTAAAGGCGAATGGGGCCAGCCGGCGATGTGAGGCGGATTCTTTATCTCAAGGATGAAACAATTTTGCTCGTCATAAAACGCCTTGTATCCCCACAGTTGTTTGCCGTTCAATAAAATCGTCAGCTTGTATACTTGCTTTGAGACTTGCTCCCAACCGATCCTTTGGATATGGGAGGCGGCCGGATCGTATCGAATCCAGTCGGTATTGGCCGTGACGCCGTAAAAGATGACTTCCAGAGACAGGGGAAAGGTATTTTGCACGACTTTAAATGGCACTCGTTCTTCGGTAAAAACCCGCACCTTCGTATATCGTCCGCTATGCTGCGTCCGTACCAGTTTTACGGTGGTTGCCGGCAGGGGTGTGCCGGCAGGCAAAAAGCGAATGGCCGTCGAATCGATCCAGGCCTCTGCAGACCCGGCTAACCCGGCTCGGTAAAAACGTCCCTCCCTGCCGGTGATATGCAACCTGGTGCCCTGCGGCAACAGGTAATGATAACTCAAAGCCGGGCCGACACGCATATTGGCCTCATCCGCAACGATTTGAGCGACACGCGGGACGCTGTCATCGAGTATTGATAACGTGCCGGGCGCTTTGACGAAAACCGAGTCGCCGTCTCCTTTTATCAACGTAAAAGAAATGCCGAGATGTTCGCCGTGCTCGCCTTCACGGATGGTATAGAGTGCGCTGTAGCTTCCTTCATCGATGTGGGGTTTTGCAGACTGTTTTTCTCCAAAGACGGACTCTCCCCAATACCCCGGTGCAATGGCCGTCTTCTCTACCATCGGTGCATTGCTGACGAGGCTGTCTATGGAAAATACGGCCTGCACACCGGCAATGCCGCGAAAAGAGAGGTCGATCACCTCGCCGGACGAAAGCTCTAAATCGTTTTGCGGAAAAACAAAATCGGGATCGATGCCCACGGAATCCGGCACCGGAGGCGGAATCCATGGCGAGACGAAAACCGACCGGCGAATGACAGCGGTATCCGAGCCGCACACGGCCATACAATCAAAGGTAAATTCGCCCCGATGCACGGGCAGAAACGCCAAAAACGAGCCGTTTTCATACAGATCGATTTTTTGGCGATTGATGTAAAGCGATGACCTGGGATCGGCGTGGCCAAAGATAAAAAGCGAATCGCTGGCGCCCGGCTGCAAAAAACTTCCCTCTTTGGGATAAACGACCTCCAGCTCACACTCCTGTCCTGAAAGCGAAAAAACGACCAGCAAAA
>METF01000056.1:14134-16682 GCA_001771235.1 Candidatus Zhuqueibacterota bacterium RBG_16_48_16
CTGCCTACCAGCCATTCGCGCAGAGAAGAGTGGCTGTAGGCCCCCAGAACGACGTGAACGGGCTGTAATTTCCGGGCTGTTTCCAGAATTACTTTGCCGGGAGATCCCGGTAATACCAGGGTCTCGCTGTCGATGTCATGAGAGCGCAGGTATTTTGCGAGACGTTCGACCAGGTACTGCCCTTCTTCCATGTCCTCATTGACGTTGAGAACCGTGTAGCATAAGGGTAATTTTTTTGTCAAAAGAATTCGCATGCGGATGGCTTTCGCCGCCTGGACTGAGCCGTCATAAGTCAGAAGGACATTTTCAGGCGGCCCGGCTTTTTGCGGCAGCGCCAGCACCGGGGTTGCCGTTTCATCCAGCACTTTTTTCAGCGTCTCTCCCGGGCTGACTTGCGTTTCATAATGGTAAAAAGTCTTGATGCCGATGATGGCCAGATCGACGGTTTTTGATTCTTCGATAATGATCTTGAACGGCGAGCCGGTGCGCAGCAGCAGCTCATAGCGAACGCTCTCCTTTTCACACATACTCTTGAAACGATCCAGAAACTGTTTTGATTTTTTTCGGGCATCCTCGAGCTTGTCCTGTTTTTCTTTCTCAGCGTAATGGATGGCGCCGGCCGGAGCGCCGGCCAAATGATGTTCGATGCCCGGCTCATCGACAATGGCAAGACCTGCGAGCGCGGCATCATAGCTTTTTGCCAGCTCGATTCCCGCTGTAATGCCGCTTTCACTATACGGCGATCCGTCCAGCCCGATCAATATTTTTCTCAGCATCTTCAGCCTCCAGGGTGGTTCATTTTATTATTTCGAAAACTTTTTGATAAAATTCTTACAGCGCACTTTGCAGTAATTCTGGTGAAACGGGAAAAGTCAAATGTGAAACGAGGGAAGAGTGACTTGAGTTAAGAGTGGCTTGAGTGGCTTGAGTATCTGGCGTTAGGAGAATTCCTGGTGACTCCTCACTCCAGGTACTCTAACTACTCTAGGCACTCTAACTACTTCCAGGTAGGCGTGAGCCTTCAAACGTGAATGAAATACACAAAGAATGGTTTTCCCGTTTCGCTTTTCACGTTTGACGTTTCACTTGCGCTCTAGACCTTTTTCAATCTCCTTTCCTCGCGCGGCTGATTCGTATAAAACACACACTGGCCGCCGTAAAAATTCAACCGCGCCCATATTTTGGCTAACATAAATGTTTGCTGGAACAGCATGACGAGAATTATCGTGGCGATGCCGGATGGATGGATACTGTTCAGCAGGAAGCCAAAAACCAGGACGAGAAGCAGGGCAATTCCGGCCAGCAAAAAATACAATCCGGTTGCGCCCAAAAAGTGTTTGAAGATAAATTTTACGGCCAGCCAAATACACAGCCAGGACGACGCCTTACCTTCGGCGACGACGATTATTTTCGCATAGTCAAAAACCATGTTGACAAAAATGATCACCAGCACCAGGATGACATAACCGAACAAATTTAAGTACCACACCGATTTTTGCGACATCCAGGACGAAGAAAGCTGATCGATCAGGCCGAAAACCGCCGGGCTGAGGAATTTATAGACCGCAAAATAGACCAAAACAGCGGTCAGCAGCAGCGCGAAAAAATGATGAAAATAAAATCCGGAATTGGAAAAAAAGCGGCTGACGGTGAACGACCGCTTTTCGTCGGCATAGATGCCGATCACACCTCCGTTCAAAAAAGCAGTCAGGAGAAGGTAGCCGACGCCCAACAGGAGAATCCACGATCCGAATTGTCTGACTTTGCCGGTGAGGAGAATTTCCAAATTGTCGAACAGCGGGCCAAAACCACCGGTCAGGCTTGGACGCACGGTTTTTTCGATGTGATGCGCTTCATGATAAAATTCCGACCACCAGGTATAGTCAAAGCCCATCCGCAGTTGTTCCCGCACGCCTTTGTCATTGGTACTCTTCGCGAGAGTCGAATACAGGGGGATAGCAACGGTGAGCGCCAGGACGAGATTGATCGCGTAAATGATCGGGATCATTTTTGCGTTCCTGAGTACCAACGAAATTCCCTTATTAACAGCTTCCATTGTCTTCATTGCATCAGCTCCATGATCTCAGTAGCGAATCAGCAGGTGTGAAAAAATGAATAAGAAAGCATCAGACAGGATTACAGGATGAACAAGATGAATTTTATCCTGTTCATCTTGCTGATCCTATCAAAAATAATATGTCACCGTATTTACAAAACTGTGTTTTTGGCGAAATATAAAACCAAGCTATTACTGCAGCGAAAGTTTGCACTAGACGAGAGATTTTGCACTCAATTTTGAAAGACAAAATGATTAAGGACAAAATTATTTTCTACAATTATTTTGTCCAAAATTATTTTGTCGTTTGATCTTTGTGCTTCTTCGTGACTTTGCAGCTTGGTGGCGAAGATTTTATTCTCCGAAAATAAAAGATTCGCTGTAGTACTATCTGTTAACACATCCTAGCCAAAAAACGCGGCGACTTCAAAAAGATGCTGCAGCCAGAACAGCCATTTCATAGACCAAATAAAAGCCGCGATGCCTGAGCCG
>METF01000056.1:16885-16985 GCA_001771235.1 Candidatus Zhuqueibacterota bacterium RBG_16_48_16
TAGGGTTATGCGTGTTTCATATTGATCGGCCCTGCTTCCCCGTTCATCAACGTAGCGGATAGAATCCTCGCCGTACAAGCCCTGTTTCGCCGTTACCGGC
>METF01000056.1:17168-18248 GCA_001771235.1 Candidatus Zhuqueibacterota bacterium RBG_16_48_16
CCCAGATAGCCCTCCAGTGTCGCCAGCATCAAAGCTGCCTTGTCATACACATTGGCGGTGTAGCTTTTGCCATCGATAAATTCCCAACCCATTTGAGCTATATTATCTTTGGCCCGGTTGCCCCTCACCTTATTGGCGCCGCCGCTGAAAAACGGCACCTCTACAGTATGAAATACGCGCGGTATATCAAAGCCCGGCCGCTGGAGGTAGTATTTCACATAATACTGGTGATAATCCGCCGCCGTCAGGCAGCGCGCTTGAGCAAAAGTGTCAATGCCTTCATCCAGCCAGGGATATTCAGCTTCGTCATTGGCGATCAGCCCGTACCAGAATTGATGGCCGCATTCATGAACTGTCAGGCCATGGCGCTCCATAGAGTCGCGCGGCTCCAGCCAATCCGAATATATCGTAAACAGCGTGGGGTACTCCATGCCCATGGCTTTGCTTTTCTTAGGTACGTCAACGACGGTCAGGTGTCCGTAAGGATAGGGCGCATACCATAATCCAAAGTATTTCAGCGCACTTTCGGTGGCGTCAAAAAAATCATCGGTGAATTTTTCATTGTCCGGCTGGTACAAGAGCCGGATGTCAACCTCCGGCAGGCCTTCTCCAATAAATATTTTATGGGCTACCCGGTAGTGCGGATAGGCCGTCCAGGCAAAATCGTGGACGCAGTCCTGCTCGAAGCGGTAGCTCACAGTGCCGTCGTCATGAGCGGTCGAGTCGGCCAGCGCACCGGTGGCGCCGATCACATAATTGCCGGGCAGGGCGATGGTCACATCATAAGAGGCAAAATCGGCGTAGAACTCGCAATTGCGATGGAACTGATGGGCATTCCATTGTCCGTCCTGAAAAACGCCGAGCTTGGGGAACCATTGGGCGACAAAGTAAAAGTCTCCATAATACCCGGTTCGCGGCATGTTCAACGGCAGCTTTGTAACAAAGTCGATTGTGATGACAATCGTTTTTTGCGGCATCAACGGCGCCGGAAGCGCCACGGCAAACAGAGTCCGGTCCAGAGTATTGTCGTCATCGGGATGGATGTACCTCAGGCCCGGCATCAAATCGAATGAGTCATTG
>METF01000057.1:0-4348 GCA_001771235.1 Candidatus Zhuqueibacterota bacterium RBG_16_48_16
ATGGCGATTGCCGTTTTCCCGCTTTCCAGGCTTGAGGAAATATCCTCGCTACCGTCGGTTGTCTACCTGGAATCGCCGGCAATCTCTTATCCGCTGACCGATAAAAGCCTGCCGGATATAGGCGCTACCAGTGTTCAGGAACAGTTGGGCTACAGCGGTCGCGGCGTCCTGGTCGGAGTGATCGATTCAGGCATCGATTGTTTTCACCCGGCCTTTCAAAAGCAGGACGGGACGACGCGGATCAGGGCTATCCTCGATCTCAGCGTACCCGGCAATGTTTATGGCGGCACTGTCTTTTCAGAGCACGATATCAACCAGGCGTTGTCCGGCGGCGACCTTTTGCATACGGATAAATCCGGGCATGGAACACATGTGGCGGGTATTTTAGCGGGGTACAGCTTTGTCGAGTCGGACTATAAACAGTATAAGGGTGTGGCCACAGAGGCGGAGATCGTTGTCGTAAAAGCGACAAGAGATGACGCGCTGAATGAATTTCGGACGACCGATGAGATCATCGGCCTCGCTTTTATCGACAGCGTTGCAAAAGCGCTTGGCAAGCCTTACGTCGCCAATTTGAGTTTTGGCGGGCAGGCGGGCCCTCACGACGGGTTTTCGCCAACGGAAAGATTTATCGACAACCTGACTGGCCTGGGTGTGCCGGGCAAGGTCGTGGTCGCGGCCGCCGGCAACGAAGGGGATGAAAAAATTCACGCCCAGGCCCATACAACCAATAGCAAGACACGGGCGGAAATTACTTTTCAGGTGGATTCCTATTCCGAACAAGCGGGCAGCGGAAACGACAATATAACTTTTGACGGCTGGTACGATGGGGATCGAAAGGTCAGCGTTACGCTCGTCACTCCCTCCGGCCAAAGTCTCGGACCGGTATTGCAGGGTTTCGTTTTGCAGGAAAATACTCAGGATGGGCGGGTCTATATCTGGAATGGATTTTATGAGTCCGGCGACCAGTACGTCCAGGGCAGAAATCCGTTTAACCGCGACAGGGAGATGTATATCGAAATAAGTGATGGCAACGGTACTGCCCCGAAAAACGGCTTATGGAAGCTAAAATATTCCGGCGATCAATCGCAGGTGGATGTGTGGCAAGTGAACGCCTCCATGCCGGTTTCGTTTATCGAGGGAAATGTTGATTTTGGCAAGACGACGATTCCCGGAACGGCGAAGAACGTCATTACCGCAGGCTCTTATGTGACAAAAGTAGAGTGGCAGGATGTGGATCTCAACCGCTTAACCCTGGTGGAAGATCTCACTGTTGGAGAAATATCTTCTTTTTCCAATCCCGGTCCTACTCGTGACGGCCGGATAAAGCCCGATTTATGCGCGCCCGGGCAAATTATCGCCAGCGTCAAATCGAGCCTGGCGGAAGCAGGCTCGCAAGGGAGCATTTTTTACTCTGGCAGTTCCGAATTCCCCAATGCCTTTGTCTTGCCCGGAAGTCTTTACGGATTGTCCAGCGGAACCAGTTTTGCGGCGCCTCATGTCGCGGGTGTCGTCGCCCTTTTATTGGAGAAAAATCCGGAAACTACGGCGCTGCAGATACGTAACATGCTGACATCGTCGGCCAGGGACGACCGGATAACCGTCAGTGCGGCAAACCAATGGGGCGCAGGCAAGATCAATGCTTATGGCGCCTTTCAGTTGGAGCCCGGAGCCGAACCCCCGCTCGATTATAAGCTTGTTCGAGCATATCCGAACCCCTTTAGCGGCGGGACGCGAATCGAGTACAATTTGCCGCTTTCGGAAAAAAGCGACATCACGGAAATAAAAATATATAACAGCCTGGGACAAGAGGTGCGTCTCCTGCAATCCTCGTACCAGGCAGCGGGCAGCCATTTTATTCATTGGGATGGCCGGGATGATTCGGGCCGGTCGCTGGCGAGCGGCATTTATTTCATCTATTTCAAGTCCGGAGAATTTGAAAAAATGCAAAAAGTGGTTTTTATGAGTCAAATTAAATAGTCCCTGAACGATAACTCCTTAGCAGCATTGTCATTGCGAGGAGCGAGGAACGAACGACGAAGCAATCCCCTTACTTTTCATGAGATTGCTTCGGCAAGAACCGCCTCGCAATGACAGCAGGTTTTCATATTGAGTCGTTTTCGTTCAGACTCTAAACAGCGCCATAACACAGTAACAAACCGGAGGATTTGCTATGGGATCGTTATTGGATGACATCCGTGATGGTATTCGGGACGGCATCGAGTATGTTGCGGACAAGACGGACGAGTACACCAAAATAGGCAAGCTCAAAGTCGAGATGCTGAGCCTCAAACGAAACATTGAAAAACAGTTCATCGAGCTGGGCGGCAGAACCTATGAGCTGTTGAGCGGGCGATCCAAAAAACAGGTTGCCGAAGATGAAGAGGTGAACAATCTTGTGAAGGAGCTGAAAGAGCTTGAGAAAAAGCTAGACGAGAAGAAAAAGCAAATAGAAAAAGTCAAGGCCGAAAAAGAGCAACAAAGAAAAGAACGGGAAGAGGCGCGAAAAGCCGAGGGCGAGGCGAAAAAACCTGAAGAGGCACAGTGAGAATCAAGTGAGAAAACAGCTCATAAGAAGTGTACGCATCCGGTCTCGCTCGCTGAGATATGTTATCGCGATTGCTGCCACTTTGCCGGCAATCTTTTGCTCGGGCAACCGCCAATTTGCCATCCAGCAGGAGCCGTTGCCTGAAGAGGAGCCGGTTGTGTTAACGGCTCCCAAAAGAGCGGACTCTATGAGACGCATGGATGAAAACCCGGCCGGGTGTGTGACGGTCGCTGCCGTCGGCGATGTGATGATGGGATCGTGGGTCGCCGATGTGGTGGATGAATTCGGCTGTGACTATCCTTTTGACAGTACCCGCAGCCTTTTAGCCAAAGCCGATGTTGCCATTGCAAATCTCGAGGCACCTCTTACGGACGAAGGTGATGTTTTTAAAGACAAAACCTATACCTTTAAGGTACCTCCGGGCTTTGCAATGGGAATAAGAAATGCGGGAATCGGGATCGTCACCCTGGCCAATAACCACATCCTCGACTATGGCTGCACCGGGCTGGAGAATACAATAAAAGCGTTAAAAGCCAACGACATCTTATTTTCAGGAGCGGGTGAGAACCGCGCCCGCGCCTGCGAGCCTGTTTTTATGACCATAAAGAACAGAAAGATCGCCTTCGCCGGATTTTCCATGACCTTTCCGGAAGAATTCTGGGCCGGCGACTCATCCTGTGGAACGTGCTTTCCAACCGAATCGTTGCTGCAAAAAGTCATTGAGCAATGCAGGGAAAACGCGGATGTCGTCGTCCTCGGTTTTCACTGGGGCGCTGAGCGAAGAAATACGCCCAAAGATTACCAGGTTTATATTGCCCGCAAATCCATCGATTTAGGAGCCGACCTGGTGCTGGGACACCATCCGCATGTTTTACAGGGAATCGAGATTTATAAGAACCGCTTGATTGCCTACAGCCTGGGAAATTTCGTGTTCGGATCGTACAGCAGCTCCGCGCGTACAAGCGCTATTCTGCGCGTTTTAATGGGCGAGGATGGATTTCTCTATGCCAGGGTTTACCCCATTTCCGTTTATAATTCCATGATCAATTTCCAGCCAAGAGTGTTGCGGAACAAGGAGCGAACGCAGGTGATCGATGAGCTGAATAAAATCTCGCAACATTTGAACAAAGGGAAAAACGTCATCGACCGGGACGGATTTATTTTCCCGGGAGCGAGCAAGCATGATACCGGCGATCGACCGCCATTGACCCTGCGCAGCGACTGAGGAGACCATTTGGTAAATACGATGATAGATTATTACCTGAATTGAGCGATTTTGACTTGGAACGTTCACTTGTAAAGCGTCATGTCATTCTGAAAGAATCTTTGTTTTTGTGCGCAAAATTACAAGGATTCCTCCTGAATGACACTTGAATCGCTCAATTTGGGTTTTATTAACCTTAACCGGGAGGGGAACATGAAAGTTCAAGAACCCGCACGCGAAGGATTCCTGTATCATCTCTGGGCAAATCGCCAATTCGCCCAAAAAGAATTAAAAACCGTGGACGGAATACCCATCGAGATCAGGGAGAAGGGCGTTCACAACACCGATGCAGGGCCGGATTTTATCAACGCCCTGGTGCTTTTGGACGGGCGTTTGTTACGAGGCGACGTGGAAATACACCCCGTCGCCGGTGATTGGTATGCCCATGGCCATCACCAGGATCCAAAGTATAATAATGTCATACTCCACGTGGTGACCATGGACTGTCCTGCCCAGTTTCGTACGATCAAGGAGAACCGGGAGTACGTGCCTACGCTGAACCTGGATGATTTTCTGGAAAGTCCCGCCGAGGAAAT
>METF01000057.1:4363-6487 GCA_001771235.1 Candidatus Zhuqueibacterota bacterium RBG_16_48_16
GGATCTGGAAAAACAGCTCTTGGCGGAAAAGATAAACTGTTTTCTGGCAGAAAGCTCCGAAATCGCCAAACGACAGGTTTTCGATCATTATGGCCTGGAAAGGTTCCGGCAAAAGACGGCTCAATTTACGGAAAGAAGAATGACGGAATCCTGGAACCAGATTTTTTACGAAGCCCTGTTGATCTCCCTGGGTTACTCAAAGAACCGGGTTCCCTTTGCTAATTTAGCCAAAAGACTGCCCGTCGACACGCAGTGGCAATTTATTTGGAACGATTCTTTCGACCTGGCTCAAAGCAAATGCGAGGCTTTTTTATTTGGAGCCGCCGGATTGCTTGTATCGAATCCAAAAAGCGACGATGCCATCCTGGATCCCGAGACGAATGAGTATAAACAAAGCCTGGCACGCCTTTGGGATGAATTCCCCGAGAAAAAACGGATCCTTCCTCTCAAGGCTCATGAATGGCAGTTTTTCAGGCTTCGGCCGCAGAACTATCCGACGCGGCGAATTGCGGCAGCGGCTAAAATCATCGTGAATTTTATGGAGGATGGTTTTATCGAAACCATTCATAAAACCATCCTGGCGTGCGAAAACGATCCGGCAAAATGTCCAAAAGAGATCGAAGCGCTTTTCACGGTCAAAGCCGGCAAGTTTTGGTCGAGGCACTTTTCTTTCGACTTGTCCGCCCTGGGAAGGCAAAAAGCGGATGCAAAAGCGGGCCTGCTTTTAGGGGCGGAAAGAACCCGGGATATTTCCGTCAACATTGTGTTGCCCATAATGAATTCCTACGCCCTGGAGATCGGAGACAAAAGGCTGTCGATTCTGATTCAGGAGATTTACAGAACCTACCCGCTGAGCTCGGACAATGAGATCACCCGCGCCATGATGATGCGTATCTTTTCTTCCGTGCAGATAGGGAAAAAGCTCATTATCTCCAGCTCACAGCAGCAGGCGCTCATTCACATACAAAGACATTTGTGTGCCGCTCCTGAGTGCCGAAATTGTCTGGTAGATTGTTCCACTTGACATTTTATCAATTTATGTTTACTTTGTTCCGTTTTAATCCACCCCTGGCTGTCGCCGCTGGCACCCGGACTTTTTTTAGTTTATTTAGCGTGTTTCGTGGAGCGAATAGTGATAAACTTTACCATGTTTTCATACGATTCGATTAAATACCGTAAAGCTGAGGAGAGTTTTTAACGACAGAAGAAACCCTTCGCCATACCGTATCCGGAACCCTTTATGTAGTAAGCACCCCCATCGGCCATTTGCGGGACATTACTCTGAGAGCTCTCGATATTTTAAAACAAGTCGATGTCATTGTCGCTGAAGATACGCGAGTGAGTAGAAAACTGTTGTCTGCGTATGACATCCATACGCCTCTTAAATCCTATCACGATTTTAACAAAGAACGAATAACTCCCCTTCTCATCAATCTGTTAAAAGAAGGACAAGCCATCGCCCTGATCAGCGATGCCGGAACACCGGGAATCTCCGACCCGGCATTCTATATCGTTCGGGAGGCGATTCGCAACGGTTTGGCAGTCGAAGCGATTCCGGGGGCGACGGCGTTTGTGCCGGCATTGATCCTTTCCGGCCTGCCGACGGATCGATTTGTTTTCGAAGGATTTTTACCGGCCAAAAAAGGCAGAAGCAAACGACTGGAGCAGTTACGGCAAGAAGACAGGACGATCATTTTTTACGAGGCTCCCCATCGGCTGTTAAGAACTTTGCGTGACATTTTTCGTACCTTGGGCGACCGGCAGGTTGCCGTCAGCCGTGAATTGACCAAAAAGTTCGAACAGGTTGTGAGGGGACGATTGAGCGAAGTCGCTGAATATTTTGAGAAAAATTCACCGAGAGGTGAATTCGTGATTGTTGTGCACGGTATCGAGAAAAAAGAAATTACCTAAACCGGATAAGCCAGAACCGAAAAGTTGAATGGCGATTTACACAGTGTAACTCTGACAGGGTTTGGAACCCTGTCAGAGTTAAAAGCTGAAAAGAAATTACCCAATGACCAGGTATTGGTTGCATGATTATGAAGATAGCCATTATTCCCCAGATCGTTAAAGAAAGATTCAAGCAATTGCTTGAACCTGTTATCAGGTTCTTTATTCGCTACG
>METF01000058.1:0-506 GCA_001771235.1 Candidatus Zhuqueibacterota bacterium RBG_16_48_16
TCCGTTGCCGACACCTGGATCGATTCGTTATTGAGAATGTCATTCAAATAGTACGTTCTGTCCGAAGACAATTGCGAGCTGAGCTGCAAATCGGATGCAATTATATTCAGTGATGTTTCGATAATCTGTTGAGAAAAATTGACGGCCACAATCCCATTCTGATCCAGGAAAGGCCGCAAATAGGCATACACCGCGGGTTGATTTGTGCTTATCTTTTTGATCTGTGTCGAGCGAAAAGCATCGAATTGCTTGCGAATATGAATCAGCCGCTGGTAGTATGAGAACATCTCATCGGCAGCCGGAGCGCTCCAGTTGATGATGCCCCTTTTGCTGGACTCACCAATCTCCTGGCCGGCGTAAACAAGCGGAATCCCCGGAACGGTCATCAGCAACGCGGCGGCGGCTTTGGAGCGATCCCGGCCAACCAGACTGGCGATCCGGGTTTCATCATGGTTTTCCAGGAAGCGAAAATAATGGCTATGGCTTCCCGTGTAAAAATTATATTC
>METF01000058.1:612-2330 GCA_001771235.1 Candidatus Zhuqueibacterota bacterium RBG_16_48_16
CAGGCTCCCCCGAATGAGGCATAGTTGTTTTCACTGCCGGGACCCGTTCCATCGGTTTCACCCAGAACCAGCACATTCGGCCGGATGCGCTTGATCTCCTGGCGGAAAGGCTCCCACCAGCCGGATCGACCATATCGGTTGTTTGGCCCCCAATAAACGTCCATGCGGAAGCCATCGATGCGGCGCTGCAGCAGCCACCAGGTAAACACGTCGAGCATTTCCGTGCGTGTTTCCACGTTGGCATAATTCAAATTCGCCAGCGACCAGTTGCTGTAATGCGCATAAAGCGGATAATCGGCCTTGTAGGTAAGTGACTGCCCCAGGCCGCGATTGTCGCCGAGCAGCCGGATTTCAATCAACGGACGATAGATAGAATAATCCTGAAAAAGGGCAATGTCGCTCACCCACGGATGGCTCCCCGATACATGGTTTGGGGTAAAGTCCAAAACGATTTTTATGCCCATATTATGGGCTTCCGCTACCAGCTCGTCAAAATCATCCAGACTGCCATATTGGGGATGTACCTGGTACAAATCCGTGGCGTTATAGCCGGCGTTGACATCATCAACCGACTGGCTGTTCTCAAAAATCGGCATAAACCACACGACGTTGGCGCCCAACGACTTGATGTAGGGCAATCTCTCGCGAACGGAATTCAGCGTTCCATCATCGGAAAAAGTTAGGACAAAGATTTCATACACAACGGCATCCTGCACCCAGGACGGATTATTGGCCGTATTGATGATTTCAAGGCTATCGTCTGAAAACACAGAAAAGGAAGAGCCCGCGACGCCGGTGTTTCCCTGCGAGTCCGCAACGTCGAGATAAACATTATAGTCTCCCCTGGCTTGCGGAAGTGGCAGGTCGATTTCACTTGTTGAAAAAGAAACGAACAGGCTCTCCGGGTTCTGCGAATTATCAGTCCACCAGGAATAAGACAGCGGCTCGACATCGCCTTCTTCGATCTCGGCTCTCATCACCATCCGGTTTGCCTCTCGCGACACGCGAATGGCCGGCTTGGGTGAACCGTCGATATAATAAAAGATCGAAATTTCATTGGTTGAATGCGTCACCCCGAGAGCGTCGACAGCATTGACATAAATGGTGTTCTCGCCCTCGACAAGATCAACATCCGCGGAAAATCTTCCGTTAGCTACAGGCATCTGGCTGCTCATGCCGTTATGGACAATTTGGGCCGAAGTCACGGAGGCATCTTCAACGATTCCCTCGATAGTCTTTTGTGCCCTGAGATATTTCGGATCAGAGCGCGTCAAAAACTGGATAAATCCGCTTTTGGTAATAAAAGTCGTGCTATCCGCAGAGATGGAGCCTGACGAAGATGTGACGAATAATTTCAGGCTGTGCTGGCCAGCCGGCAGGTCGCCCGGCAACGGATATAAAAAGACCTTGCTTTGCGAATCATAAAACCGACCCAGGTTCGTGTATGTCTTTTTGTCGATGAGAAGCGCTATCGAGCCGGTATCCACAGCAGCGCCGATTGCCGGAAAAATGGCCGCGCTGATCTCCGGCCTGCTGGTCGCTACTACCGGTGAAGAGGCGTTTGGCGACAGGTGGAATATTGTCGGATCGTTTGCATAAAGATATGAATTGTTGTTATCGCGCGGATTGATATGAAAATTCAACGGATCGTTCTTCCAGCCGTCGGCAGAGCCATTTTCATTGAATTTGTATTGATAGGCCCCGGCGATGCTGTGGCC
>METF01000058.1:2354-4025 GCA_001771235.1 Candidatus Zhuqueibacterota bacterium RBG_16_48_16
CTCAGTCGCACGGTTTTTTCCCATACTCCGGCGGCCGCATTATACTGCATGGCAAAACGCGGATCGGTGATCCGCCCGTTGACATTTGCCCCCCAACCGTTGAATTCGCCCGGCAGGTAAACGACCGACGGGCTGCCGACCGGCTGATAGAAAAACCGGACATCAACGCTGTCTGCTTGTGCCAGAATGGGCAGCGCTAAAAGCAGGCTGAATACCGCAATGGCCAAAATGTGTATGACTATTTGCGGTACTGAATATTTTTTCAAAAATCGCATCATTGCTCCCACGTCTCCACCCCGCTCTTTGTACCCGATTATATTTAGAGTCTAAACGAAAACCATTCAATTTGAAAATTTACTGTCATTGCGAGGCGTTTTTTGCCGAAGCAATCTCCTGAAAAGTAAGGGGGATTGCTTCGTCGTTCGTCCCTCACTCCTCGCAATGACCTCGCTGATAAGGAATCTCCTTCAACCACTATTTATAATTTCAGGGATCAGGCTTCCAGGATTTTTTAGACCCTGGAAGCTTGGCCTCTTCATTTACCTCATCAACATCATTTTACGCGTCCTGGCAAAGTCTCCTGCCTCGATCCTGTAGAAATAAAGGCCGGAGCCCACCTGCCGTCCAAAATGATCCCGGCCATCCCAATTGACATTGTAGCTGCCGGCCGGTTGATCCATATCAATCAGAGAAGCAATCTCTTCTCCCAGTACATTGAACACGCTCAGCCGTACATGCTCCTTGTTCGCTATGCTGTATTGAATGAGCGTCACCGGGTTGAAAGGATTCGGATAATTTTGCTCCAGCGCAAACCCGGAAGGTAACGGTGCATTTTCAACTTTTGAAGGGATACCGGACGGCTTGCGTTTATCAAAATCCCACTGGTCATAAAAGGTCGGATCGATGCTGCCGAACTGTGCTTTAATAATAGCCGTGGGTTGACTGTCATCAATATTTGCCACGTGGTTATTGCCAAATCCGCCTTCGTTATCTCCCCCGCCAATACCGAACTTGAATTCCTGGCCAATCACGTCACTGCTGTCCTTATGAAACTGGAATTGTGTTGTAAAAATGCTATCACCAGCGACAGCGTCACCATGAGTACCATCATCGTACATGACTTTATTAGGCAGCGTCATTAAATGGGCGCCCCAATCCGGGCCGGCATCGTTACTCCAGCTACCGGTAATCGGGCCGTTTACGGCGACGCCTAACATTAACGCCGAATCGGGATCGCCTACATTCAGTGAACCCTGGATATCGTCCAAAACCGCCGTCGAGCCGAGCAATTGATAAATGGCAGGTCTGACATCACATTCAAGGGTGACCAGGACATCCCGGGCAATGACACTTTGATTTCTAAAAAACGGCTGGCGATGGGCGCTCACATTGCTGGCTGCGGTATCGACCAGTGTAGTAGTCCTGCCGCTAACGATAGCCTGGCGCCGTTGTGCCCGGCTGTTGGAAGGATCCGGAAAACCAAAGTTGAAATAGACTTCCAACGTGCTGCGATTGTTTTTGACATTGAAGTAATTATAATCCAGGGTATCGCCGATGGTGGTCACTACAGTGGTATTACCGGAATAAATAGTGCTAAACCCCTGGCGTGCAAGCTGTAGCTCGATGACCTGTGCTGCCGTATTGTTAAATCCCATCTGGACCCTTGCCGTA
>METF01000058.1:4032-6947 GCA_001771235.1 Candidatus Zhuqueibacterota bacterium RBG_16_48_16
AAGCAAAACCACGATTCGTGATAGAAAAAGCGAGATCGACCAGCACTTCGACCGAAACCGTATCGGTGCGCTCCGGTGGAGGCGTTCCGGTAAAGTCGATGATCCAATCGCCCGGACTGTCCCAATTCACACCGTCCGTAAATACAAAGAGTAGATTTCGGATGGAATCATTTGTACTGATGGTGAGCTCCCACAAGTGTTGGGCTCCGGTAACTCTGTTCATCGGTGTTTGCACGGCCTGACCATCTCCTCTTGCCACAGTATTCGGTGGCCATATACTCTCTGGCGGCTCAGTCCATGCTCCAGGCCGGCCATTGATCCCCCAGTGCAGAATAGCATCCCCGGTAAGCCGTGCGTTAACCGAGTCTGCATAAAATATGGTGATATCAACACCAGGTGATGGCTCTTCCGGCACCCACCAGGCAACGTCGTTTGCTCCTTGCGCAAAAATCGTGCTCGCCGCGGCGAACAGGACAAGTATGTAAGTAACGAAAAATTTCTTCATTTTCTCCTCCTGAACAGGTTAATTAAAATTACAGTAGACAGAACCTATTTAGTGTCCCAATGAAAACTAGTTTAACAATTTGCTACTGAATGACACTTGAATCGCTCAATTTGGGTAACAGATAACAAAACGCCTGCGGTTTTATCACCTCCTATCTCTTTTGTCTCGTCCGAACTGCTCATAGCCACAAAGTCACAAGGCCACAAAGATAACACAAATTTCTTTAGCGCCATTTGTGTGTTTCGTGGGCTAAATAGTCTCAATATTCTTTGTGCCCGGGCGCCCTGGTGGCAAAAATTTATGAATTGAACGCTCAAAAGTTCTTTTCAATCTCAAAAAGCCACACCCAAAGAAAATATATGAATGTCTTCGAACAAGCCAAAGTCCGCAAAAGTATAGTCAAAGTTCCAGGCAATCGATGTGATATTGGCTAAATTCAAGCCCGCACCGAGGGTCAAGCCTTCCTCGCTGTCGTCGCGGAATAGCGACTTGTAGCCTCCCCTCAACAGGATAATATTGTTCAGCGACAGCTCACCGCCTGCATTGATAATCTCGGAATTATCAGTCGGACGCACGGCATCGGCGGCAACGGTGAATCTCATGTTTTCGCTTTTCAACACATCGAGCGCTACGCCGACACGGAAAAATAACGGCAGCGGCCAGGCATCGGTTTTCAAATTGGAGACGATCGTCTCATTATGCCCGGTCGCATCCGGATCCAGGTCGATACGATGCAGAAGGTCTTTTCCCTCCATCTTTAGATCGGAGCCAAAATTGGCAATGCTCATGCCCAGCTTCATGTCGTAAAAGCCGGTGAAAAAGAGCAATCCGACATCAAGTACCATCGCCGAGGCCGTTTCGTTCCATAGTTTTTCCTGAATATATTTCACACTGCCGCCGATTGAGAACCGGTCTGTTAAATTCCTCGAGTATGATAAGGCGGCGGAAAAATCCGATGCGCCCCAGCGGTCGCCGGTTCCTTCCGGCTGCAACACCGTGGTCACCTCATCCTCGCCGTAATCCAGTTGGGTGAGGCTGACGCCGATGGCGTTGGTGCCATCGAGATTCAGTACAAAGCCGATCCAGGTAAAATCCGTATCGACCAGCCAATTGGTGTAGGAAAAGATGAATTGCGATTTATTCAACCTGGATATGCCGCCGGGATTGTAATAAAGCGACGTGGCATCATTGGCCACGGCCGTAAAAGCGCCGCCCATGGCGGTTGCGCGCGGCCCGACACTGATCCCCAAAAACGACGCCGCAGTGGTGCCGACTTTAGTCTGGCCGTTGGCGCTGTTTTGCAGCACCGTCGCCAAAAGGATCAAACAAAAAAGCATGATTTTTTTATCGCTTTTCCTAATCATCGAAGACTCCATAAATGATCATTTTCTTAGCTCAAAGTGATTACTTAATGACGCCGATTTTGCCTCTTTTTACGCCCACGTCGGATTCCACGATATAAAAATAAATGCCGGCGGCCACGTCCAGGTTTTCTTTTGATTTCAGATTCCAGGACACCGTGCCGTCATACATGCCACTATCCTGTGATAAGGTGACGACATGCTCTCCGCGCGAGGTAAAAATATGCACCTGGGCATCCGCCGGCAGATGAATGAAATCTATTTTTCTATCGCCGCGCCCGCTGGTAATGGCCGGGGGCAGCGGCAGCTCGTGCGACGTGGCCGCAATGTATGGATTTGGCACGACCTTAATATCTTCCAGCTCAGCCGTTGCCCGCTGCTTGTTGACCTGTGGCAACTGCGTCGCAAATTCAAAGACGTCGACCGCCCGAAACGGCTTTTTGACGCGAATGGCCAGAGTGTCGCTGGAAGTATAGTCATAAACGGTATCCTGCAGGCTGGTGAAAAAGATATCCCAGGTGAAAAGATCCTGGCCGCTTGCACCCTTTTCGACCAAAATAATCTCATCAAAGGGCGAAAGCTTTCTATTCCGGTCGATGTCATTGTAGATAAAGTCGAGGTACTTTTGATCGGTCACATTATAGATGCGAAAGCTCACCGGCACGGCTCTGACAAAATACTTCTCGATGGCGAGCGAGGTATCGACCACGCCATCGGCAAATTCGATGCGATAATCGCTGGGATGGCTTAATCCAAGCAGCCTTTCAGCGCCAAAGTTGGTATCGATGATCTTAAAAGTAAAGTTGTAAGCCTTTTGCGGATTCGACCATAAAGACTTGAGTGTGTCAATTTCAACTTTCCAGGCGTTATTGAACGAGAGGCTGACGCCGTCGAAAATGTCGGTATCCAGCGTCTCGCTGGCGTAGGGACTTTTTTCGATGTACGCGCTTTGAAAAACGGGATAATACTGAAAACGGATATTGAAACTTTCCCTGTAGGGCAAATTGCCGACGGCCTTGCCCTTCACTTTGCCGTTGATATAATCCACA
>METF01000059.1 GCA_001771235.1 Candidatus Zhuqueibacterota bacterium RBG_16_48_16
TAGTCGTACGATTCATAATTCACATCCCCATTTGCTGGTCAGCGACGGCCAGGGAAATGTTTTCGACATCCCCGAGCTGGAAATGGCCGGCATGAGTCTCAAACAATGCCGTGTGCCCGATGAAGCTGAGATCATCGACATGCCGGCAGGCAGCAATTTGTTTGAATTGCCGGGACGCATTCCGGTTGGTTATGATCGAAGGGCGGATAAATTCATCCCCCTGCCCTATTACCGGGGCAAACCGGTTTTTGCCGTTGCGGCATTCATGGCCCCGGCCTATTCGCAAATTTTGCGCAGCGCCTTCCAAACACCGCAAGCCGCCCCACGATTGCCTCTTTTTGCCTATACCGCGGCGGGCTGGCGGGATGACCGCTTTTGCGTCGCGGCAATGCGCGTCGATGCCGATATTCGCCAGGATGTAGGCCAATTTGATGAAAACGACATCGCGAATGGCCGCCTGGCAAAGCTAAAGAGCTTTTCGCAGAACCGCCTGGTGCAGCACCTCGTCGAAAATTGCGTCGATAAATATCATTGTCCGGCGGCGCAGAATTTTACGCTCGATCGTTGGGAATGCCCGGTGCCGACAAGTCCATCCTGCAACGCCCAATGCGTTGGCTGCATTTCGCAACAGCTTAAAAGCACCGGTGTACGCGCCACCCAGGATCGGCTCAATTTCGTCCCCACGGTGGATGAGATCGTCGAGCTCACCGTACCACACCTGGAATCGGCTCCACGCGCCATCATCAGTTTCGGACAGGGGTGCGAAGGCGAGCCGCTGATCCAGTGGAAGCTCATCGAGCAATCCATTCGCGAAATCCGCAAACGGACGAGGCGGGGCACGATCAACATTAACACCAATGCGTCCTACCCCAAAGTCGTCGAGCGATTATGCCACGCGGGACTGGACAGCATTCGCGTCAGCATGAACAGCGCCCGCGAAACTTTTTACACCAAATATTATGTACCGAAGAATTATTCTTTTCAAAATGTCCTTGAGAGCATGGAGGTGATGCGCAAACATGACAAGTGGATCTCACTCAACTATTTCATCTTTCCCGGCCTCACCGATGATCCCGCTGAAATCGAGGCGCTGCTCGCTATCGTTCACCGCTATCGCATCGATTACATTCAGATGCGCAACCTCAACATCGACCCCGACTGGTACATGGACGAATTAAGACTCGACTCGTCACCTGATAAACCTATCGGCATTTTGGCATGGAAGGCAAAAATTGAAAAAGAAGCCCCGTGGATTCGCTTCGGTTATTTTAATCCGCCCAGGGAGGATTGGGGAAGGTGAGTGTTGGTAAATGAAATCAGAAACTCTATTTGAAAAACGCAAAAAGCATTCCCAGGATGAACCCAACCTGGCCGACCCAGAAGATAAACATCCATTTGATCAGGTCAGCGCGGGTATTTACGATTTCTTTCGTTAGCCTTGTATCTAATTTGGCAATCTCTTCCGACAACCTTCGCTCAAACTTTTCCTCGACAAACTCGAGCACGTTGTTTTTCTGTTCCGCTTGGCCCTGGTTAATCAGACGCACCAGGGCATCGACAGCTTCGTCGCCGAGTTTTTCTTTTAATGGTCTTTCAACAGTTACTATGGGCATTTCTTCCTTCCTTGTTTTTCTTTGTGAGGTAATTTAAGTGAATATCCTTTTAATGCAAGAGAAAATTATGGCTTATGAAATGATGCACCAAGATATTATGGCTCTCGCCATATCTCAGCTTTATAGCCGGAATATTTTAATGAATAATCTGTTAAAATGAAACGAGTGGTTGGGCAATGAAGGGTTTCAATTAACACATCCGATAAAATTCTCCCTACGGGCTTGCATTCTCTCGCAAAAGTCTCACCATTGGTAAAAGCCCGTGCCATCTTAAAATCCGAGATTCATTAAGTGTAAAAAGATATCCTGAAATCGATGTTTATGCTGTTCGTACAAATCACATAACACAATTTTTCATTAAAAGGAGGTATTTTGATGAAGCGAGTGGTTTTTCTGTTCTTGATTTTGGGCGTTTGTTTGGTTAATGCCCAGGAAGGAATGCAGGCGCCGGAGCCATTGACAGATGCATTTCTTAAATCATACCTTGGCAAGTGGCAGGGCGCAACAAAGAGTGAGATGGGTGAATCCGAGGATGTGATGGATTGCTGGATGGCACTCAATGATCAATTTGTCCTCATCAACTACAAATCGACGTCGCCGGCGATGAATTACGAGGGCATGGGCGCTGTGACCATCGACCCACAGTCCGGCCAAGTGCTTGGCTACTGGATCGATTCGATGCGGGATATGTCGAAAGGCGTAGGCAAGATCGAAGGCAACAAATTGATCATGGAGTGGACCAGCAAAATGGGCACCGGAACCAGAACCGAAGAACTCGTTGACAACAAGCTGCATGTTACTTCCAAATGGAAGATGCCGGATGGCTCGGTTATGGAATCAACGTCTGATTTCCAGCGTGTTCCAACGAGTGAATAGCAATTGCCATTATTTGCCTCGCAAAAGGACTCGTCTTTTGCGAGGCTGTACCTTCCCCAAATGATCCGAATCCGCATATTCTCCCTCTTAAAAGGGATTTTGACCTGCACGTTCAAGTTAATTTGATTTCTATTTTCAATTGGAGGCATGCACATTGTCCTCAGCGCCTTTATATGTGCCTCCAAAAGGTAGTGGCAGAATTCTTTGCTGTTGCATAGCGGGGATTTCCTGCTGAGATGTGGGACAAAATTTCTGCAAACAAAATGCTTTTTTTTCCGTAAGACCCTGAGATAATTTACGGATTTAACCGCCAGACATATCAGAATGGGAGGCGAAAAATGAGAAGCCTTGCTCTTGTTGTCATGTTTATTCTTTTTGTCTTTGCAGAAGGTTTTGCACAGGTAAGCTGGTTCTGGCAGAATCCCACGCCGCAGGGGAACCGGCTTAACGCTATCCATACATTTGATCAAAATCATGCTCTTGCTGTCGGTGATTTCGGCACCGTCATTAGCACAGCCGATGGGGGCGAAAATTGGGATGTTGTTCACAGTGCCTCAGGCATGACCATTAATTTGCGCGATATTTTTTTTATCAATGATTCGATCGGGTGGATTTCCGGCGAAGTCGGAATCCTGCTAAAAACGATGGATGGTGGACATTCATGGCAGAATTTATCAAGTCCAACATCTCTTGATATGTACTCGATATTTTTTTTAGATCAAAATACAGGATGGACTGTTGGGCGATGGGGCAAGGTTTTTAAAACCAACGATGGCGGCGCTAGCTGGGAAGCCCAGGAGAGCAACAGCTATCGCAATTTAAAAGGTGTACATTTTGTAGATTCTCAAACAGGCTACATCGTTGGTCATGGCGGGACGATTCTTAAAACGGTCAACGGCGGGACTCAGTGGGATTCAAAAACCAACGGGACATCATCACATTTGCAGTCAGTATATTTTGTGAATGCAGATACCGGCTGGGTTGTCGGGCAGGACAGCACCATATTGAAAACAATGGATGGTGGTGAGCATTGGATGGCTCAACGCAGCATCTCGTCGCACCATTTTGCGTCAGTCGAGTTTGTGGATGCGGATACCGGCTGGGTGGCCGGTTTTACCGGATTTGTCGACGATTATGGAATTATGCAAAAAAGCACCGGGACCATATTAAAAACAGTTGATGGCGGCGAAAACTGGCAGGTGCAGAACACGAGTCCGATTCGGGCTTTGAACGCCCTTGCCTATAACCGTTTTGGCACCTGCTGGGCGGTCGGAGAATCCGGCATGATCTTCAAGTCCGCCGATTGGGGAACGAGCTGGGTTACGCAAATTGGCGGATTTGCAGAATCCTTGCTCTCGGTTTACTTTATCAATGTAGACACCGGCTGGGTCGCCTCCGACCAGACCATCTTAAAAACAACCGATGGCGGCATGAATTGGACTCGCAACTCGAATGGTTTTTTCAGTGATACAACAATTTTGTATAAAAATATACTCTCAATGCAATTCCTGGATGCCGATACCGGCTGGGCAGCGGGTGCATACGAGATGGAAATAGGAAATAATTATGAGCTTCGCAGTATCATCTTGAAAACAACAGATGGAGGTGAAAACTGGCTGCAACAGCAGAGCGGATTCTATGAAATTCTTTATGGACTTTATATGGTCAATGCCGATACAGGGTATGCCATTGGCTATCGCATCAACATTAACACCGGCACACCCTCGAGTTTGATGTACAAGACAGTGGACGGCGGTAATAATTGGCAAGAAATAAACGCTCGGATGGGATATGCCGCTTTTTCAACATATTTCGTCGATTCGAAAACCGGCTGGGCGGTTGCTTATAATACAAATGTTTATAAAACGACAGATGGAGGCGCAACGTGGAGAACATATAGAACGGATTTGAATGACGTGTTTTTGTTTTCCATTTCATTTTTTGATGAAAATATAGGATGGGCTGTTGGCATAGAAGGCTCAATTGTCAAAACCGACGATGGCGGCCTGACCTGGACGCAGCAAAACAGCGGCACCTATAATGATTTGTATTCACTATGTGTTGTCGATCAGAAAACGGTTTGGGCTGCCGGCACGAGAGGGACAATTATTCATACCATCGATGGCGGCGAAAGGTGGACAAAATATGAGACAAACACCAGCAATGACTTTTGGGGCATCACCTTTCCGCAAGTGGAGATAGGATATGCCGTTGGCATGAATGGCACAATACTGAAAACAGTGAATGGCATTTCCGATGTTCAATTTTTAGCTGATCGCAAAAGCACGATAGCCGAGCAGATCACTCTTTATCAAAATTATCCCAATCCTTTCAATCCAACAACAACATTTTCTTTTTATTTGCCAATATCATCCAGAATTACACTGAAAATATATAATATCCTGGGCAAAGAAATTTCGACCCTAATCGACGATTATAGACCGTCAGGCTTGCACCAGATTTCTTTCTCAGCCCACGACCTGCCCAGCGGTCTGTATTTCTATCAATTGCAGGCAGGTGATCGCCGGCAAATAAGAAAGTTTCTTGTGCAGAAGTAGCTCGATGAGGCAGGCGGAATCATTTAAAAGTTCTGTTCTGGTTGGTTTGTCTGTTTTGGAAAAGTCATGAACATAAAACTCGAATTTGAAATTGGGAGTCAAAACATGAGGGAGCATAAGAGAATTTCTCGGATAGTCACCCTGCTATTTTGTGTCGCGATTTATCTGCTCAATAGTGCGCATTTATTCGCCGAGGAACAAATTGAAAAGCCGACTTTTTCTGTAGAACGCGGATTTTACTCCAAACCGTTTGATCTCACTATCTCATCGCATGATGAGGATGCGGTATTGAAATATACCCTGGATGGCTCTGATCCACGATTCTCAGCTTCAGCATCCAACGCCGCATCGCCGGTGGTGCTCACCGTCAATCCGGAAGATACATCCAAACGGTACATGGCGCCGGGCGTGATTGTTCGCGCCGTCGCCTGCGTCGAGGATACCTCTTTTAGCGAGGTGGAAACGCATACGTACTTATTCATTAACAAAGCAGCCGAGTTGTCGCCAGACGGTGTAAAGCCGGGCCGAGGCTGGCCGGAACCAAACGATCGCGGAGGCGCTCACTACTATGACTATGGATTCGATCCGAATGTGTTGGATGATCCGCGCTATAAAGGCAAGATAGAAGAAGCCCTTCTTTCAATCCCGTCCCTTTCTTTTGTCACCGATTTGGCAAATCTGTTTGATCGGCGCACAGGGATATACGAATTCCCGAATAACCGTGGCATTGAGTGGGAGCGGCCGACGTCGGTTGAGCTTTTAAATCCTGATGGCACCGCCGGATTCCAAATAAACGCCGGCCTGCGAATCCGCGGCGGCTATAGTCGGCGCAATGTCAATCCCAAACATGCCTTTCGGCTGTTTTTCAGAGCCGAGTATGGGGCGGCCAACCTGGAATATCCATTGTTTGGCGATGAGGGCGTTGATCAGTTTGACAAAATTGATATCAGAACCGGCCAAAATTATTCCTGGAGCTATGATGCCAGCGATAACGCCTATAACACCCTGACTCGCGATGTCTTTTCCCGTGACTTGCAGCGCGATATCGGACAACCCTATACCAGAAGTCGATACTACCATCTTTATATCAATGGCGTTTACTGGGGACTGTTTCAATCGCAGGAACGACCGGAAGCTCGATTTGCGGCATCCTATTTTGGCGGCGATCAGGAAGACTATGACGTTGTCAAGGTCGACGCTGGCTATGCACGATCCTACACGATTGAGGCGACGGATGGTAACTTGGACGCCTGGCAACAGGTGTGGCATAAGTGCCAGAACGGATTTGCATCGAACGAGAATTATTTTCAGCTCGCAGGATTCGGCGCTGACGGGCTGCCTGATCCTGATCTCCATCCCCTTGTCGACCTTGACAATCTTATCGATTATATGCTGGTCATTTTTTATACGGGCGATTTTGATGCCCCGGTGAGCAAATTTTTGCAGAACAAGGCACCCAATAATTTTTATGCCATCTATGACAGAAACAATCCCAAAGGATTTATCTTTTTTGCCCATGATTGCGAACACTCCTTGTTCACCGCGCCGGTTGGCCCCAGCATCGGCTTGTATGAAAACCGAGTAAACATCGGCAATATCACCGATCCGGCTTACCGCATGATCGTGAATGAGTCCAGTCGGTTTCATCCGCAGTGGCTTCATCATCGACTTGCCGACAATGCGGAATATAGAATGCGCTTTGCCGATCATGTCTACAAGCACTTTTTTAGCCACGGCGCCATGACACCGGAATCTTCCATCCGGAGATTCATGCAGCGCGCTGATGAGATTGATATGGCCATCATTGCCGAGTCGGCGCGTTGGGGGGATGCTCAGGTTGCACGACCGCGCACAAAGGATGACGATTGGTTGCCGGTTATTGATAATATCATAGATTACTTTTTTCCCGTTCGCACGGACATCGTATTAAGCCAATTGAAAGACGAAGGTCTCTATTCGAATATCGATCCGCCCATTTTCAGAGCGAACAATGTTGACCTAATCGATTCAAAGCTTGCAGTCACACCCGGCTTTAAGCTGGAGATCGTTAATCCCTATGATTCCGGATCCCTCGTTTACGCTTTGGATGGGCAAGAT
>METF01000060.1:0-2100 GCA_001771235.1 Candidatus Zhuqueibacterota bacterium RBG_16_48_16
TCACCCGCTGTTGCTCCAGCCCCGCTTGACGGGCCAGGCCGACGATCAATTCCCCCAGATCAAGACCGGCTTTTTCGATAATATGCAGGGCGGCATGATCGCCGTTGCGCGCCGCCTCAAAAACAACAAGCGCCAATGCCGCCACATCCGCCCGGCTGATCTGGCCGGAATAGAGCGGTGAAATGATCTTTTCGATACTATCCAGTGAAAATGCCGCCTCGATGCTCTGTTTTAAAACAGTGGTCTCGCCCCTGCCATCGGCGCTCTTCAGAGCCGCGACGATCGCCTGCTGGCCGATGAAATAGCCGCTTCCTTCGTCGCCAAGCAGGTAGCCCCAGCCGCCAGCCCGATAATGGCGATCCCGTCGATCTTTGCCATAACATATCGAGCCGGTTCCGGCTATGAGAATCATCCCGGCGCCACTTGGAAAGGCGCCATAGAGTGCCGCGATGGCGTCCGAGTTGACGGAAATTTTCGTGGCAGCGATAATCTCCGCCAGCCTGGCGATAAGAGCCTGTCGATCTTCCGGCCGTCCCGCACCGGCAAGTCCTGCAAACAGGTGGATATTTTCCCCACCGGTCAGGCCCGCTCTTGCAGTCAGGCCATCAACAAGGCGTTTTATTTCGTCGCAGACGCGCTCTATGCCGACAACCTGCATATTGGCCGCACCGCCCGCCAGACGGGCAAGCACCTGTCCATTTTCCTGCATTAAAATGCCGTCTGTTTTGGTGCCTCCCCCGTCGATTCCGATAAAATATTTCATCACTTCTATTCCTCTCTCCGCAATAAAGACTTTTGGATGGTATTTGTAGCGAAAGCTGCAAAGACCGATTTGACGACATCTCCGGGAAGAAAAATAATGGCGCCACCGTACAGTGCCTGTTTGAGTGATATGCTTTTGCCCAATCCGACATTGATCGAAAGATATAACCAAACGACGCCACATAAAAGGATAAATATGTTGGCCATCAGGTAAACCGTTACCTGTTGAGAAAAGGTGCGATGCGGAAAGCAGGCAAAAGTTTTCGAGATAAAATAAGCAACAACAGGAAGGCTGAGCAGGTAGCCGAATGTGGGTTGAAAAATATAAGCAAGACCTCCGCCATGGGCAAAAACCGGTAGCCCGGCCAGGCCCAGCAGCAGATAGGCAAGCTGGCTTTGTAGAGCATATCGCGGCGGCAACATTCCACCCGCTAATATGGTAAAAAAGCTTTGCAGCGTCATCGGAACCGGATAAAATGGTATTTTTAAAAAAGCGCCTGCTGCCGTCAGCGCTGTAAACATGCCGGACAGGACGATCAGGTAGGTTTTTTGAAGAGTCGTTTTTTTCATATTGCTATGATATTTTTAAGATGTTAAATTTAACAACTCACAGCACCAATTCAACATCAATAATCAACACAAATCATCCGGCATTTTTGTCCGGGAAATAACACGCCGGTAGATGCGTTTTACCGGACGGGGTTAAACCTATGATCAATTTCTCACACGACAAACATCACAAGGCGTATCTGGAACAATACGCTTCTCAAATTAAATTGCACTTTGGCGGTATATTCGCTCCCAAGCGGGATATTCACGTCGTCCGGACTCCGGCTTACCTGGAAATCCTCGGCGGCTCTGTCTTTTACACCGGTTCCACCGTCATTGGTAAGACGCTGGAAAATTCAACCATCGTCGGTAGTCAGCGGCGCACGGACAACAGGATTCTGGCTCGATATATGAACGCATCGACCAAAACAGCAACGCAGCTTTTTGATTATCCTATGGAGGAATTTCTGCAGGACAATGGAGATGGTGTAAAATTCAACAGAATCCGGGAAGAGTATGAGAAAAATCCTTCTCAGGCTTTTGGTGCCATAGTCCTGGGAGCTTTTGCTATTTTGTTAAAAGAAGGTTATCTCAAAGCATTTAGCAATGGGGTCAACATTGGCGTTAGGAGCGACGTGCCGCTGAACGATCAAAAAAATGTACTCATGACTCTTTCCATCTCGACGCTCTGGTCGCTCAAACAGCTCTATGACATTTCATTGGACACTTTTCAACTGGCGCATTCGAGTCAACTGCTGATGGATTTGCTCCAGGGTATTTCATCCGACA
>METF01000060.1:2115-2250 GCA_001771235.1 Candidatus Zhuqueibacterota bacterium RBG_16_48_16
TGTGCTCTTGCGGCAAAGCGAACAGCCTGACCGCCATAAAATGTCAACCCCACGAATTGCTCAATCCCATAGCCGTTCCCAAAGGATACGAATTTGTCGGCATTCATACAAACAGCCCCAATGCCGATTCTATAG
>METF01000060.1:2601-3983 GCA_001771235.1 Candidatus Zhuqueibacterota bacterium RBG_16_48_16
GCCGGATGTTAAATGACTCGCACGACAGTCTGGTTCACAACCTGCATTACGGGCGCAAGGATACCAACGTGCTGGTCGAATTGCTGCGCACTTTGGGGACAGAAAAAGGGATCCTGGGGGCAAAATTATCGGGCGTCTCGAACAATGGCCTGGTCGTCGTGTTAATACAAAGCGATGCCCTGGATGCCGTTCGGAATGTCGCCACCCAATACTTTGACAGAACCGGCGTGGAGCCTGTCGTGCTGACCGGCTCTTCACCCGGCACCTGCGAAATTCCTCCCGCCAAAATCAGGTTTGATTAAATGCCATTAATTCCTTTTTCTTTTCATATTTTTTCCTTATGTTCGCGACACATTCCATTGACTCTATAATCCTTTATGTGATGCCACAATGCAAAATTCCTTTTATACCATCGACCGATTACCGCCCTACGTTTTTGCAGAGGTCACGGATGCAAAAATGAAGGCCCGCCGTGCCGGAGAAGACATCATCGACCTGGGCATGGGCAACCCGGACATTCCAACGCCGCAGCCGATCGTAGACAAGCTGTGCGAAGCGGCGCAAAATCCGCGCAACCACCGCTATTCCGCTTCGAGGGGAATAGAAGGACTGCGCCGTGCTATCACCGAATACTATGCCGAAACCTTTGACGTGCATCTGGACCATGAGAAAGAAGCGATTGTGACCATCGGCGCCAAGGAAGGCCTGGCCCATCTGGCCCTGGCCATCATCAGCCCGGGCGATAAAGTGCTGGCGCCAAATCCCACGTATCCCATTCACGCCTACAGCGTTATCTTTGCGCGCGGCGATCTTCGCACCGTGCCGCTGTTCAGCGCCGAGCAGTTTCTCAGCGATCTTGGCAAGACCTATTGGGAGGTGTGGCCAAAGCCCACCATACTGGTCATCTCTTTTCCGCATAACCCGACCACCATCGACGTGGATATGGATTTTTTTAAAGAGATCGTCCGCTTTGCCCAAAAGAACGATCTGATCATCATTCACGATTTTGCTTATGCGGATATCTATTTTGACGGCCACCGGCCGCCCAGTTTTCTGCAAGTGGAAGGCGCCCGCGAGGTGGGCGTCGAGTTTTATACTTTATCAAAAAGCTTTAGCATGCCCGGCTGGCGCGTGGGCTTTTGCCTCGGCAATGCCAAAATCATCGCAGCGCTGGCGCGGGTGAAAAGCTACCTGGATTACGGCATTTTTCAGCCCATCCAGATTGCCTCGGTAAAAGCGCTGCGAGAGTGCCGGGACGAAATTCCTCATATTGTAAAAATTTACCAATCAAGGCGGGACTGCCTGATTGACGGTTTGGCCCGGGTCGGCTGGCATATCGAGCCGCCGAGAGGCACGATGTTCGTGTGGGGCAAAATACCGGA
>METF01000060.1:4086-5704 GCA_001771235.1 Candidatus Zhuqueibacterota bacterium RBG_16_48_16
TTTGTCCGTTTTGCGCTTGTGGAAAACGAGCAGCGGATACGGCAGGCTGTGCGGGGGATTAAGAAGGTGTTGGAATAAAGAACGACCGAGTCATTCTACATGAAAGCAAGATCGTCGCAATACAGGAAGCCAAAAAACAGGAAAACCCCCCGGAACCCGAGAGACAGCCAAGACCATGGTGTTTGGTGCCAACATGGCACACAGGAGACCCTGGCCCTCATCTCCAATGGGCAAACTGCACCACAGGAGGTTGAGGCATGACGATTGACCAGAGTCCAGAATATCTTTCCGGATTAATAAAGGAATTGCTCAAGCTCCCCAAAGAAATCGAATGGGTGGAGTTCAAGAAGAGCGAATACACCCCGCAGGAGATTGGGGAATACCTTTCCGCACTGAGTAACTCAGCCGCTCTGTACGGAAAGGCTTTCGCCTATATGGTGTGGGGCATCGAGGACGGCACGCACAAGATAGTAGGCACTCGTTTTTCTCCCGCTTCCGTGAAGATCGGTAACGAAGAGATGGAAAACTGGTTGCTCCGACTGCTGAATCCCAAGATTCAATTTCGTTTCTTCGAATTCCAGATGGATTCCTGTCCAGTTGTGCTGCTTGAAATCAGCCGGGCGTTCCGGCATCCCGTTCAGTTTCAGGGGGTGGAGTATATTCGCGTAGGTTCCTACAAGAAAAAACTTAAAGATCATCCAGAAAAAGAACGAGAACTCTGGCGCATCTTCGATCAGGTTCCTTTCGAACAGATGATCGCCGCCGAAAATGTGCCGGGCCCAGATGTTTTGAAACTTCTTGACCACGCCGCCTATTTTGAGTTTTTGGGACTGCCGGAACCCGAGATACGTAGCGCTGTTCTTGAGGTTTTAAAATCGGAAAATATGATTATCCCATCGCGGAGCGGTGGTTGGAATATCACCAACCTTGGGGCGCTGCTCTTCGCGCGGCGGTTGTCAGATTTCCGGGCACTCCAAAGGAAAACCGTTCGTGTCGTTGTCTACAAGGGCAACAGCCGAGTGCAGACCGAAAGAGAACAGGAAGCAGGAAAAGGCTACGCCGTCGGATTCGAAGGCCTGATCGGTTATATCAATGCGCTATTGCCCGTGAACGAAGTCATCGAAACCGCAATACGCAAAACCGTGCCGGTATATCCTGAGATTGCCGTGCGCGAACTCGTCGCCAACGCCCTCATTCATCAGGATTTGTTTGTAACCGGCGCGGGTCCTATGGTTGAGATATTTGGCGATTGCATGGAAGTTACCAACCCCGGAGCACCCCTGGTCCGCACCGAACGATTTCTCGATTCGCCGCCACGCTCCCGCAATGAGTCCCTGGCCTCCTTCATGCGCCGGATTGGCGTATGCGAGGAGCGGGGCAGCGGCGTAGACAAGGTCGTATTCCAGACCGAGGTGTATCAGCTTCCCGCTCCCGTCTTCGAGGAAGTGGAGGAAAACACCCGCGCCGTACTCTTTGCGCCCCGGCCGCTCACACGCATGGACAAGTCCGACCGGGTGCGGGCCTGCTATCTCCACGCCTGTCTGAAGTATGTCAGCCGGGATTTCCTGACCAATACATCGGTTCGTGAGCGGTTTGGTCTCGAACCGGCAAACAAGGC
>METF01000061.1:0-736 GCA_001771235.1 Candidatus Zhuqueibacterota bacterium RBG_16_48_16
GAGCCATCGACCGGATGAGATCGGGCTCTACCAGTGAGGCGGTCATGCGGATTTCCTGACTGCCCATGACATCCCGGCTCAGGTTGACTTTTCGGAGTAAATCGGACTTGAACGCGCTCACCGCAATCTCCTGCAATTCAATCGGTTGTTGTTTCAACCTGATGGTCAAATGGGGCGTCTGTCCCGGAACCAGGCTAACCGAATCTTTTTTTGCGGCGTAGCCAATATACGAGACGGAAATCTCATATCTCCCGGACAAAAGCCGTTCAAGATGAAAACGGCCGTGTAAATCGCTGCTGGTACCGCGTTCGCCCTGGTTGAGGATAATGTGAGCACCGGGTAAAAGCTCGCCGGTTGCGGCGTCCATGACAATGCCGCTCAGGGCGCAGTTGCTATCTCGACTGAATGCACCGTAGAAGCCGGGTGTCAGAATGATTGTCAATAAAATCAGGCAAAACGAAGGATTCAGCGAATGGATTTTGTCAGGGGTTGATTTTGTATGCAACTGTTTGGCATACCATAATCTGCATGGCCTCATTTCTGCCCCTTGGGAAGTAAAAGCTCGACATATTTGCTCGTGGATGCCGTCATGAGTCCCCGTCCGCCGGCGATGTTGCTGTAAGAGACCGGATCGATACGATAGTCCGAATCAGACTGGCGCTTATCTTTTTCAATGCGATAAGCCGTCCAGGCGGGCTCGTCCAGGGCGTCTATGGTGAGGATGGCCCGAAACAAC
>METF01000061.1:794-918 GCA_001771235.1 Candidatus Zhuqueibacterota bacterium RBG_16_48_16
ATTGAAAGGTCGATTCCGGTGATGTTTCAACAAAGACTCCTCTCAAACTGTTATCCCAACCCGTGACAACTCTATCAAAATACTAATTCCGATTTTCTCTAAATTCCCAAAGGTCGATGCGATA
>METF01000061.1:1087-1375 GCA_001771235.1 Candidatus Zhuqueibacterota bacterium RBG_16_48_16
CGGATTGGCTCGGTACTCGCCCAATAACGCATAAAGCCGTCCCACAATCCAGCAGGGCTTTCAAGGCTTTCCACGTAAACCGGGTTGAGTGCAAATGATTTACTTTCGCCCGCGAGCCACACTTTTGCCTTGTTGATCAGAGGTACCTCAACCTCCGAAAACTGTGGATCCTCTTTGCTCGACTCGTAGAGAACAGTGCTTAGAACAACATATTGACTGTCGGCGGCAGTATTTAAAAACGCCCAGATTCCCGGCGGCAGGGTTTTTGGGGAGGTGATCACACTACCG
>METF01000061.1:1462-1929 GCA_001771235.1 Candidatus Zhuqueibacterota bacterium RBG_16_48_16
ACTATATGTTCACTAAATTTGTTTCGCATGCGATGTTCGGTAAGAGCTTCAGCAGCCAATTTAGATAATATATCTTGAGAATCAGCAAATACTTTATCCCACCGTCTTTCGGATTCAAGCTCAGCGAGTAACCAATCCGCCACGGCATCTTGTTCAGTTGGTGTGAGTTTTGATGCTTCAGCGAATGCCTGTTCAAGTCGTGTTGTCATGGCAACACCTCCTTCCTTTCTCCCTCGCTTCCTAACAGGGTATACCTTCCAATAATCCAATTTACGGTTTTTCTATATACAAAAATAATTTTTAGTACTGCGAAATGTACGAAAACCTGGGTCCTTATGCAAGTTTTCACCGGCATGCTGTCTGTTGTAGAAATATTCATTGACAAATACAACATAAAAAAAGCCCTCATTTACAATGAGGGCTTTTGCATTATCCCAAATATTTTCTCAGCGGCTCGAGCCTTGAGC
>METF01000061.1:1952-10419 GCA_001771235.1 Candidatus Zhuqueibacterota bacterium RBG_16_48_16
TCCTTGATCTGGCGGACTCGCTCTCGCGTCAGGGTAAAGTACTCGCCGATCTCTTCCAGGGTCAACGGCCTGTCGCCGTCGAGGCCAAAGTATAATTTGACGATTTCCGCTTCTCTTGATTTTAGCGTGCCGAGCACCTTTTCAATTTCTTCTCTCAACGATGCGCGCATCAAATCGCCGTCGGGAGGCTCATAGCGGTCGCTCTCCAGCACGTCCAGCAAACTGTTGCCTTCATCCTCTTTAAACGGCTCGTCCAAAGAGAGATGGCGCGCCGATGTCTTTAAAACGTCGGCGATATCAAAGGCAGTCATTTCCATCTTGTCGGCAATTTCTTCCATGCTGGGCTCGCGGCCGTATTCCTTTTCAAGCGATTCCAGCGCCCGTCCGACTTTGTTGATGGCGCCGACCCGGTTCAACGGCAACCGGACAACTCTTGATTGCTCGGCAAGAGCCTGAAGAATAGACTGGCGAATCCACCAGACCGCATAGGAAATGAATTTGAATCCACGTGTCTCGTCGAAGCGCTGCGCCGCTTTGATCAATCCCAGGTTGCCCTCACTGATGAGGTCCTGCAAGGGAAGACCCTGGCCCTGGTATTCTTTGGCAACGCTGATAACAAACCGTAAATTTGATTTCACCAAATTGTCTAATGCGTCTTCGTCGCCCCTCTTGATGCGGCGTGCAAGAGCAATTTCCTGTGCCGGAGGAAGAGGCGAGAACCCGCCGATTTCTTCCAGATACTTTTCAATGGACTCTTTGGTACGAACATCGGTTCGTTTTTTCTTTTTTTTCTGCGCCATTTCTGTTTGCAATCAAATCCTTTGTAAAAAATGTTGAATCAAATCTACTACCGGACTGGCATGGATATAGAGAGACCTGCCTGTCGTCTCATAGCCCGCGCCCTATCATCCATTCCTGATTTTTTTTAACACTCTATAATTACAGAAAAAACGCTACAAGGCAGACTTTTTAACGATAAAAACCACAAAAAGTTTAAAAATATTTTGAACTATTTTCGAGTATGATTATTTCGAGCTTTGATAGAATGGCTCCTACCTTCCGTTGCGTGGATGTTTCTCGCTCAACCTGCACAATTTCACACCCCAAAAGTTCTATATAAAAACCAGAGCCGCTTTTTATCCCGGCTGTCGATCATTTTTTACCGACTGTTGGCCACGTTAAGTAAAATTGCAGCAATTATACGGATAAAATATGCAAAAATCAATAGTGTCTTTAAAACTTAAATTTATCAACCCACTTGGCGGGAATTTTATTTCATTTTTGTTATCAGATCATATTGAGGACGAGAGGAGCTTTGGTATCTCGGCGTTAGAGCTTTGTCAGATCCATCCGCCGGCCTGCACGTCGGTTCACGCGGCTCGGCCAATCGTAATTTTTATTTTGCGAAAGCCCGGCTGTCAAAAACTTGACCCAGAATCTTCAATGCTCTTTCAATATGCTCGTCGGTGATATCCAGGTGGGTCACAAAGCGGAGGCTGTTCTGCTGAAACGGAATGGCCAGTACGCCTTTATTTTTCAGCTCCTCCGCAACCTGGCCTGCCTGCCAGTAACGCTCGTCCATTGTGGCGATCACGATATTCGTCTTTGTCGATTCCAAATCGACAAAGATTCCCCGGAAGGAATTTAATTTCTCCGCGATGCGAAAGGCTCGCTTATGATCCTCCACCAAACGGTCGAGGTGGTGGTCGAGTGCATAAATCCCGGCGGCAGCCAGTATGCCCACCTGGCGCATGCCGCCGCCGTAGATTTTCCTGAAGCGGTGCGCCTTGTGTATAAAATCCGCTGAGCCAATGATCACCGAGCCCACGGGCGCTCCCAGTCCTTTTGACAAGCAAACCGAAATGGAGTCAAAGTGCTTCCCGTATTCCAGCAGGGGAATTTTGGTCGCTACGTGTGCATTCCACAATCGTGCCCCATCCAGGTGTATGAACAGCCCTTTGTCGATGGCGAGCTGGCGGATGTCCCTGATCTCTTCAATCGGAAAGAGAGTGCCGCCGGCGCCGTTATGCGTGTTCTCCAAAACGATTAACCTGGACTGGGGGAAATGATCGTTTTTCGGACGCAATACCGCGCTGATCTGCTGCGCGGTGATGACGCCGCGCTGGCCGGCAATCGGGCGCATCTGCACGCCGGACAGCAGCGCCGCTCCGCCGCCTTCATAATTGAAACAATGGCTTTGTTCTTCGCAGATCACCTCGTCACCGGGCTGGGTGTGACTATTTATCGCCACCTGGTTGCCCATTGTGCCGCTGGCGACGAAGAGCGCCGCCTCTTTGCCAAACATGGCTGCCAGCCGTTGCTGTAACCGGTTTACGGTCGGGTCTTCACCAAAGACATCGTCGCCGACGGCTGCGGTGACCATCGCCTGGCGCATTTCCGGCGTTGGTTTGGTCACCGTGTCGCTGCGAAGGTCGATCATTTCCATAGGTGCGGCATGCCTCTGTTTTTGTCAGAACAGGTCGAGTTGCCTGGACCGGAGTTTTGCCGGCAGCCTGCGCTCTTGTCGCCGCAGCAAGCTTTCGGCGATTGCCGATAAAAACCTGGATGGTTGTCGGCCTGTCTTTTGGCCGAAAATGATGCGCGAGGAAGCGTGTGTCAAATACAGTTGACTGCGGGCGCGGGTCATTCCCACGTAAAGCAATCGGCGCTCTTCGCCAAGATCGGTTTTTTCTCCCGGGAATTGATGCGGCATCAGCCCTTCTTCAAGCCCGACGATGAACACCACGGGAAACTCCAGGCCCTTGGATGCATGCAGAGTCAGCAGGCGCACTTTTTCGCCCCTCTCATCGATCCGGTCGACATCTTTTTGTAAAAGCAGCGAATCGATAAATGCGGCGACATCCGTCTCGTACGGCTCGGCAAATTGTACCAGCTTTTTCAGCAATGTGTTTGAATCCTCCTGATCAGCCTCTGTCTTGTCTATCGTCCTGCTCCATATAAATCTTACAAGGTCGACAACGGAAGTTTCCGCAGGCAGCCCCCGCAGATCGATGAAAAATTGTGCCGCTTCTTTCAAGCCACTCACGTTTTCTTTTTCGGCCAGTGCGTAAATCGATTGCTCATTCTCAAGAGAAATGGCGGGCAGGGGAGCGTAAGCCGCCTGGTCATGCTGACAAAAATGTTCGGTGATTTTCCGGGCCAGCATGGCATCAAAAAAATTTGACGTTTTGAATTTCAATATATCCGCCAAAAGCCGCACCTCGTGCGTTGAAGCGAAATTGGACATACTGATCGACTCGAAGGGAATGCCGGAGCGGGTGAGCGCCTCGATCAGCGGCGGGGCAAGGTTTTTCGTTCGCATGAGAATGGCAATATCGGAAAAAGAATAATCATTTTCTTCCGCCGTCTCATCGACTCTTTGGCTGTCCAGGGAAAAATAGCTGGTCCCGCCCACGAGTTTTTCGATATTATGGACTACAAATTCGGCCTCCGCCCGTTCCGTCGCTGACTGCGAAAATTCGATGTGCACTTTGGACTCGATATTCGACCAGAGAAAGTCCTGGTTAGCGGAATCTCGATTCAGGATTTGCAATGAAGCAGCGAGGATGTTTTTGGCCGACCGATAATTCCGGCTCAGCTTCATCAGCGTTGCGTTCGGAAAATCCTTATGAAAATCCAAAAAGAATTTTCTGTTCGCGCCGCGAAATCCGTATATGGCCTGATCCGGGTCGCCGATGACGCAGACATCATCTGCTGTGAGCGATAAAAGGCGAAACAAGTCGTATTGCGCCTGGTTGATATCCTGGAATTCATCCACGGCGATTATTTTAAATGTGTTCAATAATTCACGCCTCCTGTCGGCGTCTTTACGCACTATCTGAACCGGTAAAACGACCAGGTCGTCGTAATCCACCGCGTTCAGCTCCATCAACGATTGCTCGTAGATGAGGTACTTTTCCAGGAGTTCCTCGGGCAAGTTTTCCCGAATTTCTTTGGGAATACCATCCGGCGAATAATATTGGCATTTGAGTCGGGATATCTGCTCCAGATTAGCAGAATTCAACTTGATAAACGTTGCTTTTTTTACAAATTTTTCGAAAGCATCATCGGCGGCCGTATCCAAAACATCAAAACCGGACGTTCGTCCGAAAAAGTGTGGCGTCGCCCGGAGAATGGACAAGCCAAAGGCGTGAAATGTATTGATGGTCATTTGGCCGGCAATTTTCTCCCCGACGATGGCGTTCAGACGATGCCGCATTTCGGCGGCGGCTTTGTTGGTGAAGGTGATGGCCAGGATATTTTCGGCTTTTGCTTCGTTATTCTTGATCAGCGAAACCAGCCGTTGCGTGAGTGTCTGGGTCTTGCCGGTTCCCGGTCCCGCCTGAATGATGAGCGGCGAGCCCCGGTGTTCGACGGCCTTTTGCTGATCCTCATTCAAGCCATAAGTCTCTTTCGAGCCGTCTTTGATCCGGGTGCTTTTTCCGGATATCGTTTCGAGATCGTCTGTTGGTTCTGCTAAAGGCAAAGTCTTTGATACTCCTTCCGGGGGACCGTTTGGCGTTTTCGTATCAGCAAGAGAAAACAGGGTGCCTTGTTGCAGGATTTTCTCTCTTTCATTCTTGTCAAAAATATGGATAACGCCGTATTCACCGTCATAGCCGGCTACGGGCTTGACCCTGCCGGAACGCATTCTGTCTATCGCCTCGGCCACCAGATCGCCGGAATGCGCCCGGATGTCGCTCAAAGAGAGATTCATGAGTATCTCTAATTCAGGGCCGAGATCACGGAGCATCGCAAAATAGGATGACATAACTTTTTTTGATTTGGCACCGACCTCCATCACTTCGCCGAGAACCTCCGTCAGTGGAATGAGACTTTTAAAATCCTTAGCGCCCGGAGAAGGCGTTCCTTCCGGCCGATCCGCCAATTCTTCGACGCGGTAACTCACACCCAAAACCGCCGGCAGACCGCAAACCGGGCACAATCCGTTGTTGGCGATGGTCTCCTGCGGATGCATGCGTTTGTTGCATTTCCGGTGCCCGTCCAGATGATACTTGCCTTCTTCGGGAAAAAACTCGATGGTTCCGAGGAATTGATCGCCTGCTTTATTTTTCAAGGCAGCGAACAGTGATTCATAGCTCAATTCGCAGTCAAATATATTGGCTTCACGGGCTAGTTTGTCGGGCGAGTGCGCATCGGAGTTTGAAACAAGTGTAAGTGAATCCAGCATGGACAGGCGCCAGTTCATCGGCGGATCGGAGGAAAGTCCGGTTTCCACGGCAAAGATGTGGGGGGTCAAATCGTCAAAGCATTCTTCCACGCTGTCAAAGCCGGATTTCGATCCAAGCAGGGAGAACCATGGCGTCCAGATATGGGCGGGGATGAGATGCCCTTGCGGATCGGTATCGAGCACTATTTCCAACAGATCGCGAGAATCGAGTCCCAGGATGGGCCTGCCATCCGAATGAATATTGCCAATGCGGTCGAGTGTTTTTTGAAATTTTTCCAGGGCTTCGAAGGAAGGGAAAAAAACAACATTGTGGATTTTTCGTACCCGGCCGTTTTTTTTATAAATGTTGCTGATTTCGCCGGAGAGAATAAAATGTACTTCGTTGCTGCAGGAGCCCGGCACTTCTTTTTGCGTTGTTTTTGCAAACTCTTGCCTGAGCTTGAAAAAGCCCTCCGCACCAGGCTCCAGTTTTTGCCGCATTTCCCCGAGCCATTTAGGGTGGGATATGTCACCCGTGGCAATGACTTTCAGGCCTTTGATTTGCGCCCACTTGTTCAGGTGTTCGAGATTGAGGTTTCTGCTTGTTGCGCGGGAATAGTAGGAGTGTATGTGGCCGTCCGCAATGTAATGCATCTCTATTGTTGATCTATTGAAAAGAATAATAAAAAGGCGGGAAGATACTTCCCGCCGACACTTTATATCCCCGCACTTGAATTTTCAAAGAGATAACGCCGTAATTTTCACGCCTACAAGACGGGTAAGGAATAATAGGGGGATTATTTTTTGGATAGGATTTTGTAGACACCAGTACCGCACTCACTGCACACACCCTTCAACGCTGGCCGACCGTTTTTCATGGTTACTTTTTCGGCGTTCTTTACATCCACCTTTTTCTTACATTTGACGCAATATGCTTGTTCAGCCATTGTCCACCTCCAAGAGTTTGATTATGATGGGTGATTTAAATTGTGCGGGAAATGTACGTTTTCTTTTTGGTAAAAGCAATTCAAAATATGGATTTTTTAAAAAAATTTATCATGCTACTTTTTTAGTTATTTCCAGCGATTTTTTGACTAAAAAGGCCACAAGGTCAGGCCCAGGGCGAATCTGTATCCACCGACGCTAAAAGCTTCAAAGCCGGTTTTGCCGCGAGTGCCGCCTGAGGCAACCTCGAACTCAAAAAATGCCGATGCCTTTTCCACGGGAAAATATTCCAGGCCGAGTTCCAGGTAAAAACCTGAGCCAAGGCCATTTTCATCCTGATCTTGAAAAACGGAAAGGCCAGGTTGCTCGTCAACATCAAAAAAGGCAACACCAAAGCCGTAATAAGATTGGATTTTTCTCAAAATCGGCGGATGCACGCGCAGTCCCAGGGAATACCACTGTTCGTCCCATTTGGCGTTTCGCAAATCAAGTCCGCTTTGCGAATGGATGCCTTTCTTGCCGGCCTTTTGAAAGGTGCTGTATTTTAAAAGAGCATAATGCGCCGAGAACACCCTGACGCCGACAAAGCCGCCGTAGCTGGCACCCCAACGGCTCTCGTAAATATTTTCAAATTCATCCAGTGAGATACGAAATTGCGCAGCGCTGCCGCCGAGGGTAATTCGCGGCTGGAAATAACCATAAGGTTGAGCAACGCCATGGCTCGCCGTCAGCATGAGACATAAGCCAGCCATCAATCCGAAAAAGAAAAGTTTATTTTTCAAAGTCAACCATCCACGGGATTTGTATGAACATGACTTTTCTTGCTAAAATAATTTGCTAGAAGCAAAAACGTTACCTGTGCAGCCAAAATTCCGCTGATGTCGGCTGCCAGGTCCGCCAGCTCGGTGTAGCGGCCCGGTATCACAGATTGATGCAGCTCATCGAAAATACCAAACACGATGCCGATGCATGAAGCGATAAAAATGCCCTTGCGCCATTTTTCGGGCGAGTACTGCGTGGTTGCCCGAGCCAATAAAAGTCCAAAAATTCCATAGGCGCCAAAATGGTAAATTTTATCGTCCCATGAAAATCCGACATCCGGTATTTCCAGTCTTGGATAGGATGTCAAAAAAAGGATGAATAGTGCGTAAAGAACAACAGGTAATTGCCATCTGATGAATTGATTCTGTTTCATTACTCCTCTAGCAGTGATTGTATCGCTTTCGCTGTCCATTTGAGAATATCTCCGGCAAGGAGGCCGTGTTGGCCCAATCCCTCAGCCGCCAGGTCCCCGGCCAACCCGTGAATAAAAACGCCGGCGAGCGCCGCGTCCGGCGCAGGGCAGCCCTGGGCCAGAAGGCCCGCTATAAGACCGGTCAACACATCTCCCGCTCCTGCCGTGGCCATACCGGCGTTGCCGGTGGAATTGAGATACAGCCGGCCATCCGGCATGGCGATGAGGGAAGGTCCGCCTTTTAAAACTACAATCTTGCCGATGTCCATGGCAAAGCGCCGGGCAAATTCAATTCGGTCGGCCAAAATATTGCTCACTTGAACGCCTGCCAGTCGAGCCAGTTCCCCGGGATGGGGCGTTATAATCAAATCGCTTTTATAGTTTTTTACCAGATCCAGTCGTTCTGCGCATACGTTCAATCCGTCCGCGTCCAACACCATCGGCTTGTCCAGCTCGCTCAACAGCGCATGGACAAGATCGGCCGTTTTTTCCGATTGGCCGATTCCGGGGCCGATGGCAACGGCGTCCTGTTCCCGCAGCTTTGGCAACATGTCGGAAAAATTGGCTGAATGAAAAGCGCCGCTGTTGAAGTCGTTAAAAGGTACGGTGATCACCTCGGTTAATTTGGTCTCGTAAATCACGTTGAGTTTTTCCGGAGCCATTAAATAGCACAGTCCTGCTCCGGCGCGCAGCACGGCTTCGGCGGTGAGCGCCGCCGCTCCGGTGTAACCTGTCGAGCCGGCGAGGACGCCTGCGGTGCCGCATTGATTCTTGTACGCATCGGCGGACCGTTTGGGTAATTTACCTGCAATATCGCGGCGCTCGACAAGGTATGTTTTCGGGTCCTTGAGGCTGGCAACACTCTCAGGCATGCTGATGTCGACGATATCGACAATCCCGGCGTACTCCCTTCCCGGCGATAATAGCAGTCCTCTTTTCAAGAGCGCCATCGTCGCGGTGCGGCATGCGCGAACCGCCGGGCCGTCAATGGAGCCGGTGTCGGCGTCGACGCCGGTGGGAATATCCACGGCTAAGATTGGAGCGGACTGCTCATTGATAAAGCGGACGGCCTCGGCTATGATGCCTTTGAGCGCTCCCTTGACCCCGGTACCCAAAAG
>METF01000062.1:0-147 GCA_001771235.1 Candidatus Zhuqueibacterota bacterium RBG_16_48_16
TGACAAACAACAGCTCCGAGACGGCATCGGTCAGGATTCTGTTGATTTCTTCGGGCATGGTTCTGTCGCCGCTGCGCAGGCCGGCTTCGACATGGGCAACCGGGATATGCAATTTGCTGGCCACCAGGGACGCGGCCAGGGTGGAAT
>METF01000062.1:295-711 GCA_001771235.1 Candidatus Zhuqueibacterota bacterium RBG_16_48_16
AAAAGAGGCGGACATTTTTTCATCATAGTGCTGGCCGGTATGAATCAGCAGCGGCTCGATGCCGGCAACTTTTTGCATGCGTTGATGAATAGGCGCGATTTTCATGAAATTGGGTCGCGCGCCGACGATATTGGCTATTTTCATATATTTGTTCGTAATTTTACTGGAGAGCGTAACCGATTATAGGCTTTTATTGATATTCACATTTTTTTGACAGGATAACAGGATAGCCTGGATCGACATGATTCATTTTTGAAAAAATCAAGTTAAAATTATTTTGCCCTTAATCATTTTGTCTTTTAAAATCCTGAGAACAAAATCTCTCGTTCAGTGTTAACTTTCGCTGTAGTACTAGTGGAGCGTCTCCAAATTATCGTTTACTCCAAAAATAGACTCTTGTTGTCATTGAGAGCGCT
>METF01000062.1:816-919 GCA_001771235.1 Candidatus Zhuqueibacterota bacterium RBG_16_48_16
TTCCTGCAGCAATTCTCGGATACCAGCGATACCGCCATCTCGATCCGGTCAGAGATCTCGTCTGTAATTTTTTCGGTAATACTCCAAATACTCACCGCTCTTT
>METF01000062.1:1056-8251 GCA_001771235.1 Candidatus Zhuqueibacterota bacterium RBG_16_48_16
CCGGTCGGTCACGTAAGCTTTTAGCGTCTCGGGCTTGTGCAAATGCTGCAATATCTGATCGGTGATGTCGATGTTCATGCGCTCGTTGTTGGCACCGATGTTGTAAACCTGGCCGTCCTCACCCTTTGTGATGAGAAAATCAATGGCATCGCAGTGGTCCATGACATAAATCCAGTCGCGGACATTCTTGCCGTCGCCGTAGATCGGCAGGCTTTTGTCGTCCAGCGCATTGGTGACGAACAGCGGAATGAGCTTTTCCGGGTACTGATACGGGCCATAGTTGTTGGAGCATCTGGTGATAATCACCGGCAGGTTATAGGTGACAAAATAAGAATAGGCCAGCCTGTCGGCCCCGGCTTTGGAGGCGGAATAGGGGCTGGAAGGCTCCAGCACATCCGTTTCTTTGAACGAGCCGTTCAGGATACTGCCGTACACTTCGTCGGTGCTGATCTGGACGAACTTTATTATTTTGTGCTTTCTCGCCGCCTCCAAAAGTACGAACGCGCCGTAGATGTCGGTTTTGATAAAATCATCGGGCGCGCCGATGGAACGGTCCACATGGCTTTCCGCAGCAAAATTGACGACAATGTCCGCTTGAGACACGAGATCATTGACTATCTGCTCGTCGCATATATCGCCTTTGACAAATCGATAATTTTTCTTTTGTTCAACGTTCTTCAGATTGTCCGGATTTCCGGCATAAGTCAGCTTGTCCAGATTGATGATTTTAATGTCATCCCCGTATTTCTCGAACAGGTAATGAATATAGTTGCTGCCGATAAATCCCGCACCGCCCGTCACTAAATATGTCGTCATGCACGTCTCCTGCCAGGCAAAGGATGGTGTTTACAGATAGTCTTGCCGATAATCTTTTACATCGGCTTTCTCTCTATATAGGCTGTACCAGCCATTAAACAACGTCGCTTGCTTGTTGCGCAAAAGCTGTCTTTTAACGGAATCCTTTTCTTGTTGAAAAGCGTTTTCATCGAATTCTGTTTTTTCCAGCAACTGGATGATATAATAACCGCGGGCGGTTTTGATGGGAGCGGAAAAATCGCCGATGTTCAATTTGAACGCCTTTCCCACCAATTCCGGCTCACGGCCGATTCCGGTAATATAACCGGAGATTTTGAACATGTCCGGGGATTGAATGGTAAGGCTATCTTGTGCAGCGATTTCCTCAAAAGCGACACCGGATTGCAGTTTTTGATAGGCCTCCCCGGCTTTCGCCCCGGCGATTTCCAGTTTTTTGTCCGCAGCAAGCCTGGCTACTATCGATGGTTTTACATTCTCCAGGGGATCGGTTCGTTTGGGGATGGCGTCGGCCACCGACACAACCAGGAAGCCGAGATCGGTCTGGAAAACATCGCTGCTAGTACCTTTGTCATTCTTGAAGGCAAACCTGTTAATCCGCCTTTGCATGCCTATGCCGGGAATAAAGCTGCCCTCGGTAAACGGCTCGGTTTGCGCGATATCGACCTTTTCCGCTTCGGCCACTGTTCTCAGGCCGGATTCCCTGGCATATTCGGCGATATAGTTCGCTTCTTCGCTCAAAGCCTCACGTGTGGATGGCTGCGGTTTAAAGGTCAACAATATGTGCCGGGCCTTGACCTGCACTTCGCCTCTTTCGGTTTTCCGCTCTTCCACCTTGATGATGTGTAAGCCAAACGGCGATTTTACCGGACCGACGACCTCGCCCACCCCGGCTGCAAAAGCGGCATCTTCGAACGACTTGACCATGGCACCACGGCCAAAAAAGCCGAGATCGCCGCCTTTTTCAGCCGATCCGGGGTCTTCCGAATAGAGGGATGCCAATTCCGCAAACTCCTGCCCGCTCTTTGCGTCCTGCACTATCTGCTCGGCATCTTTATAGACGGACTGGGTGTCTTGAGCGGTGGGCTTTAACTCAAGAAGGACGTAATCCAGAACTCTTTTTTCCGGAGAGGCGAATTCCTCTTTATTGTTTTCATAATAGGCTTTGATTTCTTCATCGGTGGGTTCGGCGGCATTCCCGCCGAATTGCGAGGTACTGTAGAACAAGTAGTCTATTTTTGCCTGGAGATTGTTCTTTTTGTAATAGGACCGGGCTTCATCATCGGTCACAATCGAGGTTGAATTGATCATATCGCCAAATTTTTGTATTGGCACGGTCGAGCGGAGATAGCCCACCACGCTATTCCAGAATTGGTCGGCGGCAGGATTGGCCAGGGCGGCCTCGTACCGGGCCCGGTCGAATACGCCTGTCGAGTCTTTGAAGGCATCTTCATTCTTTAAAATAGCCGGCGGATTGCTGTAAATTTCTTCGACGATCTCTTCATCCGTGGCGCTCAAATCCATCTCGGCTATGATCGCCCCAAGCAACCGCTGTTGAACCAGGTTTTCAAACACACGATTTTCGATTTGCTCCAAATCTGCGCCTTCAGGCTCGGTTCCCCGTTGTTCGCGGTAGGTGGCAATTTCGGACTGGTAGAGTTTGTAGAAATCCTCATAGTGGATATCCGCTCCTTCAACCGTGGCGATGACCCCCCGCGGCTGGCCCGTCTTGAATCCGCCCATGCCCCAATCGATAATAATCGTCAACATGAAAGCGACGACCAGTACCATCAATATGGTTTTGGTATTCTCGCGCATTCGATGCATCACAGCCATTGACAACCTCTCTTTGAAATTGATTTTATGTGCACCAGGTGAAATTTTGGCTTACAAAAGACAAAAAATATACTGGTGCATGAGCTAATAATCAAGCCATTTTTCACCCTCACCCTAACCCTCTCCCTCGATGGAGAGGGGATTTGTGAGGCTGCACAACTGTCTCTTAACAAACCTGCAACAGCCTGCACATGCAGGAATCTCATTCATCGTCTGTCAAAAATCAAAACCCGCCCGTGAGTGAGGCTTTATCGTATGGATTGATTAATTGTTGATTCTTTGGCTTTGTTTATTTACATTCACACTTTAAAAAACCGGAGCTAACCATGTGGCTTGAGATCCTGGCTGTCAGTTTGTGGGGTGGCCTGGTTGCATTAGATACAACGGCTGCGCTTCAGATTCTGGTTTCCCATCCTTTGGTGTCCTGTTCGGTTGTCGGCTTGATATTAGGGAACTTTCCGTTGGGATTTATGATCGGCATTGTTCTCGAGCTGGTCTGGTTGAATGAGATACCCGTGGGTGCCGCCCCATTTGCGGAAGGGAATATCGGCGCGACGGTGGCCGCTTCCGTGGCCATAATGACGGTCGAGCAAACGGCACGGTCAGGCGCCGTTCTGTTTTTGTCTTTGATGATCGGCGTGCTGGTAAGCGTTATCGGCGGCAGGCTGGTGATTTTTGTTCGCTATGTGAACAGCAATTTATACCACAAACTGATAAACGTACAGTCGCTTTCCACCAGGCGGATCGTACGGACTCATTATTCAGGCATCTTTTTTTCGTTCATCCTGGGCTTTTTATTGACCATGACGTCTGTGCTGTTGTTTGCCAAGATCATGTTCCCGCCACTCATTCATGTCATACCGGAGCGTTTGGATCCGGCGCTTGGCCTGGTCATGGCCACATTTTTAGGCGCAGGCTGCGGTGTTCTCTTTTACATGTTTTTTAAGCAAAAGAAGTGGTGGCTGATTGGTTTAGGCGTCCTGGGAGGCGTGTTTTCCGGTTTTTTGATCTCGTGATTGTCCAGGTTAGTATCTTAACAGTCAATTTGTGTACAAATATGGCAAAAGTCAGATTCTGAAAAATTAAACCACGAATTTTCACGAACTAAATGAATTTCACGAATTTGTCCAACAAGGTTAATTCGTGCAAATTCGTGTGTAATTGGTGCAAATTTGTGGTTGTATTTTATTGGGTTCCGGTTTATCCAGGTTAGGGTATTTGCACACATAGCATCGAGGCTAGTTTTTTGAAATATCTACGCCGCATTGATTTGTTGAAAATTTTTGCCCGGTGTTTTCTGATTCAAGGGTCGTGGAATTATCAATCCTTGTTGGGTTTGGGATTTTGTTATGCTGCCATTCCCATTTTGAAGCGTCTAAGCTTTTCGGATGAAGAGAAGGTAAAATTCAATCAGCGGCACATCCAATTTTTTAACTCACATCCTTATTTTGCAGGTTATTGTTTAGGCGCCATTGCAAAGCTTGAAGAAGATGCCTTGAAAAAAGAGTGGGTGGATGAAAGGTCGATCGCTCTTTTTAAAGAAAGACTGGTCGGACCGCTGGGCGCCATTGGCGACCGTTTGTTTTGGACCAACATCAAGCCCGGCGCGGCAGGATTTGCCGTGTTTCTCGGCATGCTGGTCGGATGGCTTGCCATCCCGGTTTTTCTGATTATCTATAACGTTCCCCATATTTATCTCAGGGCAAAAGGAGTATTCTTAGGCTATAAAAAAGGATTTGATATCGTCTCCGATATTTCCGAACGCAAGTTCAGCAAGGTTTATAACCTGACATTTATGGCAGGAGGCATTGCAACCGGCCTTTGTCTGGGATTGGCTTTATTCTCTCAATTTCAAAAAGGCCATGAGTATCTGGCGGTGTTTGTCGTCTCCGGAATGATTGCTTTCGTTGCAAATGTTCTAAAAAAGAGTATTAACCTCGCATTGGTTATTGCGTCGATCTTTAGTATTTCTTTGGGATTTTTATTGCTACGGTAGAAAGACCGCATCGATTGGATTGTCAGCAATTGGGTGAATGAAAAGTCGGGTGGATCGTATGGTCGTTAAAAAGTTTACAATTACAAACAAGCAGGGCATTCATGCGAGGCCTGCCCAGTTGTTCGTTAAAGAAGCATCTCGTTTCAAGTCCGCCGTATACGTGTCGAAAAACGGCAGAGAAGTGAATGGCAAAAGCATTATGGGCGTGCTCATGCTGGAAGCCGGCCCCGACAGCGAAATAATCGTTCGGATCGAAGGCGAGGATGAATATCCGGCGATGAAAGCCATTGAAACCATAGTTGTCGATCTACATTTCAACGAAGAGTGATTACTAAAAATATTCAAGGCAAAACAAATTGAGCAGTCTATAAATATGGCAACGAGAAGAGAAAAAAAGAAGGACCTCGTCTTAAAAGGCACGGCCGCGTCACCCGGAATAGCCATCGGCAAGATCTATGTGCTTGGGTCTAACGATGTCAGTGTGGACTATTCTGCCATTTCTTCTCATGAAGTCGATGCGAAAATCAAGGAATTTCAAACCGCTGTTGCGGACGCCAAAGACGAGATCAGGCTCTTAAAGGCGCAGACAGAACGCGCCCTGGGACCGGACAGCGCCAAGATTTTCGACGTTCAATTGTTCATGTTGGATGACGAGGCTATCGTTCACAAGACCATTGAGAAAATTCGCGCCGAGCTTGTCAGCGCCGATTATTCATTTTACCAGGTGGTCACCGAGCTTGAAGAATCTATGGCGACCATGAAGGATGAATATATGCGGGCGCGGGCAGCCGATTTAAGAGACATAAAAAAGAGGGTGATTTTTCACATCCAGGGGGTGCAACAAAAAGTCTTATCAAAGCTCAGCGAGCCGGCCATCATCGTCGCAAAAGAGTTAACGCCTTCGGATACCATCTCGTTGGACAGGACGAAGGTGCTCGGCTTTGCTACGGATTTTGGCGGCAGAACCTCCCACGCAGCCATTATGGCGCGATCGCTAAAAGTGCCGTCCGTTGTCGGATTGGTTGTGGCCTGTCAACGGTTAAAAACGGGCGATTATGCCATTTTGGACGCTCATGAAGGCCTCCTCGTCATCCACCCGAGTGATACATCCATTCGAAAATACCGCAAGCTCAATTCCGACTACCAGGGTTTTGAGCAAAGACTGAGGCAGCATAAAGAGCTGCCGCCGGTGACCAAGGATGGCAAGGATATTGAGGTGGCGGCGAATATCGAGTTCTCGGTAGAATCCTCTTATGTAAAAGAACAGGGCCTGCACGGCATCGGTCTGTTTCGAACGGAGTATCTGTTTTTTACCCGGCCTCATTTCCCATCCGAGGAAGAACAATTTAACGAATACGCCGGGGTGCTCAAAACGATTCCCGATCAGCCGGTCATCATCCGCACTTTTGATTTTGGCGGCGACAAGATCCCGGATTCCTTCAGCTTCCCGCCGGAGGATAATCCTTTCCTCGGCCTTCGTGCGATCCGCGTCTATCAAAAATATCAGGATCTTTTTCGCACCCAGTTGCGCGCCATTTTGCGCGCCAGTATTTTTGGCAAAATGCACATCATGTTTCCCATGATTTCCTGCGTTTCGGAAATCCGGTTTTGCCAACAACTTTTACAAGAAGTAAAAGATGAATTAAGCGCGGAAGGAATTCCTTTTGCCCGGGATATCCCCGTTGGCGCCATGATCGAAGTCCCGTCAGCGGCCGTCATATCGGATTTGATCGCCAAAGAATGTGATTTTCTCAGCATCGGTACCAACGATCTCATTCAATATTCACTGGCCGTGGATCGGGGAAATGAGCTGGTCGCCTACCTTTACAAACCTTATAATCCGGCAGTGCTTCGTTTCATCCGTGATATCATAAAGCGTGGCCATGAACAAGGCGTTTGGGTCGGATTGTGTGGGGAAATGGCGAGCGATCCCCTCGCCACGATGGTGCTTATCGGCATGGGGCTTGATGAATTCAGCGTGAGCCCCGTTTCGATTCCCCTGATTAAAACAATCATCCGGCGGGTTGAATTCGGCGAATGCCAGAATCTTGCCGAAAGAGTGTTGAGCTTCAGTACGCCTGATGAAGTAGAAAAGTATCTGGGTGAGGTGTTTAAGCGCAAATTCCAGGATTTGACGTTTTGTTTATGAGGGCCGGTGTCGTCGATTCCGTCAACGATCCTTTGGCAAATCCACGACCGTGCATGCCTTTTTACATTCACCCCACAAAATGTTTTTAACCTGACTCTGAAATGATACGATCGATGATAGTCGCCGATGTGTCCCACTTTTAATCCAGGAAGAGTAAAATGATAAGTATGGAAAACATTGCCAGGATTGACCGTCAGGATATGTTCTCGCTCATCAGAAATTTCTCCAAACAATGTCTTACTGCCCGCGACATCGCCGTAAAAGCAGACCTGCCCTCGCCCGGCGCACGGTTCAAAAATATCGTTATGTGCGGTATGGGAGGCTCAGGAATCGGCGGAGAAATTCTCAGCCATCTTTTTGCCGATAGCCTGGATATTCCTGTTTTTGTGAACAGGGCTTAT
>METF01000062.1:8279-9056 GCA_001771235.1 Candidatus Zhuqueibacterota bacterium RBG_16_48_16
CGTCATCAGCAGCTATTCGGGCAAGACCGAGGAGACGGTGAGCGCGCTCAGAGCGCTGCAAAAAATACGGCCTTATGTTCTGTGCGTTACCTCCAACGGTGAAGTTGAAGAAATTGCTAGGGAAAAGAACTATGTTTTGATTAAAGTTCCCGGAGGCCAGCCGCCCCGCGCCTCTTTGGGATATTTGTTCGTTCCCGTGCTGTTCGCCCTGGCGAGGCTGGGTATTGTTGAAGATCAGCAGGCTGCCTTTGATGAATCCATCGAGTTGCTAAATTCGATCTCCGATGAGTTGTCCCATCTCGATGAGAACAAAAACGAGGCGCTGCACCTGGCAAACCGTCTGAGCGACAGGACCGCCATCATCTACGGTTCCGTAGAACCGAATGCGGCGCTGCCCACCCGCTGGAGAAATCAGATTTCCGAGAATGCCAAGGCATTGGCTTTTGCCAATTTGATCCCGGAAATGAATCACAATGAGATTGTCGGCTGGTCAGCAAGTACCGCCATTTTGGATAAAACTTTTGTCATATTTTTAGAGGATGACAACAATTCCCAAAGGATCAAAACCCGGATCGAAGCCACCAAAGAAATACTGCTCAACAACAACGTACCTTTTTCCGAGCTGTTTGCCAAAGGCCGGTCGAGGCTGTGTCGCACTTTTTCGCTGTTATATTACGCCGACTTTGTCAGTTTTTATATGGCCGTCCTCAACGATGTCGATCCGTCACCTGTTGCCAATATCGATTTTTTAAAAGGCAGGTTGTCGGCGGCTTACGC
>METF01000063.1:0-3269 GCA_001771235.1 Candidatus Zhuqueibacterota bacterium RBG_16_48_16
TTCGTGAGAGCCATCACTCAAGGCACTCTAAATACTCCAAGTACTCTAGGCACTCTCATTCACGGCACTAATTATTCCAGGCACTCAAGGCACTATTTGAAATAGCTGACTATCCATCAGTCAAGTTGCTCCATCAAAACGTTCTTAATGATTTTGTCTTTAATTATTTTGACATTTTTATATAGGCTGCGTAATTTGAGCACCTGTGATTGGTCACAGGGTTCATCAGAACGAATTTGAGAAATTTCCACGTTATGCTTGCAAAAAGAATCATCCCCTGTCTCGATGTCAAGGATGGCCGAGTGGTCAAGGGGATCAATTTTTTGAACCTTGTCGATGCCGGAGATCCGGTCGAGCAAGCCAAACACTATGACCAGCAGCACGCCGATGAGCTGGTGTTTTTGGATATCACCGCCTCTGCGGAAAAACGCAACATCATTATCGACGTTGTCAGGCGCACGGCGGAGCAGGTGTTCATGCCGCTCACGGTCGGCGGCGGCGTGCGCAACCCCAGGGACGCCCAACTGTTGCTGCAAAGTGGTGCGGATAAAGTCACCATAAACACCGCCGCCGTGCATCATCCCGATTTGATTAAAGAGTGCGCCGACAGATTTGGCAGCCAGGCGACGGTCGTTGCCATTGACGCCAAAATGAAACGGGAGGGAGCCTGGCAGGTGTATATTTACGGCGGCAGAACTCCCACGCAGCTTGACGTTTTGGAGTGGGCGCAACAGTGCGAAGAGAACGGCGCGGGTGAAATTCTAATAACCTCAATGGACAGGGACGGCACCAAAGATGGATTTGACATCGACCTCACCCGAACGATTTCGCAGGCGGTGTCGATACCCGTCATCGCCTCAGGCGGCTGCGGCAGGCTGTCCCACTTTGCCGAAGTATTTACCGAGGGCAAGGCCGATGCCGCATTGGCGGCATCTATTTTTCACTATAGAGAAAATTCCGTCAAAGAAGTCAAAAAATATCTCAAGGAGTTGAATATCCATGTCCGAGATTGAAATCATCGATCGAAGCGAATTCATCCGGAACATCAAATGGAATGCTGACGGTTTGGCGCCTGCCGTGATTCAAGACAGAAACGACGGCACGGTATTGATGCTCGGCTATATGAACGAGCAGAGTTTGAATTTGACTTTTAGCAAGAGAAAGGTTACTTTTTGGAGCCGCTCTCGCCAAAGCCTGTGGACCAAAGGGGAGACGTCGGGCAATTTCCTCGAGCTTGTCGATATATTTTATGATTGCGATGGCGACGCCATCCTCATTAAAGCCGATCCAAAAGGGCCCACCTGCCATACGGGCAAAAGGAGCTGCTTTTCATGGAAGAGTGATTAATATAAGATATTGAACCAAAGCCCGATAAAGCGGAATCCAATAAAATACAACCACGAATTTACACCAATTACAGACGAATTTGCACGAATTAAAATTGATCTTGGTATACAATTCGTGAAATTCGATTAATTCGTGAAAATTCGTGGTTAAATTTGTCAGAATCTAACTTTTGCCATATTTGTACACAAATTGATTTTTAAGATACTAATGTGTGACTCCTGCAATATGATCTCCCGTTTCAACTTTACTAAAACCGTTTTCTGTTTTCTTATCGTTGTTTCTCTTTCATCATTGGCGGCGCAAGAAGCGGGCAAGCGGATGTTTTTTAAGGAATCGACTTTTCGCAGCTTTTATTACGATGATGGGATTTTTGACGTGGATTACACCAATGCTCTTGAAAACGTGACCCAAAGAACTTTTCCCAAAGCAAACACCATAAAATGCGCCAGTTTTATCACCACCAACGATCCGCGCGGTGTGGTCAGTTATTTCACCAATTTGTCCGGACAGCGGTTTTTTAAAATCGATAATAAATTTATTTACATTTTTTCAGAGATCGAGGGTAAACCGGCGAGCCGGATCGAGATTTATCCTCTGGAAATTCCGCGAATCGCCGGAGAATTTGCCCCGACCAGGATCAACCTGATCATTGTGAGCTATCCCATCAACACAGCCATTCGCAGAAAAAGCAGAACGGTTGAGGACTTGAAAGCGCTGGCAGGTCGATTTTTTTACGAGGGAGAACTCAAGGAGGACATCGCCCACATCGAGATGGATGAGCTGGGTGCCGATGCCGAGGTGTATGTGGTTTCCACAGATGATTCTTTCTTACAAGTGTGGCGTTATTTCAGAAGGCGTTATGGCAGAATCAGCTATTTGCCCGCCCGGGACGGCGATGTTTTCACCAGGGACTTTGAAATCGATGTCACACGAGCATTGCTGCTGGATGGTAAAATGCTGCACATCCGGGTTGATGAAAATCCAATGATAACAGATAACCAGGGGAATTCACAGGTCTACCTGGGGAAGACTTTTATTAGATACACTGTTTGGTATAGCGCTGATTAAATCATGAAAAAGACCTTGAAATTTGACAAGCTTTTAACTATTTTTTCCCGCACATTTGTAATTAAAAGGACATACAAAAATGAACACAATGCCTTCGGATTCAACGGCCTACATGGCGAGTCAACCTCCCGACGTGCTTTGGTGGCCGAAGTTTGATGATACCTATTCCATCATTGCCCTGGCAATCAGCGTGGCGATTTTTTTTATTGCCTATTTTGCGGGTGGCAAGCTCAATCGTACTAAAATGTTCGCCAGTTTTCTGACAGCCAGTATTCTCGGATTTTTCGCGATGCCTCTCGTCATTGATCTGTTCAGTCGTTTTAATTTCCTTCAATCCCGGCTGGGAGTAGTGGGTATGTATAGCGTCGTCATGATTTTTGTCGCCGCCCTGTCGGTGAATATTTACGAGATCATTGTTGTAACCGCCCGAGAAGCTCTTCCTCCCAGATAAGTAATGCCTCACTTACGGGTGTGTAACAAAACGAGCAAAGGCGGGATGATGGGTTAAGATTTAAGATTAACGATTTGCAATGTCAGAATTCAAACTCCACCCGTGAGTGAGGTTTTGCACCGTCCCCGGTTTTTGCCTTGATTTTTTCTCATGATTTGCATATAATAGCCGTCTTTTGAACAGAACAGTGGATGCATCAAACCTGAAAGGAAAACATGCTAAAACCTAGAAAGCGATTGACCAAAAAGAAGTTAAAAGAAGACAAACTCCTGACTTTTTATGTTAAAGTAAGCAAATGGTACGAAACCTACTCAAAGTTTGTGTTGGGAGGCGTCGTGGCGATAGTCCTTATTATCGCCGCGGTACTATTCTTTAAAAATTCAGCAAGAAAAGCCGAAGCGGC
>METF01000063.1:3306-12775 GCA_001771235.1 Candidatus Zhuqueibacterota bacterium RBG_16_48_16
AGCGCAGAAGATTATTCCAATTCCATTGCCATGCTCAGCTCCCTGGTTGATGGCTCTGGCAGCACGAGAAGCGGCAAAATGGCGCTTTTGTATTTGGCAAATTCTTTTTATAAAACCGGTGACTATGACAATGCTTATAGTTATTATAAAAAGTTCCTTGCCAAATTCGATAAAGTGGACTATTTCAGCGCCTATGCCATGGGAAGCATGGCTTCGTGTATCGAGCAAAAAGGAAATTTTGCAGAAGCCGCTTCGCAATATGAGAAAGCCGCGAGCAAATTCCCCCAGGAATACCTGGCGCCGGGCTATTTGTTCAGAGCTGCCCGCTGTTACTCGCTGGCCGGCAACAATGCAAAGGCGTTGTCCCTTTATCAAAAGATCATTGATGATTACCCGGATTCGCAACAAAAGGAAGACGCAATTATACAAAAGGCGCTGTTAGAGTAAATTGGGATTGTCGGATTAGCCTGTTTATATCCGTTAAATTCCTTGCATTCTTGAGGATTATTTTATATATTTGCTGCCAAGTGGGCCGTTTTTAGGCCCACTTTTTTGTTATAATGAGAGGCCAAAATTGGTAAAAGAGGACTTGATATCTCTCATCGAGCCTGTTCTTACGGATTTAGGCATCGACTTGATCGATGTTCAATATGTACCAAGACGTAACCGCTCCATTCTGCGAGTCTTTGCCGATGAGATCGGCGGAATCGGGCTGGATCGATGCGCCCAGGCCAGCCGTGCCATATCGGATATTCTAGACCGAAAGGACGCTATTCCCGGCAGCTATGTGTTGGAAGTCTCGTCGCCGGGAATTGACAGGCCTCTGAAAACAAAACAAGATTTTGCCCGTCACGTTTCCAGGTGGATCAAAGTATTGTATTCTGAAAACGATCAGGTAAGAGAAATAGCAGGCAGGATTGTAACGGTGGGAGCAGAGGAGCTGGAACTGTCTCCAGAAGCAGATGAAAATCTGATTATTCCTTTCGCCCTGATTCGTATGGCAAAAGTTCAAATTGACTTTAAACAGTCTTAATTTTATTTGGATGATAGGACGAACTTATGAAAAGTGAAATTGTCGAAGCCTTTTCAGCGCTTGTAAAAGAAAAGAGTATCGACAAAGGAGTTCTTTCCAAAATATTGGAAGACATTTTTCTCTCCATGATCAAAAAGAAATATGGCGCGAATGACAACTTTGATTGTTTTGTCAACATGGAAAAGGGTGAGATCGAAATTTACCAGAGCAAAACAATTGTTGAGAACGTGACAGATGAAGTGACCGAAATCGAGCTGAAAGAAGCGCGCAAGGCGGAACCCGATCTGGAAGTCGGAGATGAATTTCTTGAGATCATCGACCCGGCCACATTCGGGCGGCGACTGATTATATCAGCAAAACAGAATCTCAATCAACGAATAAAAGAAGTCGAAAAGGAACTGATCTTCGAGGAATATAAGAAGAGGATCGGAGAAATTATCAACGGCGATGTACGACAGATCAATAGAGATGAAATTTATTTGAATGCGGACAGGACGGAAGTCATATTGCCCAAATCGGAGCAGATCCCAACGGAGCGTCATCGTCGTGGTGAGACGTTGAGGGGGATTATTAAAGAAGTGAAAATGACCTCAAGAGGCCCGGAAATCATCATTTCACGAGCAAGCCCAAAATTCCTGAGCAGGCTGTTCGAGCTTGAGGTTCCCGAGATCTATGATGGCATTATCGAGATCAAAGAGATTGCACGTGAGCCGGGTGAAAGGACAAAAATTGCCGTCTATTCCAATGATAAAAGAATAGATGCCGTTGGCGCCTGTGTTGGAATGAAGGGTATGCGCATCCAGGCGATCGTCAAGGAATTGAATAATGAAAAAATCGATATCATCAACTGGAGCAGCGAGCCGGAAATCTTTATCACCCGGGCGCTCAGTCCGGCCAAGCCGATTCGTATTGCTATTGATGACGTGGATAAGAAAGTCATCGCCGTTTTAGATGATGAGCAAATTTCACTGGCTATCGGTAAGGGCGGGCAGAATCGAAGACTGGCATGCAAATTGACAAAGTACGATATTCAAACGATGCGCGACGACGAATATAAAAAGATGGTCGAAAAGGAATCGATCCTGGACTTGCCGCTGTCGGAAGTTGCGGCACTCTCGGAGAATATGGTGAACAAGCTGATTAAGGGTGGGTTCGAAACAAAGCGTGATGTGATCGATTCCGATATTGCAGAATTGACAAGAATTCCGGGCATCGGCGAAAAGACGGCCATCAAGATTAAGAACGCATTGGCAGATTTGAAATAAAAGAACCCATCGCAGGCGCACTGCGATTTTAAAGGATATGTAATACATCCTGGTGAATCAGATACGAGGAGCGATAATTTGGCGGTTAAAAAAAGAGTTTTTCAAGTAGCGAGAGAGTTCAATATCTCGAACGAAGCTCTCGTTGATTACTTGACAAAACTAAATTTTGACATCCGTAATCACATGAGTCCCGTATCGGAGGACATGTACGAAAGGGTATCGGAAAAGTACGGCGCAAAGCCTGTTGACGGAGATGCTGATTATGAATTTCGCAAGCGGCTCCGCGATAAAAAAGCACAGGATGAAGCCAAGATCGAAGCAGCGAAAAAGATTCTCGAACAGCGCCTTCAGGCTGCCAGCGATCTGATAAAAGAAAGACCGAGGGTCAGGCAGGAAAAGGAAATCCAAAAGGCTGTCCAGGAGAAGCGGGAAAAGATTGAAGAAAGGGCGGTAGCAGGGCATAAGGAAGAAATAAAAGAAGTAGAAAAACCAAAAAAGGCAAAACGAGTTTTACGCGTTGTCGAAATTCCCACCGAGCAGCCGGGCAGAAGACCAAGAGAAGAAGCGATTCCCATAACGAAAAAGAAGGGGGCCGAAGCAGAGGAAAAAGCCGAAGCCGATAAAGCAAAAGCCGAACCCGGTAAAGCGGCAACAACCGGGGAAGCGGCAGGGACTGTCAAGAAGAAAAAGAGGAGGAGGAGGAAGAAGGGCGCTGAAGGCGTCGTAGAGGAAGCCTGGGAACTCGATAAAAAGAAGAAAAAAGGCAAGAAAAAGAAAAGGCCGGTTTTCAACGATCAGGAAATCGAAGAGACCATTCGCCAGACCCTGGCCTCCATAGATGAGGCGGGGAGAGGCAAGCGGAGAAGAAGAAGGGTTTCGGTTGGCGACGAAGCCGAGGTTGAAGACGCCAGGATCATCAAGGTCAGCGAGTTCATGTCCGTTGCTGAGTTGGCCAATCTCATGAATGTCGAGCCGTCGGAAATTATTTTAAAGTGTATGGAGCTCGGCATGATGGTCTCTATTAACCAGCGTCTGGAAATGGATAGCATCACATTGTTGGCTGCGGAATACGGTTATGAAGTCGAGTCTCTGGCAGAATTCGGTGAAGACATTTTGGAGGAGTTGGATCAGGAAGAAGACGAAGCGAATCTGCATCCCCGTCCGCCGGTTGTTACGATCATGGGGCATGTCGATCATGGGAAAACGTCATTGTTGGACTATATTCGCAAGAGCAATATTATCGCGGGCGAGGCGGGCGGAATCACCCAGCATATTGGCGCTTATGAAGTGGAAATCAATGGTAAGGCGATCACTTTTCTCGACACGCCAGGCCATGAAGCCTTTACGGCCATGCGGGCTCGCGGCGCCCAGGTCACAGACATCGTCATTTTGGTTGTTGCTGCCGATGATAGCGTTATGCCGCAAACAATCGAAGCCATAAGCCACGCCAAAGCGGCAGGTGTTCCCATCATTGTTGCGATAAACAAGATCGACAAGCCCAATGCAAATCCGGACTTGATCAGGACACAGCTTGCTGATTATGGTGTGCTGGTCGAACAGTGGGGTGGCAAATACCAGTCGGTCGAAATTTCCGCGAAATCCGGCCAACAAGTGGAGCAACTGCTGGAGATGATCCTCCTGGAAGCGGAAATTTTGGATCTGAAAGCCAATCCCGAGAGGAAAGCAAGGGGGGTTGTCATCGAATCAAAATTGGACAAGGGCAAGGGCGTCGTGGCGACCGTGTTGGTTCAGAACGGCACCTTACGTGTTAGCGATCCTTTTGTTGCCGGTGCGTTTAGCGGCAAAGTCCGATCCATGTTCGATGAGCGTGGCAAGAAAATGAAAATATCCGGTCCATCCCAGCCGGCGCAGGTGCTCGGCTTTGACGGCGTGCCCCAGGCCGGCGATTCGTTTATCGTCCTGGAATCGGAACGGGATACAAAAGATATCAGTTATAAACGGCAACAGTTGCAGCGTGAACACGAAAGATGGCAGAACAGGCCGCGATCCCTCGATGAAATATCAAGACAAATTCAAAAAGGCCAAATCCAGCAGCTCTCGGTCGTTCTCAAGGCCGACGTCGACGGCTCGCTGGAAGCGATCTCCGATTCCATCTTGAAATTGGGCACCTCGGAGGTAGCTGTCAATATCATTCACAAAGGTGTCGGCGCAATTTCCGAATCCGACGTTTTGTTGGCATCCGCTTCCGGAGCGATTGTCATCGGCTTTAATGTCCGCCCCACTATCAAAGCCAGGGAGCTTGCCGCCAAAGAATCCGTGGATATCCGCCAGTATGAAGTGATCTATGATATTGTCAACGATGTCAAGCTGGCTCTCGAAGGATTCCTGGAACCTACCATCAGCGAAGAGTTGATGGGCACGGCGGAGGTCCGGCAGTTATTCAAAGTGCCAAAAGTCGGTATCGTCGCCGGCTGCTACGTCTCCTCCGGTAAGATATCGCGAAATGATTTGATCAAGCTTTATCGCGACGACAGACTGGTACACGACGGTAAGCTGTCGTCCCTGAGACGCTTCAAGGAAGATACCAAAGAGGTGGCGACCGGTTTTGAATGCGGATTAGGTATTGACGGATATGACGATATCAAAGTCAATGATATCATCGAAACTTACAAGATTGTGGAAACCAAACGCACGCTCGATTAAGCTAATTCTGCAATGACATGCACGTTGCCGTGATTCAGATAGAGCTTTTTCTGCTCGAAAGCCAATCGCTAAAGTCAAAAAGAGAGGTGCTCCAGAGCCTGAAGACGCGCATCCGCAACAAGTTCAATGTTTCGGTTGCGGAAGTCGGCGAAAATGATAAATGGCAAAAAGCCGTTCTGGGCATCGCTTCTGTTACAAATGATCGTCGTTTTCAGGATAAAATGATCTCCCAAATTTTGAATCTCATCGAGAGCGAAGATCGCGTTGAAATTATTGGCCACCAGGTTGAGATTTTTTAAAGATGCAGCATAACCGCGCCGAAAGAATTGCCGCCCAAATCAAGGCCGAGGTCGGGCAGATACTCCTGACCAAAGCACGAGAACCGTACCTTAGCTACGTCACGGTAACCCGAGTGAGCGTATCCAAGGATCTGAAATACTCGAAAATATTTTACAGCGTTTTGGGCGAAGATGATAAAATCCAAAAAGCCGGAATCGGCCTGCAAAGGGCGCTTAAATATATTCGCTCGGAGCTGAGCAAGGCTTTGCGAATTCGTTTGATGCCGGAAATTCAATTTATTTACGATGATTCTGTTGCTTATGCGGATCGCATTCAGCACCTGATCAATGATATTCACAGGGAGGAGCAGGAAAAGCCGAACGGGGGCGATTAGTTTTGGATTGCATTCTGAATATCAACAAGCCCGTTGGCTGGACTTCCTTTGATGTGGTGAGCTGGCTCAAGCACCGGCGTAGAAATGTGAAAATCGGCCATGCGGGTACTCTCGACCCTTTTGCCAATGGCGTGTTGCTCCTGTTGGTTGGTGAAGCGACAAAAAGAACGGCTGAGTTTGTAAATCTTGAAAAGGAATATATTGCCGCTGTGGCATTGGGAATCGAGACCGATACATTGGATGTAACAGGTAAAATTACAGCGGAACAAAAAATCGGGCAAATTTCCGCATATCATCTTGAAGATACGCGAAAAAATTTTCTGGGCTACATTATGCAGAAACCTTCTGCATTTTCCGCCGTCAAAATCGGAGGCCAAAGAGCCTATCGCTTTGCCCGTAAAAACGAGCCTGTAGAACTCAAAGCGCGGCGCATTTTTATCTCGCGGCTCGATATGAATCTTGTCGATGATAACGAGCTCTTTTTAACGGTTACCTGCTCAAAAGGTACTTATATAAGAACGCTGGCATACGACATCGCTCGGGCACTGGGGACAGTCGGATTTGTCAGATCCCTGACCAGAACCAGGATAGGCGATTTCACACTTGACTCATCGAAAAGTATGAACGATCTCGAAACGAATTTGGATCAACTTTTGTTTTAGGACAATAGTCATTTAATGGAAATTATCCGGGATATAGAAAATAGAAATCCTGCACACATATCCGTTTTAACACTTGGCACGTTTGACGGAATTCATCTCGGCCATCAGGCAATCATAAAAGAGGTAAACAGGGAAGCAAAAAGATTAAAAGCCGTATCCACGCTTTTAACTTTTGAGCCACATCCTCAACTGGTTTTGAATAATGAAAATCTTCCGCTGTTAAAGTTGTTGACCGATATCAACGAAAGAATCGACATTTTGTCGCACCTGGATTTGGCACAACTGGTCGTGATCCCCTTTACCAGGGAATTTGCCGAAACATCCCCGGAAAGTTTTGTCAAAGAGCTGTTGGTCGACAAGCTGAATATGAAAAGTATCATCATCGGCCACGATCATGTATTCGGGAAAAACCGCGCCGGAAATTACCAGCTTCTCGAATCATTGGGTGAATCCTTGTCTTTCAATGTGAAAACAATTGAGGCGGTGGTGAACGATCAGCAAGCCATAAGCAGCACACTCATACGATCCTGTTTGGAAAACGGCCTGATTGAAAAAGCCAATCGTTATCTAGGCAGACCTTATGCCATTCGCGGCAAAGTTATTCCGGGCCTGGGGCGCGGACGAAAACTGGGCTTCCCGACGGCCAACATCACTCCTGCCTTTGTGTACAAATTGATCCCAAAACCGGGGATATATACATCGACAATTTCCATTAACGGCGGCAGATATAATTCGGTGACATACATCGGCTCGCGATCCACCTTCGACTTACAGGAGAATGTGGTCGAAGTACACATATTCGATTTTAGTGGGGAGCTCTACAATGCCGATGTGGAGCTTTCTTTTTATCATTTCATCAGGGAGGATGCCAGGTACACGTCAAGTGAAGAATTGATCAGTCAAATCAAAATGGATATAGAGAGAAGCAGGGAACTTTTACAATGTTCCTAGATTAACGTCAGGAGGTATGAATGCCTATCACCAAAGAGAAAAAATCAGAGCTCATCGAGAAATTCGGCAAAGACCCGAAAAATACGGGAAGACCGGAAGTACAAATTGCCATTTTAACAGAGCGGATCAACGATTTGACCCAGCATTCGAAATCGAGCCCAAAAGACTTTCATTCCCGGCACGGCCTGCTGAAATTGGTGGGTAAGAGACGGAGATTATTGAATTATTTAAAAAACCAGGATGCCGAGCTTTATCGGAATCTCATAAAAGAACTGGGCATAAGACGCTAAATCCGAATGGTCTTTCTTAAACCCAAATTGAGCGATTCAAGTGTCATTCAGTAGGAATCTTGATAATTTTGCGCACCAAAACAAAGATTCTTCCGGAATGACAGGGTGTCTTGTAAGTGAACGTTCCAAGTCAAAATCGTTCAAATGAAATTAAAATGTGCAACACGAACGATCAATTCATTTTTGGCATTGACGGAAAGGAGGTTCAATAGATGATCGATGTCCAACACGTTTCACGATATTTCGGTCGTGTCATGGCAGTAGATGACGTATCCTTTCAGGTCGATAAAGGAGAGATTTTGGGCTTCCTCGGTCCAAACGCTGCCGGAAAAACAACGACCATGCGAGTCATTACGACTTTTATACCTGCGACAAAAGGAACAGCTACCGTTGCCGGTTTTGACGTGCACGAACAGTCGATGCAGGTGCGCAAGAGAATTGGTTATCTGCCGGAAAATCCGCCGCTCTATCCTGAAATGAGGGTCAAGGATTATCTCGACTTTGTGGCAAAGATCAAGGGCGTTGACCCTAAAAATCGCACAAAAGCAGTTAGCGAAGCGATGGGCAAAACGGCAATTAGCAACGTCAAAGATCGTGTGATCAAAACCTTATCCAAAGGCTATAAGCAGCGCGTCGGCCTGGCGCAGGCTCTCGTTCACAATCCCGAAGTGCTCATTTTGGATGAGCCAACCATTGGGCTGGACCCGAAACAAATCATAGAAGTGCGGGAATTGATAAGAGGACTGGCAGGCGATCATACGATTATCCTGAGCACGCACATTTTGCCGGAAGTCAGCATGACCTGCGAGCGGGTGGTCATTATCGACCGGGGCAAAGTTGTTGCCGAAGACACTCCGGAAAACCTGACCAGAAAGCTCTCCGGATCGCAACGGCTGACAGTCACTGTCAAAGGTCCTGCAGATAACATCAGTGAAAAACTTGCCGGCGTCAACGGCATTCTCAAAGTCCGGGAATTTAGAGGAGAGCATCCTGCCGATTGTACTTCATTGGCCATTGAATGCAAGCCGGAGGTGGAAGTCCGGCCGACCATTGCCCAAACCGTGGTTGAAAATGGCTGGGAGCTTTATGAATTGAGCTCCGAAGGCATGACCCTGGAGGATGTGTTCTTGCACTTGATTACCAAAGAGGAGGGCACCGGACGATGAGGAATTTTTTGGCAATTTTCAATAGAGAATTAAAATCATACTTTTCATCGCCAATTGCCTACGTGGTGATTGGATTGTTCCTGTTGGTCTCCGGGATATTTTATTACCTGATCGTATCGAATTTCGTTCAGGTGTGCATGCGGGCGGACATGCAGGCGCAATATTATCAAATGGCCCCGCCCAGCTTAAATGTGAACATGATGGCCATCCGGCCGATATTGCACAACATGAGCTTGTTCGCATTGTTCTTTTTGCCGCTGGTCACCATGCGGCTCTATTCCGATGAGAAAAAAACGGGAACGATAGAGCTTTTGCTCACTTCACCGGTCACAAACCTGCAATCCATCTTGGGCAAGTTTTCTGCAGGTGGCGTTCTCTACCTGATCATGTTGGCCTTTACCTCGATTTATATGATTTTGCTTTTTATGTTTGGCGATCCTGAATTCATGCCCGTGTTAATCGGTTATCTCGGCCTTTTTCTCCTGGGCCTGTGCTATATTTCCTTCGGCGTATTTTTCTCCACGCTGACGGATAACCAGATCGTGGCCGCGGTGAGCACGGTCGCATTCATCCTGTTTTTCTGGGCCATCGGCTGGCTTTCCGGCTTTGTCAGCCCGGAGGTAGGACGAGCTTTGTCGGGCTTTTCGTTGATCGAACATTTCGACGATTTTGCCAAAGGTGTGTTCGACACCAAGCATTTTGTCTATTACCTGAGTTTCATTCTCATGGGACAGTTTCTTTCATTCGTATCCATTGAATCAGGAA
>METF01000064.1:0-2335 GCA_001771235.1 Candidatus Zhuqueibacterota bacterium RBG_16_48_16
GGCTGGTACTGGTGAACGTCGCGGCGATAATCGCCCCAACGCGCGGACTCGGCGATGATGGCTATGTCGATTTCACCGGCCCGTTTCAGCCAACGCTCCAGTACGAGCTCCGGGGTCAAAAGCCCGCTGTTGAAGCAGAAAAGCTGAACCCGGTCGGCAAACAGGCGGCGAAAATCGGCGTTTTCACGCAGCCGCTGAAACAATGCGCTGGGACAGTCGGGATTATTTTCGTCGAGCATATTGTGGTTGGTGCTTTCAAAAATATGCTCCGTATCCCAGGGCAGGAATTGAAATCCCTCGCTTGAGAATGCCCGGCTTCTCGTAGCCGCCCAGTTGTGATGATCCCAATCCGTATTCCCTGCGTAAAAGTTGAGGATCATATAGTCGATGATATTTTCCACGTCGACCAGCTTGTCATAGCTTGGATTGGGTGTACCATCAGGATTATTTCCCTGAATGCGCTGATAAACCGTATTGCTTGTCAAACCCCTGTTTGCCATGCTCATCATATCGTTCCATGCACCGAGATCTCCATCAGAAGCTTCATCATGATAATCCTTAATCACATCGAAATCATTTTCGTTGCCGCCAAGATAAGAAACAGCAAAATCCTTATCCATCCTCTCGGAGGGGTTATAGACCCCCCAGTAGATGCCATTCAAATACAAATGGACAAAACGGTTGTGTGCAGCAACGTGGCCCATCGCCAGGAAGGTGTCTTTGGTCCAGGAATCGGTGACATATTGAGAGCGGTCGCGCTCGCCGGCGCTATGATGATGCCACACGTTATTGAATCCCGCGCGCAGCGTGATGGTGTTGAAGCTCTGCGCCGCATCGTCACCAAAAAGCGGATATTCGAGTCGGGCCGGGCCGTAATCGCTCCTGAAGACCAGGCGGAAAGAATGCTTGGGAGATTTTTCAGGCCGCCGGCTGTGGCCGCCGTGCAGTCGTAGTCCGCAATCCACCTGAAACTCTTCGGAGCCATCGGCGGTGAAAAACTCGACCGAGGCCGGGCGTTCCCAGCCGAAACCGAGGCCGTTCTCCTCATTGTTCAAGGGGGGACCGGTGTAAATGTAGATGCCGCCGGTTACCGAATCGGTGCTTGCTGAGAATAAATTATCTCTATCAGTGGAAATGGACATTGTCGGAATGGAAAGCAAAGCCTCTTTCATCAGACCGGCATACTCGGCGGCCCGGGTGATTTCCGGATCCATTTCATAATCGGCTATCGCCATCCCGTTAATGGCGGTATAGGGTCCCCATTCGGCCGGATAGCCGGGGGGATCGTTGGGCTGGTTGATGACGTCATCCAGGAAAAGGTAGGTTTGCGTTGTCACCCTGCTTGGGAAGGCGCCCGATTTGATGGAAATGGCCCGCAGAATCGTGGTCGTGGTAATTTGTACGGGGGCGCTGTAGAGCGTGCCGTTCTCCTGGCTGGGATCGCTTCCGTCTGTGGTGTAATAAATTTGCGTATTTTGCAGCCCCGAGGTTATTGCTACCGGGAAAGGCTCATCATAGAAGCCGTGATTTTTGCTGAATACCGGCGCAGGCAACAATTGCTGGTCGGAAAATCGATTCGCCGCTCCGGGCGTTGATTCTGCCAATAAAACATAGTCGCCATCGAAATAGCCGAAAGAAACATCTGTTGTCTGTTCCGGGTAAGACGGCTCAAATTCCGTCGCCGCTGTCAAATCGGGATTGAAAAGCGCGAAATATTCGCCCGATCCGTTCAATTGAAAATTGGTGTGCAGCTCCTGGCCGGAAACCCGCCTGTCTTTGCCGGAAGCGAATACGACAAGATAGCCATTTACGCCGAGAGTGACCTGGGGAAATTGCCATTTTTGCTGCTGGCCCTTCTCATCCGTCAACGACCAGCCCTGAAGGTTTACAGGGCTGGCTGTCGGATTATAAATTTCTACCCAGTCCGAATATTCGCCGTCTTCGTCCGCCAGCGTGTTTTGATTCAAGGCCATAAATTCATTGATGCGCAAGGCATCTGACTGGCTCTGTGCGCTCGATGGAATCGTCAAGACAGAGAATGAGAATGTGAACAAACAGGCCATCCATAAGCATTTCCGCATTTTTCCGTAGAGAGATAGGGCAAGCTGAGCGCAGTACATGTAACAAACCTCCTTCATCGAGACAATCGATCCACTTTTTATTGATATTGATTTTTTTTGTAAATGTCAACCTTGATTTTTGATAAATGCCAACGCAAGATGTTTAATAATACAAAAAACATCGCTGAAAGCGAATAAATATTTTGTGCACCTGGCAAATCATTCTGCAGTGAAAGTTTGCACCAGACGAGAGATATTGCTCTCAGGATTTTAAA
>METF01000064.1:2345-4321 GCA_001771235.1 Candidatus Zhuqueibacterota bacterium RBG_16_48_16
AAGGTTACACCTGAATAATTCATTGCCACAAAGTCCCGAAGGCACTAAGTTATACAAAATTTAGAGAATATTTAGTTTGTCGAGCAACTGCAATGAATCGATTCAAAAATACTGTTTTAGACGCCATGCTTTATAACTTTGTGATCCTTTGTGACTTGGTGCCTTTGTGGCAAAATTTATGAATAATGCAGGTACAGTCTTTCTAACGAAACTGCCACATCCTGGCAAGCAGGCATCTCCCACCAAAGAGCGATGTCTTGAAAAAAATGGCAGCGACAACACAGCCACTGCCATCCTTGCATCAGAAAGATGTTCCGTCGAAATAGCTATTGCACGAGCAGGATCTTTTGACTCTGGCTAAAACCGCCGGCTTCCATTCTTACCAAATAGACGCCGCTGTTGACCTGGTTACCGGAAAAATCACTTCCATCCCAGACGGCGCTATGCTCGCCCGGCAATTGTTTTTGATCGATCAAGGTGGTGATGTATTCACCCAGCATGTTGTATATCCTGATCGTGGTATGAGACTCCTCCTCAAGCGAGTAAGGGATTGTTGTTGCGGGGTTGAAGGGATTTGGATAATTATGCCGCAATTGAAAATGAGAGACACGTGCTCCCGGTCTGTCCTTCACATCAACACTCACCGCCGGGCCGATCATACTCAGCTCATCGATCGCGATTTCAAATTCTATCAGACTTCCGGTGGCCGGAGCATCTGCGGACCAGGCGCCGGGATTGAGGCAAAAGTAATAAACAACCGTCTCGCTAGTATCCGCAGGAACAGTCAATATGCCGCCCGTATCACCCAGGCAACCGTCATCCTGGAAGGTACCGTCGACGTTATTTCCGCAACCGGCCCAGGAGTTAAAACCCAGCATGCGAACTCCACCATAGTCCACACCGTCTGTATCCGGCGGCACCTCGGTGCTGACCAGAATTTCACACCAGAAATTTGCAAGATTTCCGCCGGTGAGATCGCTAAACGCGCCGGTTATGGTGTATTCGCCGCCGGCGACAAGAGTGACCGGCTGCCAGATCAAGAGCTGGGTATTTTGCACGGTGCCGCCCCGGACATAAAGACAGCCGCCCGCGCCTGCGGCGGGCGTTTCAAAGGTGTCGTTAAATTCGTACTCGGTCAATTCTTTGCTGTCCAGATTGGAAACATTCCAGGCCGACGCATCTGCCATATTACCGCCGACCAGAATCTCCCCTATCTCCTGGCCTATTACGCCGGTTGTCAAATATACCAGCGTGATGAAACAAATTACAGAAATTAGAAACAAATTCTTCATCTTGACCTCCTTTTTGGGGTTAGTTATGGTATCGCGTTCATGACTCGCAACTGTGTGATGAAGCAAACATAAAGCGTCAGATCCCAAGCTGCCAAATTCCAAATAAGTTCCAATGGTTGTAACCCTGACAGGGTTCGGAACCCTGTCAGGGTTTGCAATACAGTCTGACTGTCATTCTCTTGAGAATCTTTGTAATTGTGTAATCATATCCGCCGTAACGGCATTTTGGGGGAGGAATTCCATGTCCCCTTGCGTTTTTTTCAAAATTGTACACCCTTGACAAAGATTACCACGGAAAATAAGCTGTTTCCATCATTATCGGTCGTCAAGCAGGACATGAAAATTCCTAAAGGAATGACACCGTCTCCTTAGTTAACTAAATTGATAGATTGTTATTCGACTTTAAGCTTTCACTCCAGTCCTATGACTACAACGAAGCTTTTGTTCAAGATAGTCGACAACGCCATTTTTCTGCTCTTTCAAGGCACAATTATCCTGCCAATAATTATTCTGTCGTGAAATTTCAGACATAAAATCTTTCAGTATGGGTAAGCTTTCGTTGTAGTACTAAAATATGCTTACCGATTTCTTATACTCCTCGAGCTGGGCGACTGCCGCCGTGCCCGGTAACATTCTCTTTAACTGCTGCAAAAGATCATCACCCTTGGCAAATTGAGATGACTT
>METF01000064.1:4381-6782 GCA_001771235.1 Candidatus Zhuqueibacterota bacterium RBG_16_48_16
TTTTTCCAGAAAGAAAATACCTCTTTCCGTATAATTCAAAGACAAATTCATCTGGCCGATCCATTTATAGATGAAAAATGATTCGTTGTATTTCAAAGCGTCATATAAAAGCGCTAATACTTGTTCATATTGCTGGTTCGAAACCAACAGGTTCACGGTCGGCTCGTAAAACACATCCAGGCATGGAACCGTATAGATCAGCGCCCGGTATTCGTCAAACGCGCGCCGCCAATCTCCATGCTGCTCGTAAAAACCGGCCAATTCGACGTGCCCCAACTCCAGGGTCGACTGGCCTGTTTTTAAAATATTCAAGACTATGGAATCTTCTTTTGTAGATGGATTAAATTCATAGAGCGAAAGATTCGCTCCGCTTTCTTTAAAGGGCCATCCTCCTTTTAAATGGGCAATAGTAAGAGCGGCATAAGTACTGTCCAATTTTGTGAATCCCCAGTTTTGCCGATAATAAGAAACCGGTTTGATGTATTGACCTGGCCAATCAGCGCTGATAAGCTTTTCCCGGCGCATGGTATTGTAAAAAGCATCGGCCATGAGAAAGTAACCATCTATATTGGGATGGAGATGGTCGACGACTAAATTATTGCCGATCAAACCGTGTGGGGAAGCTTTTTCAAAAACAGTCTTCATTGGCACCAGCGGGATGGAAAATTCGGCGGCCAGCCTGTGGATTATCTCATTGAATTCTTCCGATGCGCGAAAACGCAAGGCATCCAGATCCTTTGCCTCGTAGTAGGCCGTCCTCGCTTTATCATAATTGCCGTCACCTTCCAACATGCGCGCTTGTTCAAAGACGCCCTCCGCAGAAGGAAGCGTTTCACTTTGAATGGAAACAAAAGGCTTTTGATCCCTGGCGTTGCTGATTAAATCACTGATGATAACCGGAACGTGGGCGTTTTGCGACTTTTTCAAAATATCGTGCAGATTGCTCTGGAACTGTTTCTTTCCCGAATCATAAAGACGACTGCCCAGGGGAATTTCTCTTTCTTTGACGATACGCGACATTTCAGTGGCCAAAGGATCATCTACATTCAGGTTGTTTTCGGATGAGCCGCTGATCCGTTTCCGAATCCCGTTGATGGCATCTCTGAGCAACAAAAATGTCTTGAGCTTTTGTAATTTCAGATAAGTTTTTACCACGCCATAGATTCTGCCTATTGATTCCGCCGAAGCCACCCCCAGGGCGCCGTAAAATTCGTTATGGCCGGCGTAGATCAGCAAGGCATCCGGCTGTTGCGCGAGAATCTCATCCATAAAATCCGCCAGGGCATAGCTGTTGATAGCCGTGAAGGCGGTGTTGACGACCTCGATGCGTCGGTTAGGAAAGGTATCCGCCAGGCGCCGCTGCAGAATGCGGGTAAAGGTTACATTATTGCCATAAGGAAAACCGGCTGTCGTCGAGCCGCCGAGGACAAAGATACGATAGCCGTTGGGCGGCTTTTTTTTGAGAAAAAGGTCTTTTCGCGGCGTCGGCACAAAATTGCCCCAAAAGAAGTAGCGCCGCCCGGCTTCGGTGTTGATCCCGTAATAGACAGAGGATTCATCCGGCGTCGAAACAAAGAGCGCCCGGTTGCCGCCGTAATGGAACAGTTGCAAGGCTGTTTCCAGGATCACGAGAAAAAGAACAGGTAACGAAAAAGTGATGGCTGAGAACAATCGCCTTTTTGCCGCAGAAATCTCGCGTACCGGTTTCGGCTGCAACTCCTTTTTGGGCGTTTTTTGCTTTTTCCCTCTGTTCTGCTTCATAGGTCGATTCAACTCCCGCTATAAGAATATCTGATCACAGGGCTTATGAGACAAAGTAAAAATGACGAGGATGACGGGACTTAAAAGGATAGACCCCATCGGATAATATCCAACGAGGTGAACAGGAATAACTATTGGAATTTTATCATGTCAATCCCAGTTAATTCTGATATCCTGGTATGTTAAATTTGCATATAAAAAAATAACTCTCTGGAATTACGAAAAGAATTTTCAGCTCGAGATTGACGACACTATTCAGTCTCTAAAAAAAGAAGCGGGAACAATCTCAAAACGAACAGGTCGCCGTATGCGAGATCAAGGTTCCCGCCCCTTCCGGTATCGAACTTAAACTCGCAAAACTTTTCGTTATTTCAAAGAACATTTTAGGCATAACACGATGCCTGAAATTTAATCCTTGATTTTTACCAGCATAACTGATTTACAAGATTTGGCAATTGCCAAGATCTTGAGACTTGACTCAAATTTCAAGTTATTGCTCTCATAACAGGTTCAATTACATGGCGCGAAAATCTCTAAATCATTTTAAACCCAAAAATCAAAGCCGAACAATGAGAGTTGCAGCATTGCTATCCGGCGGGGTTGACAGCTCCGTCGCCCTCTACTTGTTAAAACAAGCGGG
>METF01000065.1:0-2096 GCA_001771235.1 Candidatus Zhuqueibacterota bacterium RBG_16_48_16
ACCTCGCCACCAACAGTACATCAGATGGTGTTAAAGTTGGAAGAGAAGGGTCTGATCAGTAAAATTCCGTATACGCCGCGATCCATCCGGGTCATCGTTCCTCCCGACCAAATACCGGTATTGGGCGAGCCGGTTTCCCCGAAAGTAGACCTACCTGGGATAACCTGGTCACAGGAAGGTTATACAAAAGCTTATTGGTTCGCTGCTAAAGCTCATAACGGACAATTGTTCCCCGGCACGGACTTGCCATACCTGATGCACGTTAGCTTTGTGGGCATGGAAATCATCGCTTGTTTGGATATTGAAAAATATCATGAGGGTGATTTGGCAGTTCAATGTGCTTTACTGCATGATGTAATCGAAGATACGGAAATAGAATATCCAGAGGTTAAAAGAGAATTTGGCCAAAAGGTGGCACAGGGCGTACTCGCGCTGACCAAAAACAAATCCTTACCCAAAGAGCAGAGAATGAAGGATAGTTTGCGGAGAATAAAACGACAGCCGCATGAAATATGGATGGTGAAACTGGCGGACAGAATAACGAATCTGGCACCACCGCCACATTATTGGAATAAGGACAACATCGAGCGTTACCGGGAAGAAGCAATTGAAATCCATAACGCCTTGCACGATGCCAGCGAATATCTGAGCGACAGGCTTGAAAAGAAAATTGATGAATACAAGAATATTTATGGGCAATAACCAGAGGGATGAGCGCACAAATAAGCTGTCAAGATTTGAAAGATAACAAGATGACTATTGATGATATACACAAGCTCCTTAGAAATCCGAACCTGATTCCAGGCATTTATAATTACTGTGATCGATGGTGTGAACGATGCGAATTTACGCATCGATGTGCCAATTTCTCACTCGAGGAAAAGCATTTTCCCGACTCGACAGAGCTTGATATCAACAACGCACGTTTTTGGGAAAAATTGGGAGAAATCTTCAAGATTACATTGGAAATGGTCAAAGATTTTGCAGAAAAGCAAGGTATTGATCTTGAATCCATCGATCGAGAGGCCTTTGAAAATAGAGAAAGGGAACTTGAAGATAAAGCAGCCAATTTCGAATGTTCTTATTTGAGCAAAGAATACATTCATTTGGTCAATAACTGGTTTGATTCTTCTCATGATGTTTTTAACGAAAAAGTAGAAGAATTAAAAATGCTCGATGAGATTGGGCTTCCAAACACTAAACTTGAAAAAGAAATCGGAGATTTAAACGATGTAACAAATGTAATCCGCTGGTATCAAAATCAAATACACGTAAAGATTATGAGAGCTGTGAGCGGGAAATTGGAAGAAGAAAGCGAAGCTGAGAATGATTTCCCAAAAGATTCCGACGGTTCAGCAAAAGTAGCACTGATCGGCATTGATCGTTCAATTTCAGCATGGGGAAAAATGCTCTCACATTTTCCCCAAAAAGAAGATGAATTATTAAATGTGCTTGTACACCTGGAAAGACTTGGACGAAAAACAGAAAAAGAGTTTCCCAATGCCAGAGCATTTATCCGTTCTGGCTTTGATGAAAAATGATGTTTTCTCTCTATTGCGAAAGGCAGGTATGGTATGCAATCAGTTTTCTCTTTAAGAAAAATGTTGAGCGCTCTATGGATGCTGGCCCTGGCCTGTACGGCCGGCGCAGCGCCTCAAATAACAGTGAATGTCGATCAACCCGGAGCCAAAATCAGCCCAACGATGTACGGCATCTTTTTCGAAGATATCAATTTTGGCGCGGACGGCGGGCTCTGCGCCGAGCTGGTGAAAAACGGATCGTTCGAGTTTGACCGGCCATTGCGCGGCTGGCGGATTGTCAAAAAGAACGGAGCAGAAGGACGTGTATTGACTTTGCGCGATGAGAAGCAGCCGCGCAATCCCCGCTATGTCCGGATTCGTGTGGATCAACCCGGCGAGGGATTTGGCCTGTTTAACGAGGGATTCCGGGGCATGGGAATTCGCCAGGGCGCCGGCTATCGTTTTAGCGTCCAAGCGCGCAGCGTCCAGGGCAATATTACCGCTTTGCGGGTCGAATTGGCAGATGAAAAAGGCAAATCCCTGGGTGAAGCGCGGGTTGAGGGCTTTACATCGGAA
>METF01000065.1:2258-7236 GCA_001771235.1 Candidatus Zhuqueibacterota bacterium RBG_16_48_16
TTGCTGGCGGACATGAAACCCGGATTTCTGCGCTTTCCCGGCGGCTGTATTGTGGAGGGTTTCGATCTTTCCCAACGCTACCAGTGGAAAAACACCATTGGCCCTTTGGACGAGCGCGTCGTCAACATCAACCGCTGGAATTTTGAATTCAGGCATCGCCCGACGCCGGATTATTACCAATCCTATGGCCTGGGCTTTTATGAGTTTTTTCAACTGTGCGAAGATATCGGTGCCGAACCGATGCCGATCCTCAATTGCGGCATGGCCTGCCAGTTCAACACGGCCGAGCTGGTGCCCATGGATCAGCTCGATCCTTATGTCCGGGATGCTCTTGATTTGATCGAGTTCGCCAACGGTGCCGCCGATAGCAAATGGGGCAGCGTCCGCGCCCAAATGGGCCATCCGCAGCCGTTCAATATGAAGATGATCGGGGTCGGCAACGAGCAGTGGGGGCCGCAGTATATCGAGCGCTATAAAGTATTTGCCAGGGCGATCAAGGCAAAATACCCGGATATGCAGCTCATCGCCGCGACCGGCTCGGACGCCAGGATTTTTCCCGATGGCGAGGCGGAAATCGAGTATTTGTGGGATCAATGGCGACTACTGTTGCCCGATATCGTCGATGAACATTTTTATCGCCCACCGGAATGGTTTCTGGAGAACGTCGGTTGGTACGACGATTACGAGCGTGACGGGCCCAAGCTGTTTGTTGGGGAATATGCCTCGCAAAGCGTGGGCGTGGCCAGTCCCGATAACCGGAACAACTGGAAGTGTGCCCTGTACGAAGCGGCGTTCATGACCGGCCTGGAGCGTAACGCCGACCTGGTGGTGATGAGCTGCTACGCGCCGTTGTTTGGCAATGAGAACGCCTGGCAGTGGCGTCCGGACCTGATCTGGTTCGACAACCTCAATGCCTACGGCTCGGCCAATTACTATGTGCAAAAGCTCTTCAGTCTTCATCCCGGCACGCGCCTGCTGACGACTAACGTCGAAGACGCTCCCGATCTGGACGAGAGGAAAAAAGGCCTGCACGCCAGTGCGACCCTGGACGAAAAGAGCGGCGAGGTCATTATCAAGGTGGTCAACGTCACCGACGGCGCCCTCGAGACCACGCTTGATTTGCAGGGTGCGACCCGGATTGGCGAGAGCGCAAAAGTCATCCTGCTGACATCGGATTCATTAACGGACGAAAACTCGCTGCAAGAACCCAAAAAGATCTATCCGAAAGAGACATCAACCCCGATCAGCAGTTCGCGGTTCACCCACGCTTTCCCGCCGTACTCTTTGACGGTGTTGCGGGTGGCGGTCAGATAGGGTGATGACAGAAAGAGAGGACTTGGCATATCCTGATCGCCCGGGACAGGCATCACTGGCGACCAGTTACGTACATAGAATGACGTGAATCTCTTTTTTTCTGTATTTAGAAACATTTTAAACGGCCATTAAACCGGTCAATAATAAGTTGGAAGAAGGATAATTATGAGGCTACCAGAGGAAAATGTAAAACTATTTTACGAGCTTTACCCGGCATTACTGGTCTATGTAAATTCAAATCAAAACACCTTGAAGCTGGCATCTACTCCTGAAGAGTTTATGGCTCACTCCGTAAACGAGAGAGTCCAGGTCAGAGATCAGCTTTATCAACACATTGAAATAATTGATTCATTTATTAGAGAGAATCCCTACGGTTTTTCTTCTCAAGACTTAGAAATCGTACGGTCCTGGAAACATTTCACCCATGACAGCTTTTATCTATTTCGTCACCTGAAAAAGTATTCAATCTTCCTTGCTTCCTCCTCACCACCAAAGGCTTATGGTGTTCTTTCATTGTCAGACAGTTTGAAAGACCTATTCCCTTTTGTGCCGGTCATGGTGGAAACCGTACTAATCCCTTTCAAGGGTCAGATCATTTATGATGGTTATGTTCGCGCTTACAGTATCACTTTCGGAGGCGGAATCCGCCGAGGATTCAACGATAGTTATAATGAGGCAAAGGCAACATACGGAATTATTGCTTCACTGCCCTTTGAGCCCAAAAAAAATGTACAAGCAGATGAGGAGAAGCTGAGATTTTATTTGAGAAGCGAGCGGAATCGCGACTATTATTGGGAAGATATTCAGGATTTAATTTACGAAAATCATGCATTAAGGGTAATTTACCACCAGGAAATGGGAAAATTCTGTGCTCGTTCATTTGGAAGGAGGATGCGTGAAATTGGCATAAATGATGGTTGGTTTGGAATACTTGAAGGTTTGATTGTTGCCAGCGGTAAAACTGAAGCAGCCCTTGAAGAAAACATAAAGTCAATTGTGCCACCATCTATGAAGGAATTTGTATATTTATATTGTTTGAAATCAAAAGGTAAAAAATAAAATGGCTTTCAACAACCTGCTCTACCTGACCGCGACAAGCTCGACAGTACTATGCGGAAAGGTCATTGGTGCAGCAGGTTAGCTGGTTAGACGGGTAGAAAGTACAATACCAACAGGACGTTACGAAATAGCTTTTCTGAGATAGAGACGAAACAAATGGGACATTACTGCAGGGTTTGCGGTCGAGTCAGGCCGAACGAAAAGTTTTCCGGCAAGGGACACAAAGACCACGTTTGCAAAGAATGCTCCGGGATGCCACGGGAAAAAAGAGAGGCGATCGAACAAGAGGACGAAATATTCGGATACTTGAAACAATCACATATCTCCACAAAAAATGTTTCGCGATTGAGGACGCTTGTGCAGTCTGATAATAAAAGGATTGCAGAACTTGCAGGCTTAGTCCTAGAAGTGGCTGAGGTCAAACCATATAAGAAACGTCGCCTAAAAGTTCTGGCCCAGAAAAGAAGAGACTTGCTGAGAAAACTCAAAGAAACTGGATTAATCTATGCGCATCATTTTTGAAACTAAATCAATGGCTGACAGGAGGGAGAAAGAATTGCAAAGAATTCTTTTGAATCCTTTCAGGGTAATTGGCATTCTGATGCCTGCACAATTCCTGACAATTGAGCTAGAATGAAATCATGTTAAGAGTCAGGCTTGACACAACAGGAGGCTACACATGGACGCTGCCGATGAGGCGCGATTTCCGGGTAAGGTTGATATGGCGAGTTAGTAGTATTACGGGACATTCAAGGGTACTGAGTTGAATTATTTGTTTGAAAACTGAGCATGAAATTCTTACATTATTTCAAACTTAATAAAGGCAGAATTCTCTATGCCCACGATTCTTCGAGTGGGACGTTATCGATTCCATTTCTTCAGTAACGAAGGTCAAGAAGCGTCTCACATTCACGTCAAAGCTGGTGGCGACCAGGCAAAATTCTGGTTAGAACCCATTGAATTAGTAGCGAACTATGGGTTCAAAGGACACGAACTAAGGGGGTGTGAAAGAATAACTTGGGAATCTGCCTTTCCCAAGCTCAGTTAAAATAGTCGAAGTATGCTTCAAAGAATGCCAATTTATTTTTTCACACCCCCTAAATGAGATTAAGAAAATTATTGAAGAGCACCAAACATTATTCATAGAGGCTTGGTATGAGCACTTTAGTCAAAACTAAAACCCAATTTCGGCGAGCTTTTGTGCCAACAACAGCTATAGCCAAATCGGTAGAATTCGATTCTGATATGATGCACGTGTTCCTTACAGATGGACGCATCATTAGTGTTCCCATTATCTGGTTTCCCCAATTGCAGCAAGCGACTTCTGAGGAAAGGGAAAAATATGAAATTGGCGGCGGTGGGCTCAGTCTTCACTGGCCTGAAATAGATGAAGACCTGGCGGTTGCCAATTTGATGTCAGGAGCAGATTGGAAATCTACCTGATCCTCAATTTATTCTCCATTTTACTAAACCTGCCAGAGTGGCCTCTCAAATCCTCTTCACCTCATTGATAATCGCCTCGATCTTCTTCCGCATCTTTTCATAATGCGATCCCTGCCAGTACACCTTCCCACACCCCCGGCACTGGTAAAACTCTTTGAAATCATCCGCCACCTTTTGGGGAAGCTCTTCCAGAATCTTTGTCTTTTCAACCGGTTTAATAACATCGTTGCAGCATAGGCAGCGCTCAAAAGGTTTTATTTGCCCGGTAAGGTCGAAACGGCGGATGACTTCTACAACCTGGGTGAGCGGGCGGGTGGAGCGGATGCAGTAGCCGTGGGTGACCGATTTGTTTTTCAGGATGCCGCGGTCGCGGGTGAGGATGATCCTGTCTTCCTTGAGCGCCAGGGAGATGATCTCCTCGTCGCTAAAATCGTTGCGATAAACCGAGTCAAAGCCGAGCATGCGCAGGATACGCATCAGCTTACCCAGGTGGACATCGAGGACGAACTTTATGTTGCGGAGCGGCTGACTGCGCAATTTGACTACAGGAGAGATATCAAAGCTTTCGAAAACCGGGTAAACGGAAACGGCGTCGCCCTGCTGCAGCTTGTAATCGAATCCGACGGATGTGCCGTTGGCCAAAATCAGGTCGATCTCGGTGTGCGGCACACCGAGGGCTTCGATGGCATCTTTTACAGCCGGGTTGCCTTTGAAGGTGTACGTCAAATCCTTTTTCTTCTTTTCCAGCGGCAGGAAATCATTGAGCTCTTCATAAAAACGGAATGTCGCTGTGTTTTCGTTTAGAGTTATCATTGTCAGCAACGGTTGCGAATGAGGATATCCTTGTTTATTCGTATCTATTCGGGTATCTGCCACCAAGTCCCAAAGACACAAAGATTCACAGAGATTTTTTGTGTTCCTTAGTGGCTTCGCGACCTGGTGGCTGATTGGATACTATATTAAAAATTGTCTCCTATGTCAATCAAAAAAACGGATTATTTCATAAGCCAGATTGTTTATTTTAATGCCTTGATTCATCAGAGCGAAAAGCTTGTCATTATCCGTCATTAAGAAAGCGGGGAGGACACAACATGGCAAAAGTCTATTTGACCCGGCATTTCCATTTCAGCGCCGCGCACCGGCTCCATTCGGAACTGCTGAG
>METF01000065.1:7253-8853 GCA_001771235.1 Candidatus Zhuqueibacterota bacterium RBG_16_48_16
TCTATTTGACCCGGCATTTCCATTTCAGCGCCGCGCACCGGCTCCATTCGGAACTGCTGAGCGACGAAGAAAACGAGCGTGTTTACGGACTGTGCAACAATCCGAACGGCCACGGCCATAACTATGATCTTGAAGTGACTGTAAAAGGCGAGCCCGATCCGGTGACCGGGATGGTTATCGATCTCAAAGAATTAAAAGATATTGTGGAAAAAGAGCTGATCGTGAACGTGGATCATAAGCATCTCAATCACGATGTGGATTTTATGCGTGGACTGGTGCCGACCGCCGAAAATATCGCGATGGCGTTTTGGGACCGGTTGAAAGGGAAACTGCCAAAAGGCGAGTTATACGAGATCAAACTGTACGAGACCCCACGCAACATTGTAATTTTCAGAGGATGAAAAATGCCGAAGCAAATTCGAAGTTTAATTGAAGAATTGATCCCCCTCATCGGAGAAGATCCGACTCGCGAAGGGCTTGTTCGCACGCCCACCAGGGTCGAAAGAGCGTATAAATTCCTGACAAGGGGATACACGACGGATTTGGATAACCTGCTCAATGATGCGATTTTTCACGAAGAGTGCAACGAAATGGTGGTGGTTCAGAACATCGAATTCTACAGCTTGTGTGAACATCATATCCTGCCTTTTTACGGAAAGGTGCACGTGGGTTATTTGCCAAAAGGAAAAATCATCGGCTTGAGCAAAATTCCCCGTATTGTCGACATGTTTGCGCGCCGGCTGCAAGTTCAGGAGAGAATGACCCAGCAGATCGCCCTTACGCTGGAAAAGGTTTTACTGCCTCACGGTATCGCCGTGGTTGTGGAAGGCAGACATTTATGTATGATGATGCGGGGCGTTGAAAAGCAAAACAGCCTGGTAACATCCAGCGCGATGCTCGGCGCTTTTAAAGAAACCCGCGAAACGCGAATAGAATTTCTGAACCTCTTGCAAACAAGAGATAAAAATGGCTGAAAGTGATTTAAGCGAAAAGATTGTCTGGGTGACGGGAGGCAGCCGGGGCATCGGCCTGGCTGTGGCGATTGCCTTTGCCCAAAGAGGCGCCCGGGTGGCGATATCGTCGAGAAAACAAAAGGAGCTGGAAGAGGCAACGGCCAATGTCGGAGATTTAAGAGAGCGTTTGTTCCCCATTAAAGCCGATGTGACCCTGCGCAGCGACGTGGATGATGCGTTGATCCTGGTAAAAAAAAGATGGGGGCCGGTCGACATACTGGTGAATAATGCGGGCGTCACCATCTTTAAGAAGGTCGAAGAGCATACGGAAAAGGACTGGGATGCGCTGATGAATAACAATCTGAAATCGGCCTTTTTGTGTTGCCAGGCGGTGCTGCCCGATATGAAAGAACGAAAGTCAGGCCATATCATCAACGTGCTTTCGGTCAGCGCCAGGCAGCCTTATCCGAATTGCAGCGGCTATTGCGCCTCAAAGTACGGCCTGCTGGGTTTTACCGATGTCCTGCGACTGGAGATGCGCAGGCACGGCATCAAAGTGACGGCGTTTTTCCCCGGCGCCACGGATACGGCCGTATGGGCGGGAACGAAGGCCGATCGCAGCCGGATGATGAAAACCAAAGATGTTG
>METF01000065.1:8937-12479 GCA_001771235.1 Candidatus Zhuqueibacterota bacterium RBG_16_48_16
CGACTTTACTTTTTTTACCTGACCTGAACAATCCAGAACCAGGATGGAACACGGATTCAACGGATGAAACGGATGGGACGGATTTTTATGGGAGGGAATTTACCTATGTTCCAGGAGAGGGTCACTAAGAAGATTATTGGAGCCTCTTACAAAGTCTATAACACTTTTGGACATGGACTTCTGGAAAAGGTTCATGAGAACACCATGGCAATTGAACTGCGTAAAAGTGGATTAAAAGTTCAGTAACAAGCAAGAGTTTAAGTCCGCTTTGATCCGATTAAACCGTTCGATCCGTGTTCTATGCGCAAACTGTAACGGAGTAAAAGGGAGGACAAACCATGCCAAAACTCACCTATCTCGGTCACGATGCCTTCTTATTAGAGGCGGCTAAACACCGGTTGATTTTCGATCCCTATTTGACGGACAATCCCCTTGCCGTGACAGATCCAAAAGACGTCAGGGTCGATTATGTCCTGTTAACGCACGGTCACGGCGACCATGTGGGCGATGCTCTCGACATTGCCAAAGCAAACAACGCCACCATTATCGCGCCTTTTGAGCTGGCCACCTATTGCAGCCGAAAAGGCTGCCAGGTTCATGCCATGCACATTGGCGGCAGTTATCGTTTCCCTTTTGGCAGGGTCAAGCTGACCATTGCCCATCACGGCTCCGGCCTGGATTTGGGCGGCGATGCACTTGCTTATATGGGAAATCCCTGCGGCTTCCTGGTCACCCTCGACGGCAAGACGCTCTATCATGCCGGCGACACGGGCCTGTTCATGGATATGAAGCTGATCGGCGAAATGAATCCGCTCGACGTGGCATTACTGCCCATCGGCGGTAATTTTACCATGGACATCGATGATGCCGTCAAAGCGGCAGAGTTTTTGCAGGCCAAGCTGACCATCCCGATGCATTACGGGACCTTCGACGTTATCGAAGCAAATCCGCACGAGTTCAGGGAAAAAGTAGCCAAACTGGGGCTTCGTTCCTGCGTGCTCGATATTCAGGAGTCCTTGGAATTTTGAAAATGTTTAAGCTTGACTCAGTTTTAATTAATTGATATATTGCGTATCAACTTTGCCTCCAAGGAAATGTGAGATGCAACAAAAGCAGAGCGTGCGGGATCCGGATGTGATCCCAGGGGAGGACAGGAAATAGGAGAGAGGTCTGCCGGACATTATTTGCAAAGCATCTTTGGTCATTCGATTGAGCCGGATCGATTCGCATCGTTTTTTCCTGCTTTTTTTACCAATTCCACCCTCCCGGTATTCTTTTATTAAATGGTAAAACATGTCAGACTTTTAGCAAAGCGCGCGACCATCATGAAGTGCATTTTACACATACTGCTTCTCTTATTCATTGCCGTTTTGACAGCACCCGCAGCCGATGATTGGGATATGCCATTCATGCCTGTCTCCGAGATCAAACCCGGCATGACCGGAACGGGAAAAACCGTCTTTTCCGGAAATGATATCGAGGAATTTGGCGTGCAGGTGCTGGACATTATCAAAGATTTTTACCCACAAAGGGACGTTATTCTCGTGCGGCTGACCGGCGAAAAGATGGAGTACATCGGCGTGGCGGGCGGAATGAGCGGCAGTCCGGTTTATATCGATAACAAGCTCGTCGGCGCACTCTCTTTTCGCGTCGGGGAATTTATGAAAGAACCGATTGGCGGCGTGATGCCGATCGAAAATATGCTTGAGGTGGCCGCTAAAGAAGATGTGCGGGACATCGAACAGCCGGTGAGAATATCGCTGTTTTCGAATTATCTCAATCTCGCATTGACACACCACACCGGCGATCCCTGGTCCGATTTCGTTCGCATGTTTTCCCGGGAGGTCAAGCCATCCACCGGGACATTAGCGAAAATTCAAGCCCCCTTGATCTTTTGCGGATTTCAGAATCAGATCATCGATTCTTACGGCAGCGAGTTCAGCCATCTGGGCTTTTCGATCATTCAGGGCGGCGGAACGTCCGGCGAGGCCCCGGCAGAGCAGCGAGCGTTCGAGCCGGGCTCGCCTATTTCCCAGGTGTTCGTTTGCGGCGATTATGACATCGAAACCACCGGCACGGTCACCGCGGTGTCCGGCGACAAGCTCCTTGCCTTCGGCCATTATGTTTTCAACCTGGGGCCGATCAATCTACCCTTAGCCCCTGCCCGCATTTCGGCGACGCTGCCCAGTCTTCTCGGATCGAACAAATTGGCTCTTACTTATGACGTTGTCGGCAGTTTCAGGCAGGATCGCCTGTCCGGTGTTTTGGGCGATCTGTCAAAAAAACCTTTTATGATCCCGGTGGAATTGCAGCACAACTCGATGGTCGATGGGAAACACAGTTACCGATTCAAGATGGCTGCCGATCCGTCGATGAACAACCTGATGCCGTTTTTCCTGCGCATTGCTTTGATACAGGGGATGACCTCGGCCAGGTTGTCGTCCGGCGAGAGCTCATTGAAACTGGGCGGCGAAGTGGTTTTTGAGAATGGGAAAAGTTTTTCTTTTGACGATTTTTATTCCGTTCCCAAACGGCTGGGATTTTTCGCCCCCGGAGCCGAGGCAGCCGAAGCAGGTGATTTTGTCGCCGCGCTGGTTGGCACCTTCATGGTCAATGATTTTAGCGCTCCTGGCATCGAGAAAATAAAAGTAACAGCCGACGTTCTTCCCGGTGAAAGAGCGGCCAGAATCGAATCTGTGTGGTTGGATCGGGCGGAGATCGAGCCGGGAGAATCGTTCGGCCTGGTCATTCAATTAAAAACGACAAAAGAAAAAACCATCAAGCTGGTCAGGAAATTAAAAGTGCCGGAAAAACTCGATGCGGACAGGCTGTCCGTCATTGTCGCCGCCGCATCTTCGCTGACGCCTTACGAAATGCGCATCAATCCCGACAAGTACCGTCCGGTGAGTTTCGAGAACCTGTTGTCGATCCTTCGAAATCGCCGGACCAACGATAATCTCTACATCCAGGTGAGAGTCAGGGACAGCGGGATGATCGTCGAAGGAACAGAGTTGGCGGATTTGCCGCCTTCGGTGCTGGCGGTGATGAATTCCCGCCGCTCGACAGGCCCGACGACCGGCATGGCCAATCGAGCGTTGATCGAAGAGGTCGTTCCGACCGAATATGCGATAACCGGCGCTAAAGTCACGACTATCGTTTTGAAAAGCCGCAAGCAGGCGACGCAGCCGGACCTGGACGATGATGATTTGGGCCAGCCTGTGGTGTGGTGAGTCCGTGTTGCGATACTTTAGAAGTCAAATTTTGCTACCTTTGAGCAATAAGGTTAAAATGTGGTGGTGACCATTTTTCTACTAAGGTTAAAAAGACGAAAATAAGGTTCAAGTGTATTTGACAATATTAATAATGGCGGACAACTGATACGGGTGAACTACTACAACTTGCTTATTCTCTTATGGCCTTTAAAACCACAGCCAAAGTTAAAAGGCGAATAACAATCTATCAAGTCCGTTTACTAAAAAGAGGATGTCATTCTCAAGAGAATGACAGTCACGCTGAATTGGGTTCACGGTAGATGGTATTCA
>METF01000065.1:12666-12771 GCA_001771235.1 Candidatus Zhuqueibacterota bacterium RBG_16_48_16
TTAGGATTATGTTGATATCATAATAGGACTTTTGCATGAAAGCGCATCAGCTACATTTGTATCCATTTATCTTTCTTTTTATCTTATTCGCAAGCATGCCGTGCT
>METF01000066.1:0-212 GCA_001771235.1 Candidatus Zhuqueibacterota bacterium RBG_16_48_16
CCGTCGATCTCGATGAAGAGCTGCCCGCTGAATGGATTGGCAAAGTGGGATTTAACCTGGAGCTTTTTCCGGGCGATTTGTTCGGCAAGGCTTATTATATGGATCAAAAATCAGGAATATTCCCACGACAGCTCAGCGGCCCGATGCTGCGGCAGGAAGATGGTCCTTACCAGGTCGAGCCGCTGGCCGAAGGCCTGACGCTGGTGATTGCG
>METF01000066.1:424-742 GCA_001771235.1 Candidatus Zhuqueibacterota bacterium RBG_16_48_16
TACAAGCCGGTCATTCACGTTTCGCAAGTCGGCTACCATCCCCGGCAACAAAAAATGGCGGTGATCGAGTGCGATCCCGAGTATGAGGGCGGCCAACCTGCATCGCTCAAACGCATCCTTCCCTCCGGAGAATTGAGAACAGTCTTATCCAAGCTGCCTGAAGAGTGGGGGGAGTTTCTGCGCTATCGCTATTTGCTCTTCGATTTTTCCGATATCCGGGAAAGCGGCATGTACGTCGTTACCTGCGGCGACAGCAAGACGCAGCCGTTCAAGATAGACAGTGATGTTTTTGATCGGCATGTATGGCAGCCGACGCTG
>METF01000066.1:759-1140 GCA_001771235.1 Candidatus Zhuqueibacterota bacterium RBG_16_48_16
GCAAATGTGCCATGTACGGGTGAACGACCGCTACAGGGTGTGGCACGGCGCCTGCCATCTGGACGATGCCCTGATGGCGCCGGTGGATACGCTGCATTTCGATGGATACAGCCAGGGCAGCTCGACGCTCACGTCTTTCCAACCGCTGCAACACGTTCCCGGACTCGATGTCGGCGGCTGGCACGATGCCGGCGATTACGATCTTCGCGTCGAGTCCCAGGCCGGCACCGTTCGTACCCTGGCGTTGATTTATGAATCCTTCGGCATAGACTATGACGAAACCACCATCGACCAGAAGAAGCGACTGGTGGAGCTGCACCGGCCCGATGGCAAGCCCGATATCCTGCAACAAATCGAACACGGTGTGCTGACGATACTGGC
>METF01000066.1:1198-2457 GCA_001771235.1 Candidatus Zhuqueibacterota bacterium RBG_16_48_16
TATGTGCTCTTGGGGGACGGCTCGACAATGACCGACAACAGGATTTATAATCCCGACCTCGGCGATGGCCGGGTCGGTCAAAATGAATCCGGCGCAGCCGATGACCGCTGGGTTTTCACCGAAGTCAATCCCCGCCGCGAGCTTTTTGTCGCCGGTTGCCTGGCGGCTGGCTACCGCGCCTTAAAAGATTACAACGATTCCCTCGCCGATGATTGCCTTCGTGTGGCTGAGGAGCTGTGGGACAAAAACAAGGCTGTCGACGGCCATTCCACCTCAAAGATGGAGGCCCTGGCCGAGCTGGTTCTTGCGACTGACAAGGCAACTTATAAAGATCAGATCATTGCGATGTGGCCGGAGTTAGGTGAACAAATGGGCCGGATTGGCTGGTTGGTGGCCCGCGTTCGATCGATGCTAAACAACGATCGATTTCAACAATCGGCAAATGAAGCCGTTCGCTCTTACTACCAAAATCTGGAAAAAGATACGAAAGAAAATCCGTTCGGTGTGCCTTACCATCCTCGAATTTGGGGAGCCGGTTGGCAGATTCAGGAGTTCGGCGTACAGCAATATTACTTGCACAAGGCCTGGCCGGATTTTATCCCCAAAGAGCCTGTGCTCGATGCTTTGAATTTTATTCTCGGCTGCCACCCGGGGCCGAATACCGCTTCCTTCGCCTCGGGCGTCGGCAGCCATTCGGTCACCGTGGCCTACGGCTTTAACCGGGCCGACTGGTCTTATATCCCGGGCGGAGTGGTATCCGGCACGGCGTACATCCGACCCGATTTCCCCGAGCTGAAAGAATGGCCGTTTTTGTGGCAGCAGACGGAGTATGTCATTGGCGGTGGTGCTGAGAATTTCATGTTTTTGGTCCTGGCCGCGAGAGAATTGTTGGCGGAAGAATGAGGAGAAGATTGTTAAAAGTCATGCTGAAGAAACAAACGGCACATATCCTGATCCCGATTCTGCTGCTCATCGTCTTCGCTGCGTGCCGCTGGACCACGACAACAGAAAACCGGCAACTGATCGAAGAGATGGAAAGGTCGCTGCGATCCGAGTTGCTGGATGCCTGGTATCCGGCTTCGATAGACAGCGAGTATGGCGGATTTCTTTGTGATTTCACTTTTGACTGGCAGGCCGATGGTCCGCAAAACAAAATGCTGGTGACCCAGGCCAGGCACGTGTGGACAGCATCGGCAGCGGCGATGTTTTACAATGAAGAATTCTATCGAAAAATAGCCGAACACGGGTTTCGTTTCTTA
>METF01000066.1:2618-2859 GCA_001771235.1 Candidatus Zhuqueibacterota bacterium RBG_16_48_16
AGCCCTGAACCTCGCCCGGGAAACATTTCGCTGGCTCGACAAACACAGCCACGATCCCGAATACAAAGGCTATTTCGACCATACACGACGGGACGGATCATGGTACGATAGCGACAGCCTAAAAGACAGTCCACCTTCTACGGCCAGCCTCTGCTGGAAAGACCACAATTCATCCATTCATTTGCTCGAAGCCTTTACCGCGCTCTACGCCGTCTGGCCCGACAGCCTGGTGCGTCAACGG
>METF01000066.1:2991-7219 GCA_001771235.1 Candidatus Zhuqueibacterota bacterium RBG_16_48_16
TATTTCGACCATGTCTCCTTTGGCCATGATGTCGAAACCGCTTACCTGATGTTAGAGGCCTCTCTCGTTTTGGGACGGGCAGCGGATGCCAAAACATTGGCCATCGCTAAAAAGATGGTTGACCATTCCATTGCGAATGGATGGGATGTGGAGAACGGTGGTTTTTATGACGCGGGCTATTATTTTGACGATTCGGATTCCATCACCATTATCAGCGATGTCAAAACCTGGTGGGTTCAGGCCGAAGGATTGAACGCTCTGCTGCTCATGGCAAAGCTTTTTCCGCAAGAAAAAAAATATCATGATGCGTTCATCAAACAATGGGCCTACATCAAAGAATACCTCATCGATCATGAACATGGCGGCTGGTATGCGGAGGGATTGGACAAGAGCCCGCATCAACGCCGGGCGTCGAAAGCATCGGAATGGAAGGTGAATTATCACGATACACGGGCGCTGCTGAATTGTATAAAAATGCTCGATGGTGATAAAACATTTGATTTTTCCCCTTAAATTGTCCTATATTCTTTACCAGGCTTTTGCTCGGCATCTTGTAATGAAATCAAGAGATCGTGATGAAATCAAAAGTAATCCGAAATCCTTATTTCCCTTTCCCCTTTTTCTTCATCGCCCTGTTTCTCTTTTTTCTGTTGGTCTATGATTCATCCCTTTATTATCATTTTCACCAGCCCTTGTTTCTCTTTGACCAAACTTTTGCCAAAGAATTTCTTTTATACCCAGGCGGATTGATCGAGTGGATTGCCCGGTTTTTTATGCAATTTTTTTATTTTAACTGGGCGGGCTCATTCATCATTGCGGTTGTCATCCTGTCCATTTTCGTCGTTGTTTATAAGCTTGTCAAAGAAACAGTGAATCCTCCCTGGATACTGATCCTTTCTTCCATGCCCGTCATTTTGCTGCTGGTCATTCAAAGCCATTATAACTTTCCGTTCATAATCACTGTCAAGTACTTCATCTCTCTTATTCTGTTCTTCTTTTACAGAAAAATCACCACAAGATACAAGTCCGTTTTTATTGTTCTGTCCGGTCTGGTGTATATCACCCTGGGCGGATGGATATACCTCTTTTACATGCTGCTTTGTATCTTGCATGAGCTGCTTTTTTCGAAAGGTGCGGAAAAATATGTTTATGCCGGATTGAGTCTTGTTGCGTGCCTGCTCTATCCTTATTTCGCCGCACGCTACTTTTTCATCATGACTCTGAAGGAAGCCTATTTTTACCTTGTTCCTTATGAATTTTACTACGAGCCTTTTTCTTTCAAGCCCGATGTATATCTTTATCTATTTCTTCTGGCAATGCCGGCATCGATGGCTTTTCTCTTCGTTCGCGGAAAATACAAAGCCCGTGTCAGTCGTGATCATGAGGCATTGCCGGGAAAGAATTTTTTATGGGCCCAGTCGATTCTTATCCTGCTCGTTGCCGGTTTACTAGTCACGGTGTCTTTTGACCGGGAGGGAAAAAAGAAGATTCGGATCGATTATCTTGCCGAACAGGGCCGCTGGCAGGAGCTTTTGAGCTTATCGCAGGATATAAAAGAATATGACAGGCTGGTAAATTTTCATACCAATAGAGCATTTTATCATACCGGACATTTGCTCGACAACCTGTTTGCGTACAATCAAATGCTGGGGACGGATGGTTTGTTTATTGACAGATTTATCGCCGGCCAGATCGCCATTCCCAGCAGCGATCTCTATTTCGATCTCGGCCACATCAACGCATCTCAGGTTATGGCCTACGAGGGATTGACAAAATATAAATACAATCCCAGAATCCTGAAAAGACTGGCGCTTACAAATATGATCAATGGTAAATACAACGCGGCGAAAATATTTCTCGATCTTCTCGACAAGAGTATTTTGCACAAAAAGTGGGCTGCGCATTACCGGAATTATCTTGATAACGAGCCTTTGATCAGAACGGATCGCTACATTCAAATAAAACGCGAACAAAGGCCGAGCGTTGATTTCTTTCTCGAAAACGTCAATCCGCATTATGATTTGATTCGAATGTTAAGGGAAAATAAATACAATAAAATGGCTTTCGAATACCTGATGGCAGACTATTTACTCGATGGCAAAATAGGGAATGTATTGGAGCATCTCAGGGAGCTGAAAAGTTATGGGTTTGTCAAAATGCCGCGCCATTTGGAGGAGGCCCTGTTACTCGCAAAAGCCATGCAGCCATCGAGAATCGACATCAGTGCTTATTCCATCGATCCGAACACATTCAAGCGATTTCAGGATTTTAACCTGATCTTGAATGAATATTCCGGCAACGAGGCAAAAGCAAAAGAAGTTTTGGCAAAGGACTTCCAAGACAGCTATTGGTATTATGTGCGCTATGTTATTCCAAAGAAAAAAGATATCAAGTCAAGAGCGAGCAATAGGAATGAACCCCTGTTATAAACTGATGGCGATCATTTTGAAGGGGATGATTGTCGTGGTCGTAAGTTTCGCGACCGCCAAAGCCGGTGATCCGCATATTAAAGATTTTGCAGCAATAGATCGGCTGCCCAATATCGATCCGGATTATGTCGATATTGTCATTCCTCCCAACATTGCGCCATTGAATTTGACCGTGAATGAGGAAGGGGCTGAATATCGCATCGATATTTATAGCGGAGATGACAGGAGCAATCGCATCGCATTGAAATCCAAAAAGAATAAAGTGATCATTCCGATTAGAAAGTGGAAGAAATTATTATCGTCAAATCGGGGCAATGAATTTTTCATGGATATATATGTGAAGGATTCGGCTGGCGAATGGAAGAAATTCCGGACAATAGCCAACAGAATTGCCAAAGAAAAAATCGACAGCCATGTTGCTTATAGATTAATAAACCCGGCCTATGTTTTATGGCGGGATATGGGAATTTACCAGCGCAATGTTGAGAATTATGACGAGTCGGCTATTTTTACCAACAGAGCCACAAAGAAAAACTGCATGAATTGCCACTCTTTCTGCAACAATAATCCCGACATGATGATGTTCCATCTAAGAGCGGACTATGGTGGAACGATGGTGATTAAGAATGGCCAGGTCATTAAAATTGACACCGGGACAAAATATACCATGTCTGCCGGGGTCTATCCCGCCTGGCATCCCGATGGAAATCATATTGCCTTTTCAGTGAACAAAATATACCAGTCTTTTCACGCGCAAAAAGACAAGAGCACCTATGTCTGGGATCGGGCTTCCGATCTCATTATTTATGATGTTCGGACAAATACCGTAACGACATCCCCGAAAGTTTCGACAAAGCGAGCGGAGAATACACCCGCGTGGAGTCCTGACGGCAAGTACATCTATTTCACCAGTGGACCGGAATGGACGGACAGTACGGAATATAATGCCATTCGCTATGATCTTGTGCGGATCTCATACAACGTGGAAACGAATAGGTGGGGTGAGGTGGAGAGCATTATCAATTCAGCGGAAACCGGCAAGAGTATTTCTTTCCCCAAAATTTCTCCCGATGGCAAATATTTGCTGTTTAACGTATGTGATTATGGATATTTCACAGTTTATTCTGCCAACAGTGATCTTTATATGTTGGATATGAAAACAAACCGGTACGGCAAGCTTGATGTCAACAGTGAGTTTACCGAAAGCTACCATAGCTGGTCGAGCAACAGCCGATGGTTTGTATTTGTCAGTAAGAGAAGAGATGGATTGTGCTCCAGGTTGTATTTCAGCTATGTCGATACATTGGGAAATGTGCACAAGCCATTTTTGATGCCGCAAAAGGATCCGGCTTTTTATGATACTTTTGTAATGAACTATAATTTGCCGGAAATGATCGACGGGCCTGTAAAGGTCAGTCACTGGAAGCTTATGCGGGTTGCGCACAAAAGTCCTTTACAGGCAGAATTTGATCAAACGGTTGATATTGATGCGCTGTCAGGCGCGACGAGAATAGTCAGGTGATCTATATGAGCTTGGAAAGTCCCACGATAGCCATTCTATTGTTTGACGGTATCACTGCCCTGGATGCCGTCGCTCCTTATGAGGTGCTGTCCAAAATTCCCGGCGCTCAAGTCTGTTTTGTTTCGTTAACAGCCGGCGCCGTGAGCTGTACCGGTGGATTAACACTGGTTGCGGATTATTCTATTGAGGATATCAAAGAGGCGGACGTCGTGGTGATACCGGGTGGCAGAGGCGTAAACAATCTGTTGAATCATACGGAGCTACTGGCCTGGGTGCG
>METF01000066.1:7322-7410 GCA_001771235.1 Candidatus Zhuqueibacterota bacterium RBG_16_48_16
CTCCATATTGACAAGCTGAAAGAGTATGGCGCTGAACCGGTAGGAGGACGGTACATTGTCGAGGGGAGGATTATAACTTCTGCCGGCG
>METF01000066.1:7663-7836 GCA_001771235.1 Candidatus Zhuqueibacterota bacterium RBG_16_48_16
TAAGTTTTCATGTCATTCTGTAAGAATCTTTGTTATGTGGTAAAAGGAGTTCGTCTCTTCAACCACAGACTGCGAAAGGCAGTTCTTATCCGGGTTCTTTTTGCCAGCTTGTGGATGTTATCCCTTCTAGACAAAGATTCCTGCTGAATGACACCCTCTTTTTGTTAAATGGA
>METF01000066.1:7964-8944 GCA_001771235.1 Candidatus Zhuqueibacterota bacterium RBG_16_48_16
TTTTTCGCTCCTGCTGCTTTGTTGTACCACATCCGCGGCGTTGAGCCAGCAGGTCGCCGGCTCGTATGCCATAACAACGCCCGAGGCCAGCCTCTTCGCCCTCGATCCGGCCAGCCTCAATCCAGCCACCGCCCGTGGGGCCATCGGCTTGATCGGCAATCCGGCGGCATTGGCATCCGTTCACGGCACGGCGTTTGGACTTGCTCTCGGACTTGGTCACAGCGACCAGGGGCAGTTTGATTTGCAACTGCTGGAAGCCGTGCCGGAGTTCGACGACGTCACCTTGCGCAGCGAATTCACGATGGAAGAAAAGGGTGGCCTTGCCGCTTTTGGCATTGGCCGGCAAGTCGGCAAGTTTGTGCTCGGATTCAGCTTCATGCAGCCACGGCGAGCGGGCGTGCAATTCTCTGCCAGCGGCAAAACCAATATGCAATTCCATTTTGACGTGGACGAACCCATCACTGCCGAGACCGTGCCCGACCTGCCGGTGGAATCCATTCCCATGCTGTGGCGTATCGAGGCCCAGGCCGACCTGGAGCTGCTCAGCAAACCCGCTGAAATTTCTCTGTCAACCCTGCCGCTGTTTTTCGGGGCCGCCTATCGCCTGGGTCCCCTGGCGCTGGGCGCGGGACTGAAATATCTGCGCATCTCATCCAACGACGCAGTCGCCACGATGACGGCAAGCCTGCGCGGCAGTGCCGCTATTGTAGGCACGCCTTATGGTGAAGATCCCATTTTCGGCCTGCCATGGAGCGGCAGCGTGCGCGCTGAGGCTCAATTCGAGGACCAACCCTTTGAGGCGACGTATCAATTTGGCTTGAAGGGCAGCCGCTGGGCCTTTACGGCCGGCTCCCATCTTAACCTGAAAGTGCTGAAATTGGGCCTCACCTTCGAGCGTGGTTTTCGCGACAAGCTGGAAGGCTCTTACAGGATTCGTGTATTACACACATCAGGAGCTCCCATCGATGCGAATTTGCACA
>METF01000066.1:8961-9589 GCA_001771235.1 Candidatus Zhuqueibacterota bacterium RBG_16_48_16
AGTAAGCTGCCAAATGTGGAAGGGAATGCCAATCTCTCCCTGCGCGATTTTAAGAAGGATAGCTTGGTTTTTGCGGGTGATGGCCAGGTGAACATTGGTGGCTATACCGGAATTGCCGGGGGTTTGCAGTTGTTGATCTTTGGTCTGTATGCCGGCGCAGAGATGCCGAGCGATCCGCCGGACTTTGGCTCATTTTATTTTGCCGGTTACATCGATCTGCCCCTCTTCTTTGTTCCGGTAAACCTACGCGCCGGCTTTCTGCAACGGATGGACTTTTTCTACACCGAGGAGGAAGATATTGTCCCCTATCGCTCGGTGTTTCACCTGACGGCGGGAACGGCCATCCGCTTTGGCGTGCAGCGCTTCATCCCCGCACTTCACCAGCCGGTGGAGCTGCAGGTGGGAGTGCGATCTTCCATTTTGCCTCTCGCCTTCAACCAAGTGAAGGACGAATCCGAAGGCCTGAAGGATAGCGTGCTGCCGAATTTGGTTGAAACTCTCACGTTGGGATTAGGCTTGCAAATTGCTTTGTGAGGATGAGCCGGAGTGATTCTTGTTACCTGTCAGAGGGTAATCGGGCTGTTTTTTAACAGCCTGCTACGAAGCAAGATCACAGTCAGATTCATGA
>METF01000066.1:9822-9964 GCA_001771235.1 Candidatus Zhuqueibacterota bacterium RBG_16_48_16
TTTCCGCCTGCTCATATTGGAAATTAAAGCATTCATTCCAGCAAAGCACTCCTCGCCTCCTTCACAATCGCAAACGCCTGCGGATGGGTGAGGATCAGCAGATCGGCGCCGGCATGCATCAGGGCAATGGCTGTGGTGGCCT
>METF01000067.1 GCA_001771235.1 Candidatus Zhuqueibacterota bacterium RBG_16_48_16
TAGCAGAGGTTATTGATGACACGTGGTAGGCCTTTGGCCTGTTGGAAGATTTCAATGATCACCTCATCGGCAAATAACGGGTCGGTTCTGCCGGAGACAGAGAGGTGATGGGTGATATAGGGTTTGGCCTCGCTGCTGTCCAGACCGGTCAGGTGATATTTGAAGCTGATACGCTGATAAAGGGCTTTCATAGAATCAAGGTGGATGGTTTTAAGGAGATCGGGTTGAGCGGAGAAGATAAGGCTTGTCCCTGTGAATACAGGGATTGAGCGGATGTGTGGATTGCTTTGGAAGGAGTGTGGTTTTCGCGTTCGAGCAGGTTTTGGGCCAGGTCTATGAAACAAGAACCTCATTCCGGCTGGGCAATCGAATAATCCGGGTCGATTTTTTTGAAATGCAATAACTTTGTGGACATGCCGGTTCTTTCAAAGCCCTTTACCTCCATGAGTGCTTCAAAATACCTGATCCCCGGTTTTTTTTGCAGGTAGGTTTTCTCGAATTCCTGAAGAGTTTCCAAAACAGTAAAATATTTTACCGACGAGGTATGACCGAGGTCGCCGGTGGCGGCAAAGACCATGATGGTATTCTGATTTGGCCCCGGAATCTTGGCAATCAAGGTATAATCCAGGTGATAGCCGGAATCGTATTCTTTAAAAGACTGGTACGAATAGGTCGTGTCTCGCTCTGAATCGTAAAAATTCAGCGAATTTGGGAATACCTGGTACTTTGTATGCAGATTTTGCACGATGTTTTTGAGCAGACCGTAGGATTTATATGACCCGATATAAATCGTGTTGTAATTGTTAAAATCTTCCCAAAGCAATTTTGACGATAATTTTAATTCGACCTTGATTCTGTTATACATGAAAACCGGGAAGATTTCGTACATACACCAGGTCGCAAACTTGCCTAAAACGGTGTGCTCGGTTTCACGGATCACCAATCCCCTGGCGGTTTCTGTTGCCAGAAAGTCATCGAGCTCTTTTTTAGAATTTATTTGGGGATCGCGGATGTAGCGATGGCGGCGTTGTACGTCTGACTTTGAATCCGGATTGTCACCCTCATAAATGGAATAATCGTTGTACAAGTACCAGTCGCCGAAAACGATGAGTATCGCTTTATCATGATGCAAAAAGTCAGACCAGACCGGACTGTTTACAGGGATTTTTTTGCTGTTTTCAATCCAGTTATTTTTTTTGATATAGAAGAAATTTATGGCTAACAGGAGCAGCAGAACGAGAATGTTTATGACGACCAGCTTTCGCCGCCAGGTCGTCTTTTCCTTTGCTTCCTGTTTGGTAAATTTAGCTTCATACCTGCCTTTGGGGATGGATAACTTGATGGTGTCATCCTTACCATCATACAAATAATAGCTATCCAGTTTCTTCCGCAGATTATGAATATAGACCCTGACCGTTGTGTCCGAGCCTGGTTCGGCATTTATCTTTTTGTGAAAGACCTCGCTGGCGATGGTCAGCTCTTTGGGTGACTTGCCCTTAATGGATGCCTGGACCAAGTACTCGAGGAGATCGGCGTAACTTTTACTTTCGGAAAACTCCTGGCTGCTTAAAATTTTCTGCAGGTAATGTTTTACCTTGGCATCGGTAATCATCGAATTACCATAATTATTGGATTTTGCGACAGATAGGCGAAAGTAAAGCTTATTTTAATGAAATGCAAGGTGAAAGTATTCAAGCCAGGCAATTGCCAAACATCGGGCATCCGTACCGGCAATGTGAAAAATGGTTAGCGTATGTTTATAACGTGTTAATCACTGTTATTACGTTGTCAGCGCTATGGCATTTCATTACTTTGCACCTGACGGCTTGTGATTTTTGCCGGGCGTTTCTGATACCTAAATTGAGCGGTTTTTTTATCTGGTAGGGTTGGGAGCACGCTAAAGCGTGAACACCGAATATAACACCTATTCGTGAATCAATTTCTGGCTGAATCGCTCAATTCAGGTGATAAAAAAATGCTGTCTGCAAATTTCTGAAAATAATTTTTTCTGTGCGAGAAAAACGGCAGGCAATTTTCATCAAGGCATCACGCTTTTAGTGAAAGGTCATCAAGTCATTGATCTAAAAATAAGGAGGTCGTCTTGTACTCAGCAACCCAAAAAATGGCCGTGCTTATCATTTTTCTGTGTCTCTCGATAGGCATAGGCGCTACTGCCAGGGCGGCAGCGCCAAGTGGACATATTGCTGGGGTGGTGAAGGACGCAACAACAGGGGATGCATTGCCCGGGGCCAATGTATCCATTGTCGGGACAGCCCTGGGGACCTCAACGGACCTGAGCGGAGATTTTGCTATCAAACGAATACCGGTCGGCACTTACACGTTACGGGTGACATTCATCGGTTATGAGAGCAAAGAACAGCCGGTTGCGATTGAACCGGATGGAGACGTTTTTCTAGAGATCAAATTGGTTTCCACAGTTGTGGCAGGCGAAACCATCACCATATCGGCGCAGCGTGAAGGGCAGATAGCCGCAATCAACCAGCAATTGAGCGCCGATGCCATTGTCAATATTGTTTCTTCAGAAAAGATACTGGAAGTGCCGGACGCCAATACGGCAGAATCCATCGCCCGGCTGCCCGGCGTTTCTATCCAGAGAGATGGCGGCGAGGGTTCACAGGTCGTGGTTCGTGGACTGTCGCCAAAGTATAGCAAAATTATGATTGATGGGGTCGAGATGGCCGCAACATCGGAATTGAGCGGTGCTGCTGACAATGAAGAAACCAGGTCGACCAACCTCAGCGCTCTTTCACAGGAAAACCTCAAAGGCATAGAGCTGTACAAGGCGCCTACCGCTGATATGGATGGGGATGCCATTGGCGGCATTGTCAATTTACGAACAGCCAGGGCAGAATCAACACCGGAAAGGATCGTCAGAGGATATGGCTCCTACAACAGCCTGGAAGCTGATTATGATCAGTATGATGTATTTGCCAAAGTCAGCCAGCGCTTTCTGAATGAGAAACTGGGACTTCAGTTTTCTGCAAACAGCGAGCAGCGAAATCGGAGCTCGGACCTGTTCTCGGGGAGTTACCGCATCGATCCGCAGCGGGCAGATACGACCACAGGCTATTTACCGGTCATCGTAACGGACGCATCTGTGGAAGACAGGCTTGAGACCAGAAGGCGGACAGGCGGCAGCTTGATTCTCGATTACAGTGTCGGCGATGGCAACATCATGTTGACGAATTTCTATAGCAAAACAACGCGAAAGATTGCCTCCCGCTTACAGCAAGTCAGTGACGATGGAGGCGGTCTCTTGCGGACTTTTGTGACCGATCGTAGCCTGGAGCAAATTTCAAACACGTTGCGCGGTGAACATCGTCTCTTCGGTCTTGGTCTAAACTGGGTAACCGCCCACTCCTATTCACATTCGGAATTGCCGTTTGAGCATCGACTGAACTTTACAGGAACCATTGATGTTCCCACTCCACGCGAAGTGAGCCGCGATACCAGCGCCGTTGCTTTTTTCAATCAGGTGGAAGGAGCTGTTACTCTGCCCTTAAATACGGCAAATCCGGTTATGGACGATGTCGATGAACGGAATTTAATCGGCGCCCTGGACTTTAGGCGTAACTTTACGCTGGATAAGAACGTGGCAGGCATGATTAAATTGGGCGGCAAAATAAAACATCTGGACAGGAAACGCACAAGGACACGGGGGCAGCTCTGGGCCTATCTCACCAATCCATGGAAAAGTATGTCGTCAGACAATTTTCTTGACGAGTCCTACAAACCGCATAATTTCCTTGATGGCGATGTTGATTTGGGAACTGTCCTGGACGCGGAGCAGAACAGGACATTCTATGGCATGTTCAAGGACAGTGTGCAGTACGTGATCAATGAAGCCTGGGGAAATAATGACGATTACGACATCGATGAGAACCTGGCGGCCGGGTATGTGATGGCCAGGTTGAACTATAAGCAATTGATTACTTTCATACCCGGTATTCGTTTTGAAGGGGTTGACAACGATTACCTGGCCCATACAAAGATTACCACTTACAGCAGCCCTCCACCTGTGCCTCGTAAGGGACAGGATTTTTTTGTTTATGATACAACGGCGAATGTGTCATACCATGACTGGATGCCGATGGTTCATTTAAAAATCAAACCGGTTGGTTGGTATGACCTTCGGCTGTCGTTGACACGAACGATTGCCCGGCCTGATTTTAATGATGTGATGCCGTTTCAGACATTGACTACCAACCCGGAAAGCGGCATACGGATTGGCAATTCCAGGCTTGAGCCGACCCGTGCCTGGAATTACGATGTGTACGCATCCCTTTATGATTCTTTTTGGGGACTGATAACAGTTGGTTATTTTTATAAAGACCTGCAAGGTATAAATACGAATTACAGAACCTACCTGGACAAAGAAAGAGCGGATTCACTTGAACAATTACTGGATATGGATTTTGACGCGCTGGATTCTCAATACGGTCAAAGCGGTTTGTTTTACAACCAGACACTGACGGTGCCGCGAAATCTGGACGCACCAGGAGAAGTCAAAGGCGTCGAGTTTGAAGTTCAAACCAACTTTAGAAATTGGCCGATTCCCAGGCTTCTCAGGGGTATCGTGCTGGGATTCAATTATTCTATCATAAGCTCAAAAACAGCCGTGCGCGACTTTGAAACAAGGGTCACAGTCAATACCCTCCCGAAACCTCCATATTTCGAAACCATAACGGAACGTTTCGCTGTCGAACGTGAAATCACGGTTCCGGGTCAGGCCGATCGTCTGGCAAATCTCTCGTTGGGCTATGATATTGGCGGGTTTTCAGCAAGGGTGTCCATGTTCCATCAGTCCGGGAGCTTGCGCGATGTCGGAGTGCTCGAAGAACAGGACAGCTACGACGATGCTTTCACGCGATGGGATTTGTCGGTCAGGCAACGAATTACCAGTCGCCTGGACGCCTACTTTAATGTTGTCAATCTTACGGAAACACGCGACCGACGATATGTCTTTAGAGAAAACAGGCCGACCAGGCTGGAAAGTTTTGGCAGGACGACCGATCTTGGACTTCAGGTCAGGCTATAACTACTTCGTTAGAACGAAAACTCCTTATCAGCGCTGTCATTGCCAGGAGTGAGGAACGAACGACGAAGCAATCACCTTCCTTTTCAGGAGATTGCTTCGGCAAAACTTGTCCTGAGCTTGTCGAAGGAAACGCCTCGCAATGACAGCAAATTTCAAATTGCCATTTCCAAATCAAATCATTAACCAACTCGATGGAGGAAGTCATGAAAAGAGTTATCGCTACAACTGCCGTGCTGCTTGCTTTTGTATTTCAAATTGTGAGCGCTGCGGAGATTCCTGTTGCGCCAGGACTCAACACCCTGGCAAACGCTGTCAATGCGGCAAACGCCGGTGACGTCCTGATACTGGAAAGAGATGCCGGCTATCCAAACCAGGGCGTCATGGTCGTCAATGTGCCAATAACCATAAAGGCTGCGGATGGGACCGGGGCCTTGCCCGCCATCGTGGTGGTACCGGATGCCGCAGGTGCCTGGGCGGGTTCCACATTTCAGCTCTTTGCTGACATTACCTTTGAGAATCTTGCTTTTTCCGGCATTCGTGTGGCGGGAGACCGGGCAGCGCGCATCGGTCAGATGTTTCAAATGGCTGCGGATAATTTGCGGGCTGTGATTGACGGTTGCACTTTTATCGGTTATGGTGGCCGAACTCTGGAGCCTGGCAGAGATGGAGCCACCCTGATCGTGAGAAACTGTATAGAAACCGGCAATGGACGCTCCAACAGAGTGGATAATGGTCGCTTTATTGATTTCCGGGCTGCCAGTGTGGATACGCTCATACTGCAGAATAACACACTTTTGAACTGCGCCGACAGGTGGATTCGTCACATGCTCGAGGATGCCAGCCTCGATTATGCACTCGTCGACCACAATACTTTTATGAACGGTACGGGCTATCGCCCCAGCTTTCAGTTCCGCAACGTCAAAGAACTGTATTTTATCAATAATATCATCGCCAATCCGTCGATACTTGGTACCACGAAAGCGGGCGTGAGAAAGGACGAGATTGAATATGATGAACCCGCTGAGGTGACCTGTACCTTTACCATGGCGGGCGCCGATACCAGTAATGAAGTGCTGGTCATGCGCAACAATAATGCGTGGAGGGATGCCAGAATCGACAATGTCCTTGGTGGCTTGGATTTGGCGAATGGTGATTCGGTGGAGATAGCGCCCTGGTTCAACCAGGAATTTTTGGACAGAATCGATCTGGCAACGGCTCTTTTTGCTGAGCCATTGGACTTTGTCCATCCCCCGACGATTGATAGTCTTATAGCTGAGCTGGAATATTACGTAAGCGGTGCAGGCGGTTATTCACAT
>METF01000068.1 GCA_001771235.1 Candidatus Zhuqueibacterota bacterium RBG_16_48_16
GGAGCAGGCTTTGCCATACACTAGTCGTTAACGTATTATTAGAGAAATAATAACACGGTGATCCTCCGACAGAGGACTTGCACCTCATTAGTTCATGCCCATCCCGGGCCCACACAATGGGCTTGTACGGACGGGCAAGCCGAGGCGCGATTTTCAGTCTGTGAGTGATTTTAGTAATTGTTCGTCGATTGAATTCATACTTTGCTTGCCCGCCGCACAGCCCGGGTTATCATAAAAATAGGAATTCACGCTCATGGAAAGTATCATTATCGAATTACAAACACCACCGGGAAGCGAAGCAGAAATAACCAAAATCATTCGCACGGCAGCTCCCAATCCGGAAGCCATTGATATTAAGACATTAAACATCGTAAAGTTGCGCGAAAGTCTTAGCGACTATATCCCGCCAACTTTAGCTGTGGTTATGCAGGTTGTGGGTTGGGGTGTTGACAGCAAAACCGTCTGGGATAGCATCAAGGCCTATATTTCCACTTTGTATGTTGGTCACAAGAAACCACCTCTTCCCTCTAAAGTCAGAATCAAATTCGGCGATAAAATTCAAGAACTTGATATACAATCAGATGATAGCGAACTCATTCTCCAAGCTATTAAAGAGTTTAGCAAAATGAGAAAAGACAGTTGATTGAAACGTCTTGCTGAAAGCAAACATGAAAGATAACATCGGGCTGCAAGAGACCGCAAGCAAGCTCGCGTCTCATGAGCCCATGCGTTAGCTGATAAACATAATAAATTTTAAATAATTACAGGGATAATGAAATGTATAATGTTTATTTGCATCCAAAGGAATCAGATAATCCTCAGTTTCTAAGTTACGATGAATTTAAAAATCTATTTGTAGACATATGTACTCAACATAAAAATGAAAGAAGAGCATTAGCATTTGCATTTATCTTATATGATATTGATAATCCTGAAATATCTGAAATTCTAACAAGAAATGATTATTGGAATGCATTAAATAAAATATCTGGTACATACTTAACGATATTTTCTTTACATAATAAAGAATATCCTGGCTTCGGTTTATTAGATATGTTAGATGAACCAACATTTAAATTATTAGAACCTCATTTTGATAAATCTACATATGAAACTTTACCCTCAATATTATTCTTCCAGGTGACTGATAATAAAGTTATTGATTCTTTTTATGTAAAATTAAGAAATGAGCGAGTTGAAAAATCATTCTTAGAAATAAAAAAGTATATAAAAAGTGCAGTAGAAGCACTACAGAAGATTGATGAAGAAAACTATCAAAACCATATCGAAATATTTCAACAATTGAAAAATAATGTCAAATCAATTGAATCTATTCTAAATTTTAATGAAGTAATAAAGAAAATTAAACCTGTTAAAGAGATTTTCTCAATATTTTTTGGTTAGACTTATTTATCAAAAAAATATCAGCTAATCGGGCAAGGGCGCGTTTTTCTCCCGCCCTCCCCACACCATCCCGAAAAGTACTCGGGTCAGGCGCGGACGTGCGGGTCCGCATCCGGCCCCGAATCAAGTTCGGGGTAGACTTATCATCGCAGGACAAAGTCTGACGCAAAAAAGTTCTTTCTCACATTAGCAAGGCCGGCCCCGTGCGATTAGTATCCAACGGGGATGGCGGGCATCAGCGCGCCGATTCACGACTGACCCCGGTCGGGGATAAACGCCACAAGTCGAGTTTTACCTCCCTCTGTGATACCTCACTTACAGGTGGATTTGGAATCTTGACAATTAAGGAGATTTCTGCATTCGCAAGAATGACAGAACGTGCGACTGTCATGGCTGCTTATGCAGGCATCTCCATACCCGTAAGTGATCCCCCCCAGTTGCCTCTCCATTTAATCCTTGCTTTTCAGAGCATTTTTCCCTACTTTCACCGCGTTTGTTCCGGCATAAATTGTAATCAAAATAGAGCGACAGGAGTATTCGATGGCAAAACGATGTGTAATATGCGGCAAAATTCCATCGGTCGGCAATAATGTGAGTCATGCTCACAACGTGGTGAAACGACGCTGGATGCCCAACATCAAAAAGATGCGTATCAAAGATGCGGGCTCGGTTCGCCGGGCTTATGTGTGCACGCGATGTTTGAGATCGGGAAAAGTCGTCAAGGCGATTTAATGAGCTTGAGATGAATAGGCATTGCAAAAAGCCCGTCCTGTTGGATGGGCTTTTTTATTTGGCTGGCAAGTATAACTATTTCGAGTCTGAACGAAAACTTTTTTGGGCGATGTCATTGCGAGGAGTGAGGAACGAACGACGAAGCAATCCCATCACTTTTCAGCAGATTGCTTCGGCAAAACTTGTCCTGAGCTTGTCGAAGGAAACGCCTCGCAATGACAGCAAGATTTCAAATTAAGCGATTCATTTTTTCTTTCGATCCATTTTGAGGAGCTGTAAAATAAACCATCTCGGTCTGGCGACAGCGAGGGGGAAAACGGCTTCCCGCACCCTCTGGACGTCTTCGACAGTGTAGAACGCTTTGGGGTTGTGCTGTTTCATAATGCCGAGCACTTTGGGCAAATCCTTTCGCATAACGACAGTAAAAATTATTTTCACTGCGCCCGCCGTGCCTTCTGCATTGACCAAAGTAATACCATATCCCTCCGACTTTAAATGTTCGGTAATCTGCTGCGAATCCTCCCGGCAAATAATCCGCAAAATCTGCGCGCCGATTGCCAGCTTGTCTTCGATGACCATACCAACGTAATTCCCCATGGCAAAACCCCCGGCCCAGCCAAAGTAACAGGCGACATTATCGAGGTGTTTGAAAATCTGTCCGATGGCAATGAGCCAAATGAAAACTTCGAAAAAGCCCAGAAGCGGCGCCAGAAATTTCTTACCCCGTCCGATATAGACAATGCGCATGGTGCCGATGCTCACATCGATAATGCGGGCACAAAAAATCAGAGCCGGCAAAATGACCCAGTTAAAGAAGGCGGAATCCGTCATAGATATTTCATCCTCTCTTTTCTTGAACCCAAATTGAGCGATCCAAGTGTCATTCAACACGAATTTCCATATCCGGCTTGACGCCCGATATTGATGGAATTAGCTCATTTCCGTGGTAATCTCTGCGATTTTGCGCACAAAAACAAAGATTCTTACAGAATGACATGATGCCTTGCACGAGAACGTCCCAAGGTAACATCGCTCTAACCAGGTTGAAATATGCTCAATAAATCATGATTAAGATTACGAGAATCCTGAAATTATTGCAAGAAATAAAAAAAGCACCTCCGGGGAAGAGGTGCCTTTTCGACTTTGACCATGACGTCGGAACGGCTGAAAAACCTTTGCCACAGCGCTCCGGCGCCAATTGATTTGAGGGATTGAGAGGAGTGAATCAAAAAACTTTAAATTTTTTAATGTGATTTTTTGTATCTATTCAGCCACCAAGTCGCAAAGTCACTAGGGAACACAAAAAATCTTTGTGTACCTTTGTGTCTTCGAGTTTTCGTGGCAGAAAAATTACGATACTTGAAGTCACGATTTTTTTACTCGACAAATCTCAAAAAAGATTCCATCTTTTTCGTCGGCATGCCGGAATTTCATAATCCTCGTCGGTGCCGTTTTTATCTTTATTCAAACGCCAATCGTCAAAAGTATCCTCTTTTTGTATTTCATCCTTTTCCAATTTCTTATTCACGGAAGGGACGATCTCTTTTTTGAATTCGTCATGCTGCTCACCGGCGCCTTTGCCGTTGCCACCTTTATCATCGGCGAGCTTGTCAAATCGCAGTTGCGATGAAAACATCCTGGCGTTCGTTTCCTTTTCCACCTCCTGGGTAATCTGATCGATTCGGTCGATGGCCGGGATTTCACGGGCTTTCACGGAGCTGATCGCTTTATATTCCATTCGAGGTCTGTTCAGGCCCGGGATGCGACGGCGTGCGCCGTTGTTCGATAAGCCCGTGGCAATGACGGTAATGCGCAGCTCGTCGGCAATCGTCTTGTCGATGACGGCGCCAAAAATGATGTTGGCATTTTCGCCGGCTTCCTCGGCAATAATCGTCGTGGCCTGGTTTACTTCGTGCAATGTCATGTTCTGGCCGCCGGTAATGTTCACCAGCACACCCATGGCCCCGGCAATGGAGACATCTTCCAGCAAGGGACTATGAATGGCCTGTTCCGCGGCGATCTTGGCGCGGTTTTCACCCTTGGCGATGCCCGATCCCATCAGCGCATCACCCATTTCGCCCATGATTGCCCTCACATCGGCGAAATCCAGATTGACCAGGCCCGGCACGGAAATAAGATCCGATATGCCTCTGGTGGCGCTAAAAAGGATTTCATCGGCATAACGAAACGCGGCATCCAGGGGCGTGTCATGGGGAACGATGGTCAACAATCGCTGGTTCGGGATGACGATCAGGGTATCGACGTATTCTTTCAACGCGGCAATGCCCTCTTCAGCCCGTTGCGACCGCTTTGGCCCTTCGAAAAAGAACGGCTTGGTCACGATGCCAACGGTGAGCGCGCCAATATCGCGGGCAATCTCGGCTACGATCGGCGCCGCACCGGTCCCCGTGCCACCGCCCATTCCGGCGGTGACAAAAACCATATCCGCGTTTTCCAGCGCTTCGTATACGGCATTTCGGTCTTCTTCAACAGCCCGGCGTCCCTTCTCAGGATCAGCGCCGGCACCCAGACCCTGGGTCGTCTTGGTCCCGATCCTCACTTTCGTGGGAGCGGAACAGACTTCAAGCACCTGCTCGTCCGTATTTATGGCCACAAAATCAACGCCGTTCAAGCCTTCGGCAATCATACGATTCACGGCATTGCCGCCGGCTCCGCCCACGCCAACAACCTTCATTTTAGCTGTCTTGCCGGGCGTATCGTCGAAATCAAATGTCAAATCCATATTTCACTCCTTCAATAATGATAGAACACTGATCGAACGGATTTAACGGATCAAAACGGATTTAAAACCTCGTTCTTATGAAACTATGAAAAATCTTTCCTTTAACTTTTAATCCGCCTTTACGCAACTCAATTCCCATGGTGTTCTCATCGACCTTTTCCAAAAATCCATTTCCTAGAGTGTTATAGACCTTGTCATAAGCTCCAATAAATTTCTCGATGATTCTCTCGTTCAACATAAGTCATTTCCCTCCTAAATAAATCCGTCCAATCCGTTTCATCCGTTAAATCCGTGTTCCATCTTGATTCTGGCTTGTCAAGATAGCGACGCAACACTCCCAAACCAACGTCGAAATCGCTTTTTAATACTGTCGAATAGACCCTCTTCACTGTTTGAAAGCCCGCCCTGGAGCTCACCTCTATGCCGAATGCCGTATTGAATCAGGCCAACACCGGTGGAGCACTGTGGCTTTTTGGCTTCGTCAACCATACCGCCAAAGCCGTTCGGCACGCCCAGTTTTACCGGCATGTTGAATATGTCCTCGGCCAGTTCCAACGTGCCGGGAAGAAGCGAGGCGCCGCCGGTGAGCACCAGCCCGGTTGTCATGAGACTGATGTAATCGGAGTTTTTCACTTCTTCGAAGCACAAAGCCAGTATCTCGGCCATGCGGGGCTGAAGAATATCCACCAGCAATCCTTTGGAAATCTTGCGCGGCGGCCTGCCGTTGACTCCGGGAACTTCGACAATCGATTCTTTATCATGATCCAGGTGAAGGGCGCTGCCGTGTTCGATTTTCAGCCGCTCGGCAGAATCAATAGTCGTGCGCAAAACGACGGCAATATCGTTAGTCGCGTTTTTCCCGCCGAGCGCTACCACAGAAGTGTGCCTTATGCACCCTTCATAAAACATGGCGATATCGCTGGTGCCGCCGCCAATGTCGATCAGGATCGCGCCAAGCTCCTTCTCGTCATCGGAAAGAACGGCATAGCTTGACGCCAACGGCTCGAGAACCAGATCGGAAACAACGTATCCGGCTTTTTCGATACAGCGATGGATATTCTGTGCCGAGGCAATGGCGCCGGTGACGATGTGCACCTCAGCCTCAAGCCGGACGCCGTTCATGCCAACGGGGTCGCGAATGCCGTGCTGCTCGTCGACGATGAATTCCTGCGGAAGGATATGGATGATCTCGCGATCTATGGGCAGCGCCACCGCTTTTGCAGCATCGATGACACGACGCACGTCCTCCGGGCTCACCTCGCCATTTTCACCGGAAATGGCCACCACTCCCCTGCCGTTAATGCTGCGAATATGATCGCCGGCAATTCCCGCAAACACTTCCTCGATCTCTACACCAGACATTTCCTCCGCTTTCTGAACCGCCGCTTTTATCGAGCGGACTGTCTTTTCCACATCGACGACCACGCCATAACGGAGCCCATCCGACGGTGAAGCGCCAACACCGATGATGTTCACTTCACCGGAATCCGAAACCTCTGCCACAAAACACCCTATTTTCGTGGTGCCGATGTCAAGGCCCGTGACAATATCCATAGACTCCATACTCACCTCACTATGAACGTGATTTTGCTAAAGAGATCATGTTCTCTTTTTCAATAATATTTGTCCTGAAAAACGCAAGTCGACATATTTAATGGATTGCTGCAAGGGAGCCTGAAAAAACTTGTCGAGAAACACAGCCAGGTATTCGACTTTTCTCTCCATGTCGCCCATGCCCAGAACCACCGGCAAGCCCTGGCTGGTCGCCAGATAACAGACAATCCCGCTCTCTTTCGAAACATGCACCTCCGATATTTGGGCGTACAGCAATGGACTTTTTGCAGAATATCGGAGAAACTGAAGACATTGCTCATATTCTTTGCCTGCGAGTTTTTTTCCCTTCATATCCACCATGAAGCGGTTTGACGTGATGACCGGCAAATCCAGCAACATAGCGCTGTCGACATACGCCAGGAACCGGCCTCCGCTATCGACGGTCAGCAACTCCGCGTCGGCCAAAACGGCAATGGCTTTTCCCGTTCGTTTTATGCTCGGCATGGCCTGGCGCAATTGCCCGACGGACGCAAAAGATCGCACACTGTCGCTTTGATGCGTCATTCTTTTGAATGATATCTCAAACACATCGCGAATGCTGCGATCATTTTCTTTAAATAAAGTCACCTCAGTTGACATGGGAATGTCCAAGTTCGGCGAATGGGCCTCTAAAATGCGCATGCCGATAGACAAACCGATGAGAAGGGCCAGTGTGAAAAACAGAATTTTTTTTGCGACATGACTCGTCTTCATATCACATCTCTTTCTCTTGTTTTGCCAGTTGTATGATCTCGCTGGCGATATCCGCCGTAGCATTCGGATGAGCGGCGCTTTTCGCTGCCAGGCTCATTCTTTTTCTTTCCGCGTCGTTTTGAATCAAATCGAAAATCCGCTGAAAAAGCTCGCTCGTTTTAATTTCTTTTTCCAGAATAACTTTGGCAGCTCCAATCCTTTCCAGGGAACGCGCGTTGGCTTCCTGGTGCCCTGCTGCAGCTAACGGATAGGGAACCAGGATCGAGGGCAAACCGCACAAAGTTATTTCTGCCAGGGTGAGCGCCCCGGCCCGACAAAGAACAAAATCGGAGGCAGCATAAGCCCGTTCCATATCGTCGATGAACTCGGCGATGTGGATTCTCTCAGGATAATCACCTGCTCTTTCCGCCACTTCGTCATAACTGGTTTTACCGCAACTCCATAAGACCTGAACACTGCTTTTCATCATCACTTCATCAAGACATGCGAGGACAGCCTGATTGATCGCTTTGGCACCCTGGCTGCCTCCGAAAATGAACATGGTCAATTTGTCGGGAAACAAATTAAAACTCTGTCGAGCCGCCTCCTTTCCTATGGACAAATCCAGTTTCCGCACCGGATTTCCCAAAAGCCGAACGTGATCCTTTTTCTTAAAATAATCGAGCGATTCTGCAAAACTCGTGCAAACTCTGTTTACCCTCCGGGCCAGCAGTCGCGTCGTTGCGCCCGGATAACTGTTTTGCTCCTGTATAAGGGTTGGTTTGGCCAAAAGGCTGGCCATGAATAATACCGGGCCGCTCACATAGCCGCCGGTTCCGACAACCACGGACGGCCTTAATTTTAAAATGAGATATAATGATTGAAAAAAACTCCATAAAAGAGCCA
>METF01000069.1:0-3138 GCA_001771235.1 Candidatus Zhuqueibacterota bacterium RBG_16_48_16
TGTTGCCAATATCGATTTTTTAAAAGGCAGGTTGTCGGCGGCTTACGCAGAGTGAACAGTGCCGTTACGCAGCATGTCGCGGTTGTGGGTATTGATTTGTCATTTTATATATTTGCCTCGCGATAAATATCTCAACGCAAGTATTTGCCACGAAGACTCGAAGACACCAAGGCTCACAAAGATTTTTTATTTGCCATCCGGCAGATAAGAAATTGCACGACATTGTAGATCAATATCAAAGCGCAAAAAGTTTTATCAAAATAAGTTTTTTTGTGTTCCTTCGTGACTTTGTGGCAGAATAGTTACCGATAAATAAGAGTTCAAAAAATACCGTTTAAAAAACAGGAGACGAAAGTATGGCCGATATGCTGTTCACTTCAGAATCCGTAACCGAGGGACACCCGGATAAAATAGCCGACCAGATATCCGATGCGGTGCTCGATGCAGTTCTAAAAGACGATCCCAAAGGGCGTGTCGCTTGCGAGACATTTGTTACGACCGGCTTGACGCTGGTGGGAGGAGAGATCACCACGGAAACCTATGTCGATATCCCGAATATTGCAAGAGAGACGATAAAAGAAATTGGTTATACCGATGCCCATTACGGCTTCGACTATTCTACCTGTGCCGTAATTACCACCATCGACCAGCAGTCGGCGGATATTGCCATGGGCGTCGATAAACTGGGAGCCGGCGACCAGGGCATGATGTTCGGCTTTGCCATCGATGAGACGCCCGAGCTCATGCCGTTGCCGATCACCCTGGCTCACAAGCTGACGCAGCAACTGGCAAAAGTCCGTAAAAATGGCATCATCCCCTACCTGCGACCTGACGGCAAATCCCAGGTCACGGTAAAATATGTCGATGGTGTTCCTGCCGAGGTGACGACGGTTGTTATCTCATCGCAGCATGAGCCGGATGTGGCCAACAAGCAAATTCACGAGGATATTATCGAAAAAGTCATTCAACAGGTGATTCCCAAAGAGCTTTTTCCGGCCAACGGCCCCATTTACCATGTCAATCCGACCGGGCGTTTTGTCATTGGCGGGCCGCAGGGCGATGCGGGTTTGACCGGTCGTAAAATCATTGTCGATACCTATGGCGGCTATGCTCGCCACGGCGGCGGTGCATTTTCCGGCAAAGATCCGACCAAAGTGGACCGTTCCGCCAGCTATGCGGCGCGGTATATTGCGAAAAACATCGTGGCTGCCGGCCTCGCCAAGAGGTGCGAAATTCAGCTCGCTTATGCCATTGGCGTGGTGGAGCCGGTTTCCGTATATATTGATACATTCGGAACGGGCGTCCTGCCCGACGATGAAATCTCGCGGCGGGTCAGGAAAGTGTTTGACCTCACACCGAAAGGCATTATCGATATGCTCGACCTGAGGCGGCCGATCTACAAGGCCACGGCCAGCTACGGCCATTTTGGCCGGCCGGAGAAAGATTTCCCGTGGGAAAAGACGGACAAGGTGAATGATCTCAAACGCGGCTAATGGGGGTTATACACAAAAAAATAAAGATGTTCTAAGATAAATAATAGTAAAGGAAAAATTAAAAAAGAGATTAGCAGCTTGATTCTCAGTATCGATTTCATCTGATACTGATTTGCAGTACCGCATTGGCATTAGGGTAAAATAAAGGATTGTTAAATGATTTATCTCATCTTATTTGCCATTGCTTTCTTTTCACCCCTTCAAGATAATGTGCGAACCTATCGAGCAAACTTATCAAGGATCACTGATCTGGATGATAAAGAAATACATGTGACCCTATTTCTTCAAGAGCCATCGGAAGATCTCATTCTACCGAAGGGAATCGATATTGATGCAGCTTTATTTGGCAGCGTGTTTTATACTAATGACTCAAATGAAGATGCTGGTATTTCGATCATGCGAATTAATAAAACGGATGGTGATGAGCTCTATATCGATCTTAACAATGACGAGGACTTGACTAACGATGGTGGTCCCATTTTCTTTGATATTAACGAAAATAGTACATCATTTGATATTGCATGTGAAAGCTCGCCCCGGCAAAAGACCAAAGTCATTTTAAGACGAAAACCGGAACTTGCAGAATTTGTGCCTGATTCCATGATGTTACATTTTATAGATTCAGATGGCAATCTTCAAGAAAGGTTTGCACGACTATACGGTATGTCAAAGGGTGCTTTCGATTATGAAGGGAAGAAAGGGACTTTCTACTTTGATAGTATCGGACATGTCAGACGAGGTACAATTGCACTGCGAGACAATGAATATCAGATTGGTATTTTTGATTTCAATAATAACGGATTATTTGATGAAGATAAGGATTTTTTACTCGTAGATCTCAACATGGATGGAGAATTAATATATAGCGGAGACCAATCTGAAGTATTCAAATTGAATGAAGTATTTCAGATCAACGGTACCAATTATAAAGTAGCGTCATTGTCAAAATACGGCGAAATTGTTGAATTGCAGGAAACCAATAAAAAACCCTCTTTCGACTTTAGAAATGAAGCCGCAAGAAGGCGCGAAAAAATTGCACGGAAAGAACTGAAACAAATCAATGTAACAGCAGACACAAATAAAACTGAGTTTTTGAAGACGCTATGGGAGCTTCAATTTGAGACTTTGGACGGTGATTTGATGAAGTTGAAAGACTTTGAAGGCAATTTCATTTTGCTGAACTTTTGGGGTGAATGGTGTAAGCCTTGTATCGAGGAAATTCCGGAACTCGTTAAAATTTCCGAGCATTTTAGTCCTGGTAAAATACAAATAGTTGGATTTCTAAATAGCTCAAATCTTGATCTTTCAAGAACCATCATACAAAAATACAACATGTCATGGCCGCAGACGCTGGCAACCAAAGAAACAATAGAACAACTTCAAATACACTCTTGGCCGACGAATATCTTATTATTCCCAGGCGGAAAGGATTGTATAAAGATGAGTTTCATAAACACGAAAATCTTACAGGACTACATAAAATAAACCCATAACTAACGTTCAACTGCACCCGAACACGGGGAACTGGCGTGATTAAGCGTCTTGTGGTTTGGCGACGTTAATTTTTATTTTAAACTTATATGCACAACACCCACGTGTCGGGTGAGTTTAGGCGTTAATTTGTCTTTAAAACTTCAAAATATTA
>METF01000069.1:3260-4925 GCA_001771235.1 Candidatus Zhuqueibacterota bacterium RBG_16_48_16
CCGGTTTTAGCCCTCATTCGGCGACGTTTTGAAAAAGAAAACCCGCTGACGGGTCGAAAAATGTCGGCATGTCTGCACATTACCGCCGAAACGGCAAACCTGGCCAGGACGCTCAAAGCGGGCGGCGCAGACCTTGTGCTGTGCGCCTCAAATCCGCTTTCCACACAGGATGATGTCTCCGCATCCCTGGTTAAAGATTACGGCATTCCGGTTTACGCTATAAAAGGCGAAGACGAAAAAACCTATTACGAGCATATCAAGGCGGCCATCGAGCACAACCCGGTTGTTACCATGGATGATGGCGCCGACCTGGTTTCCAACATTCATTTTGATTATCCCGAGGTGGCGAAAAACGTCATCGGCAGTATGGAAGAGACCACCACCGGCCTCATCCGGCTGCGCGCCATGGCGGCTGACGGTGCCCTGCAATTTCCGGTCATCGCCGTCAACGATGCCATGACCAAGAATTTATTCGACAACCGTTACGGCACGGGGCAATCGACCGTGGACGGCATCATCCGCGCTACGGATATTTTGCTGGCAGGAAAGAACGTCGTCGTTGCCGGCTACGGCTGGTGCGGTAAAGGTTTCGCCAGCCGCTGCAAAGGCATGGGCTCCAACGTCATCGTCGCAGAAGTCGATCCGATCCGCGCGCTGGAAGCGGCCATGGACGGCTTCCGGGTGATGCCCATGATCGAGGCCGCAAAGGTTGGTGACTTGTTTTGCACCCTGACAGGCGACATCAACGTCATTCGACCGGAACATTTCAAAGTGATGAAAGACGGCGCTATCGTTGCCAATTCCGGCCACTTTAACGTCGAGATCGATATTCCCGGTCTTAAAGCTTTGGCCAAATCAACCAGGCCGGGTGTGCGAAACTTGGTCGATGAATTCACCCTGTCTAATGGACATCGTATCCGTCTGTTGGCCGAAGGCCGGCTTATCAATCTTGCTGCTGCCGAAGGCCATCCGGCTTCGGTGATGGACATGAGCTTTGCCACCCAGGCGCTGGCAACGGAATGGGTCGTCAAGCAGGCGGGCAAATTAGCCGTCGCCGTCCATGATGTGCCGGATGAAATCGAAGATTGGGTGGCTCGGCTCAAACTGCAAAGCATGAATATCGCCATCGATGAGCTTACCGAAGAACAAAAGAAGTATTTAGCATCCTGGGAGATAGGCACGTGACATTTCAAGAGAAAAATCTAAAGCCGGGGATGATGATCCCCGGCTTGTTTGTTTTCATCGTCCTCGCTTTATCTGCACTGGTTTCCTGCGGCAAAAAAGAAGAGGTCAAGGAACTGCAAGCCCAAAAGGCCGCCGTCAGCACGTTAAAGCCCGAAGAGGCTGAGAAACTGAGCGCCGTTCTGCTCGATCTGCAGGATCAGATCCGTCAGAATCCGACCGATGTAGACCTTCGTACCGCATACCTGGAAAAGAGCGTCGATGAGCGTGCCGGGTTGATGAGAGCATCGGGATTCGGCAAGCCGCCGCTGAATACATCCAGCGAGCTCATTGCCCGGCAAGCAGCCGAGCGCGCTGCCTATATCGATGCCTGCCGCTGGATTGCTTATCTCAGGGAATGGCGCAAAAATCCGTCCGTCTCCGATTTTGGCACGATTCAGGCAAATATTCCGGGCGCTGAAATCGTTTATAGAAAAACCGAGG
>METF01000069.1:5194-5557 GCA_001771235.1 Candidatus Zhuqueibacterota bacterium RBG_16_48_16
TTCAGCCTAGCTGTCATTCTCTTGAGAATCTTTGTTATTGTGTCATCGTACCCGCCGTAACGGCATTTTAAAGGGAGGAATCCCCATATCCGTTTGCGTTTTTTTAATTTGTGCCCACTTGACAAAGATTCCTAAAGGAATGACATCGTCTTTTTAGTAAGCGGAATTGATAGATTGTTATTCGCTTTCAACTTTCGCTGCGTTAAGCTGTAGAGCTTTTGCTCGTAAGTGCCAGAATTCGACTTTTAAGATACCAAAGCTATTGCAAATGGCAAAAAATGCTTCCCGATTCAAATCTCTCGTCGTGCTTTTGGCCGCGCTTTTACCCCTGCGCTCTTCCCATCTGGCGGCCAAGCCGGGGCT
>METF01000070.1:0-131 GCA_001771235.1 Candidatus Zhuqueibacterota bacterium RBG_16_48_16
CTGCGGCAAGTGCCTGAAAACGATTCGCTCAAGCTGGCCGTGGCCGATGCCGGACGCCTGCACTGTTTCCGGAGTAACAGTTTCGATCATGTCTTGTGCAGCGAGGTGCTGGAGCACTGCCTCAATCCGTT
>METF01000070.1:401-753 GCA_001771235.1 Candidatus Zhuqueibacterota bacterium RBG_16_48_16
CGCAGCCAAATTACCGGCGGCACTATTGCTGCTCGGCCGGCTGGTGAACCGGGCTATCCGTTCGGATCGATTTAATCGGTTCAATGAAACCCTTTTTCAAAACCTGTCCAACTGGATTTACGCTTTTTGCCGGGCCACCTGGATGGATCGGCTTTTAATCCGGTTTGTCAGGGAAGGCGTGAGATCGTATATCGTCGTTCGGAAAGACAGGGAGACAGCATGAAAATCTATTTTGGTGGCTCCATCGCCGGCGGCAGAAAATACCTGGCTACCTATCAAAAAATGGTCGGATACATCCGCGAGCTTGGTCATACCGTGCTGACCGAGCACATCATCCATCCGCAGGTTCTCG
>METF01000070.1:1280-8480 GCA_001771235.1 Candidatus Zhuqueibacterota bacterium RBG_16_48_16
AGTCACTTGCCGAGGTTGCCGCTAAAAAGACCAACACTCTTCTCCTTGTGCTTGTAGCGCTGGCGGCAGTTATGGTCACTGGTCAGATCCTCGCAAAGATCTTTGCCCATCTGAGCCAGCCCCCGGTGATCGGTGAGGTCTTGGCGGGCATTCTTTTGGGGCCTTCGTTGCTTGGGCAGGAGACATCTGCGCTGATCCTTCCGCCTTCAGTGGCGCCATTTCTCGGCGTAATCGCACAGCTCGGCGTGATTCTGTACATGTTTACTGTTGGGCTGGAGCTCAATGCCGGGCAGCTCAAACACCGCGCACATGCAACGGTGGCAACCTCCCATGCGAGCATCCTGGCTCCATTCCTGCTTGGGTCGCTGTTGGCTCTGGCCCTGTACCCCAGGCTCTCCAACAGTGCCGTGTCCTTCACCAGCTTTGCACTGTTCATCGGCGTGTCCATGTCCATCACAGCCTTCCCCGTGTTGGCCCGGATATTGACAGACCGCGGCATGAACCGTACCGACCTGGGTGTGGTGGCGTTGAGCTGTGCCGCCACTGATGACGTGACGGCCTGGTGCCTGTTGGCGATCGTTGTTGGTGTCACCAGGGCTCAGGTTGGGGAAGCGTTGCTGGTGGTGGGTGGGGCACTTGTCTACATTGCTATGATGTTATTGATCGTCAGGCCGATTTCGAGCCGAGTCGTCTCGCGATGGAAGACGGAGCAGTTGCCGAGAGAGGCGGTCGTGATCGTTCTGATTGCATTGCTTGTCTCTACACTCACAACGGAGCTCATAGGCATCCATGCTATTTTTGGAGCTTTCCTGCTCGGCGCGGTCATACCCCACAACAGTGCCGTGGCTCGTTCCTTCATCCGACAACTAGAGCATGTTGTTGCTATTTTATTTCTGCCCGCTTTTTTTGCCTTCACCGGAATGCGAACGCGAATCGATCTCGTGTCGGGGCTGGACCAGTGGTTGATCTGCGGCGTGATTATGCTGACAGCCACGCTTGGCAAGTTTGGTGGCACCGTTGTAGCGGCCCGCCTTACTGGCCTGGGCTGGCGTAACGCCGCCGCCCTGGGCACGCTCATGAACACGCGTGGGTTGATGGAGCTGGTGGTTCTCAATATTGGGCTGGATCTCAAGGTCATCTCGCCGACGCTTTTCTCCATGATGGTATTGATGGCGCTCGGAACTACGGTAGCGACTTCTCCTATATTGCGATTGCTGAAGCCGCGGCTGGTTCCGGAGGATGAGGCGGGTCCAACGGCTGCGGACTTGTACCAATCAAGAGCGGCTGAAAGCGGAACCAATAAAACTTGATAGCTAATCTTTTTTCCCTTTCTGAATCACTATGCCATATTTAGGAGAAATTTCCGCGCTTGTAGCGGCCTTTTTATGGGGCGGCTGTGCCATGATGTTCGAGTCCGCCGGCAAAAGGATCGGCGCCTTTCCCACGAACCTGCTCCGTATTCTGATGGCCGCGCTCTTTTTGTGCACAACCCTTTATGTGCGCTCCGGCTATTTTTTCCCCATAAACGTCAGCAAACAACAGCTTTTTTGGCTGGGCTCAAGCGGGATCATTGGCCTGGCTCTTGGCGATGCGGCTCTTTTTAAAAGCCTGGTGATATTAGGCTCCAGGCGCGCCACCCTGCTGCTTTCACTGGCGCCGCCGATTACGGCAATTTTAGCCTGGATATTTCTGAACGAGAAGCTGAGTTCGCTGGCCATAGCGGGCATTCTGTTGACTATGTGGGGTGTTTATTGGGTGGTCAGCGAAGGAAAAGTGGCGGAAGAAACGCGCGGCTCCAAGCTCGTCGGTGTGGTGTGCGGGATTATGGGAGCCATCGGCCAAGGTGTGGGGGTCATTTTCGTCAAATACGGTCTGACTACCAATATCGATTCGCTGTCCGCTACAATCCTGCGAATGGTTCCGGCGGCCGTGGCGTTGTGGTTCGTTGCGTTGGTTTCCGGCCAGGCACCCGGCACGATAAGAGCGCTAAGGAACGGCAGGGCTAGTCTGGCGACATTGGGCGGAGCGATCCTTGGGCCTTTTGTGGGAGTGTGGCTGTCTTTGATTGCGGTGAAATATACCGAAGCGGGCGTTGCGGCCACGCTGCTGGCCACTGTCCCGGTGGTCATTCTGCCGATGGTTTATGTCGTGCACAAACACATCCCCTCGTGGAGATCGGTCATCGGCACCGCGATCGCTGTGGGTGGGATTGTGTTTATTTTTTTGAGGTAGAGGGGTTGCACTTGTACAACTGCGAAAGTTCGTACCAAGACGAAAAATTTTATGTCGTGAGATGGAAAAAAAGTTGTCACCCTCAAGGAAACTTGTACAAAAGCGATCCTAGTACTACAGCGAAAGATTGGCTACAAATATTCGGTACGAATGCGATATTGTGCTTGTAGAAACGGTAAAAGCCATGATTTCTGTCCCGGAGGGACTAAATGTTTGTAGAATTCGCAAAAGCCACAATTTCAGTCCCGCTAGGGACGAGATGTTTGTAGCTTATTTTTTAAGCATTGCGTCCCTGACGGGACGGGGTCCTTTGACTTGTTGGATGCTACAAACATCATGTCCCTAACGGGACCGGCAAGTCGCAAATGGACTGATCGCAAAAAAAGTTTTGGCCTAAACGAATCAGCGCGCTGGAAAAAATTAGGAAAAATTTGCTGATGGCTTTAGAAAAACTTTCGGTGTAGGATTATTTCACTTTTTCATAAAGGCTGAGTAATTTCAGCATCCGTGATCGGCTACGAATCCTCTGCTTCTTACAGCAACGAAAACGCAACGGTCAATCCGGCCATGACGATGGCTACCATGCTCATTAATTTTATCAGGATATTCAGACTCGGGCCGCTGGTATCTTTGAAAGGATCGCCGACCGTATCGCCGATGACTGCGGCTTTATGAGCGTCCGAGCCTTTACCGCCGAAATTTCCTTCTTCGATGAACTTTTTCGCGTTGTCCCAGGCGCCGCCCGAATTGGCCATAAATACCGCCAGCACAAATCCGGACACCAGTCCGCCGACCAGGAGTCCCATAACACCGGACACACCGAAAAGAATACCCATAGCAATGGGCGCGATGATGGCCAAAAGCGAAGGCAAAAGCATTTCTGCCTGAGCACCGCGGGTCGATATTTCCACGCACTGTGCATAATCAGGCTCGGTCTTGCCTTCGAGAATGCCTTTGATTTCGCGGAATTGACGGCGAACTTCATCGACCATTTTGGAAGCGGCGCGACCAACGGCATTGATGGTCAGACCGCAGAACAAAAAGGCCATCATCGAGCCGACAAACATGCCCATCAAAACTTTGGGATTCATCAAATTGACTTGATAATAGTTCATAAAATCCTGTAAAGTCGCTTTCGCCGTTGCTACGATGGTGCCGTTGCCCAGGTCCAACGCATCTTTGCCGATTCGAACCAAGCCGATCTTTATCTCCTCGATGTAAGAAGCCAGCAAGGCCAAAGCCGTCAGGGCGGCAGAGCCGATGGCAAATCCCTTGCCCGTAGCGGCCGTGGTGTTGCCCAAGGCATCGAGCGCATCGGTTCTTCTTCTTACTTCTTCCCCCAGCCCACTCATTTGTGCATTGCCGCCGGCATTGTCGGCAATGGGGCCATAGGCATCGGTGGCCAAAGTAATGCCGAGCGTCGACAGCATTCCGACAGCCGCGATGCCGATCCCGTACAAACCCAGGCCGGCGTTTGAAAGATCGAATCCGGCGGCGCAAAGGTAGGCAAAAATAGCTCCGACGACGATGGACATCACTGGAATGGCGGTCGAAAGCATGCCCACGCCGAGGCCGGAAATAATCACAGTAGCCGGACCGGTTTTGGCGCTTTGAGCAATGGTTTGCGTTGGCCGATAAGAATGTGACGTATAGTATTCCGTCGCTTTGCCGATGACGATTCCGGTAACCAATCCGATAATGATCGAAAACCAGATGCCGACAAAGTTGGGAAGCCGTAAGTAGTACAAAACCACACCGGAAAAAATAACTATGAGCACCGAGCTCAAGTTGATGCCTTTGCCCAATGCGCCGAGCAGTTGCTTCTGGCTGGCTCCCTCTTTTGTTCGAACGGCGAAAATGCCGATTATCGAAAGAAGAGTCCCGACGGCGGCGATAATCATTGGCGCAATGACGCCTTTTAGCTGAACGGTCGTATCGTCGATAAAAGCGGCGGCGCCCAGAGCGGCCGTGGCCAGGATCGAACCGGCGTAGGATTCGTACAAGTCCGCTCCCATGCCGGCGACATCGCCCACGTTATCGCCGACATTGTCGGCAATCGTTGCCGGGTTACGCGGATCGTCCTCGGGAATGCCAGCTTCCACCTTGCCGACCAGGTCGGCGCCAACGTCCGCCGCTTTGGTAAAAATTCCTCCTCCTACCCGCGCGAACAACGCCTGGGTGGAGGCGCCCATGCCAAAAGTCAACATGGTCGTGGTAATGATGACCAGGTTATGGCCGTGTGCTGCTCCCGGCGGATAGAACTGACTGAGAATGATGAACCATAATCCAATATCCAAAAGAGCCAGTCCGACGACAACAAGTCCCATGACGGCGCCGCTGCGGAACGCCACTTTGAGGCCGTCGTTCAACGATTTTCGGGCGGCATTGGTGGTTCGAGCCGCTGCATAAGTCGCGGTCTTCATGCCGAAAAAACCTGCCAGGCCGGAAAAGAATCCCCCGGTCAAAAACGCAAAGGGAACCCATTTGTTTTGCACACCCAATACAAAAGCAAGCAGGGCAAATAACACGGTGAGAACCACGAAAACAATGCTAACAACTTTATATTGCTGTTTCAGGTAAGCCATGGCACCCTTGCGAACATGCGAGGCAATGGTTGCCATTTTCTCGTTGCCCTCGCTTTCCTTCATCATCTGCTTAAAAAAAGAAAAAGCAAACACCAATGCCACAATCGATCCGAGTGGAACAAGCCAAAATAGAATGTTAGTCATCTCCGTACTCCAAGCTCTTGATAAATTCCAGAATCATTTGCATTAATCATCATCCTGTTGTCGGTTTTTCAAGCGAATCGCCGTCTTTATCCTAGAAGTGAACGATCAATGCCGACCGCCACCAGGTGAAATATTCTCCTTCCAATTGCTGCTGTGATGGGAAAGGATAAAAGTAGAACTCGTCCTGGTCGCCGACAAAGAAACCGTTTTTTATCGTTCGGTAAAGAATGTCTCCCTGAAATGAGCGGATCACAGTCTTGGTTGGTTTTGATGGATGTTCCTGCAAGCCGACAAGACAATCCCTGAGGTGATCGACATTTTTATAAGGCAGGTTATCGTCGCTGGCCAAAATCGGGTCGGTGGCCAGGCCGTTAAGCAAAAGCTCCGCAAATACCAATTTCGGCACAGAGACAGGATGTTCCCGATCCGTTACAAATCGACAGAAATCCAGGGGATTGAGCATCGTGGCGATCCTCGGATCGACAGGGGCAACTTCCTGGTAGAGATGCAATTCTTTTGCGGCGTCCGGTTGGTAGCTCTTTTTTTCCAGGCCGAGCACGCGTCCATCGTCGGTAACCAGATACAATTCTTTCAAAGCTCTCAGCGGCGTATGCTCGAGCACCTGGTAAATGGAGAGGTACACCGACCTTTTTGGCTCTCCATCCGTGTGAGGCACGCAGCGCTTTTCAATATCCGACAGTTGAAAAAAACCACTCTTAAAATCAGGATCGACTTGAAAAAACATGGCCTGTCCCCGCGTGCGTTTTTTGGTGCCGACGGCCAGGTAATTGCCAAACTCATCAGGCGGCAACATCGAAGCGATGAGCGCTTCCGGGATGAGCGACAGGTAAAGAAAAGTTTTCATGAACGATTCCTTTCTTGTTAAAAATCGTTATATTCCCTAATAGGCATCCTTCCACCAGGAGTAATACTTGTCCTTTAGCTCATTATGGCCTGGCATGGGGAAAAATAACAGGTCTTGCTTATCGGCAAACCAGATGCCGTGTCGGAGGCGGAAGTAGGGTATTTCGTCCAGCAGGGAGCCGAGGCTGATCGTTTTCGTGCGCTTTTGCGGATTTTCAAGCAGCTCGACAATACATTCATAAAGCCGATACGGATGATGGCGCGGTATAGGGGAAATGATCAGATGCCTGTTTTTGTTGGTTTCGATAAACTCGGGGATATCCAGCTCGATCTGCGTAAAGCACATTTTAGGAGCGCCTTTGGAGCGGCTTTCCTGGGTAATATATTTTCCAAAATTACGCTGATCCAAAGTAGAAGCCACCAGGTTTTGCAAAGGAGCAATCTCCTGATATATCCTCACCAGGCCGGGTTCATTGACCGCCGTGTAAGGCGTCGGGCTCAGCTCGAGGGTCTTGCCGGAAGAAGTGGCGAGATAAAGCCTTTGGATGACCTGTAAAGGCACGTGTTCCAAAACGGCGTAAGAGGCGATAAATTTTGTCTTTTTAGGACTGCCGTTTTCGTATGGAAAGGTTTGCGCCAGGTACTCATCAATAGCGAAATAACGATCCCGAAATGCACTATCGATCTCTGCAAATATGACCTTTCCCTTGAAATGCTTTGCGCTGCCTAACACAAAGTGTTTTGCGAATTCCACCGGCGAGAGCTGGGAGGAAATCAGCGCGTTGTTGGGAAATATCGTCATGTAAAGGTGTTTGGGGTATTCCTGCATTGCCATACTCCATTGGTGAAAATAAAATCGGAAATCTTTCCTTACGGGAAAATGCTTTTTGCTGATGCTAAAATTGGCTTGAAAATAACGAAATCAAAAATAAAAATCCATGACTTTTTCAGGGGGTGAACCGATGTGGTTGTTTGTGTATATTTTTTAAGCTGGACGATCCGGAATTAAAAGGGGACAACGCGATATGAAACGAGACAACTTGCTGCAACTCCTGCTAAGGAAGTTTTTGACAAAATTAGCTGGAAATAATTCTTGTGAAAGTTGAATTCCTTTGGATAGCCGAACTTGAATTAGCAGAAGCTGTTGAATACTGTATTGACCAGCAACGGAATTTGTACTCACGTTTGCCTGACTTCCGAACAGTTCTAACTCACCAGTTGCAGTGCGGCAGATATATCCTCGGCGATCATCTTGCGCTTGCTCTTCTCGATGAAGAAACTTGGACCGGCCTGGAGATAAGATGGAAAGACCCGCATCCCCTGAAAATGGAATTTCTGACCCCTCAGTTTATATGTCGGGACAGCGGGGATCACT
>METF01000070.1:8746-8853 GCA_001771235.1 Candidatus Zhuqueibacterota bacterium RBG_16_48_16
GAGAGAATCCCCTCCGGCATAATAGTGGTCGCTCTGGGAAGCGGGTGCCGCTTCGGAAATCAAAACGACCGAAATCTCATCCGGCTTTACGTCGATATCCGGGACGA
>METF01000070.1:8937-9058 GCA_001771235.1 Candidatus Zhuqueibacterota bacterium RBG_16_48_16
TGGGCGGCTTGCCTTTCTTTCAACTTAACATTTTGATAATATGCTTGGCCAGACTGTCTTTAATCTCTCGGTGGCGAGGTATTGGCTGACTCATCTTGGTATCTGGATTTTGATACCAGTC
>METF01000070.1:9143-9642 GCA_001771235.1 Candidatus Zhuqueibacterota bacterium RBG_16_48_16
TATGGACATTGGGTATGCTACCACCTGTCAATTCATTATAAATATCTTTTAGATTATCCACGAGTTCTTTTAAGGATTCACCCTGTGTTTTATAATCAGGATATTCTTCAAGCCATCCAATAAACATATCATCTTCCTGATAATAGATGAATTTCTTGGTCATTTTAATCTTCCTCCAATATTGTATATTTTTATAGGCAGAACCTATTATTAACTTCCTCATAAAATTTCAACAAGTTACTACATAGTGTCCGAACGAAAACTACTTATTTAAAAATTTGCTGTCATTGCGAGGCGTTTTTTGCCGAAGCAATCTCCTGAAAAGTAAGGGGATTGCTTCGCTTCAATAAAGCCTATCGAACAGGAAATGACTTATTTCCTCCGCTCGCAAAGACAGTTTTCTTTTATTTCGCTAGTTTTCGTTCAGACACTACATAGAGAAAATAACTTTCTCTATCTCAAGCAAAAGGTGGGATAGAATCCTCACCCTACAAGCTAA
>METF01000071.1:0-3763 GCA_001771235.1 Candidatus Zhuqueibacterota bacterium RBG_16_48_16
ACCCGTTTATTCACAAAGTTCCATCTTCGGATAAGGAACTGGTGGTATGATTGAATTTGAATTCGAGAATAAGATTCTTTTGAGTCCTGCAGGTTCATAATCAATTCTAATAATTTTACCGGTAAATCCGTCCGATCCATTAAATCCGTGTTCCATACTGATTCTGGATTATCCAGGTTAAAAGACAAACACACTTTGATCTTCCGACGACAAAATATCATCGCATTTTTTATCTCCATACTGCTGTTCTCCGGGGCTTGCAGCAAATTGGTTTTAAAACAAGATCGTCAAACGGATGGTACTCAGTGGCCGCAATTCGGCAAGGATGCGCAGCACACCCGCCTGGTCAATCAACTCAGCCGGTTTCCGCTTACCTTGAAATGGCAGCACAAGGCCTCTTCGGCCATCGAGCAGTCCATGATCTCCGCCGATGGCGTTGTGTTTATCGGCACACAGGACGGAAAGATAGAAGGGATAGACATCGAAACGGGAGAAAAGATCGGCCAGGTTAAAATCCGCGGCAATTTTTCGGCAACCTGTGCATTGTATAAAGGTGACCTCGTATATGTCCGCCGCATCGGCCAGCCGACCCTGACGCGCTATTCCCTGAAACGGGGCAAAACCGTCTGGAAAGTCGAGGCATCATCCGTCATGACGGAACCGCTTATTGCCGGCGACAAGGTTTTTATCGGGCGCTTAAAAGGAGAGCTGGATTGCTACAGCCTCGATGACGGCACCAAGCTCTGGACGGCAAAACTGCCGGCGCAGACGCACTCTTCACCGGCCTATTCTCGTGGCTATATTTTCATCGGTGACGATGACGGCACCATCCACGCTTTTGATGAGGGCGGCAACAGCCTCTGGCGATTCAAAACCAAAGCCGCGCTCTATGCTACTCCGGCCATTTTCGAAACCACGCTTTATATCGGCTCGACCGACGGCAATTTTTACGCAATCGACGCGATAGATGGAACGGAAAAGTGGGTCTTTATTATATCGAATAAAATTTACAACAGCGCTGGTGTGACCGACCAGCTCGTGATCTTTGGCTCGACGAATAAAAAGGTCTATTGCCTTGATAAAAATACGGGCGAGCAAAAGTGGGTATTCGAAGCGAAAAGCATCATCAGCACCGCACCGGCGATTTCCAATAACGCCGTGTTCATCGGCTCGCTCGATCAACGTATTTATGCCCTGGATTTATCCTCCGGCGAGAGCCTGTGGTCTTTTGAGACAAAGGGGCGGATTCGCACCGATCCCATTTTGATCGACAACAAGCTTCTGGTTGCCAGTGAGAACGACAGACTCTATTGTTTCGAACAGGAATGAAAACGAAAACCCTTATTCCCATTCTGTTTCTTCTTTTCTTCTCCTATCCTTCTTTTTCACAAATTTCCGCACCGGATACCTCGAGCCAGGATTTTTCCATCATAAATATCCATGCCGATTTCCCCGGCTTGTCCGTTTTTTTGGATGGTGATTCGATCGGCAAGACGCCTTTGAACAATTATAAAATCTCTGTCGACCATCATACATTGATCGTCCAACCACCGGAATGGCCGGTGTGGGATCGCGGAGAATTCAGCGTGACTTTTTGGGCGGCCGCTAAGGATACGCTCACCTTCAAAGCGACCTTTCCGCAAAATGTGTTGGTCAATTCCATTCCTTACGACGCACAGGTTTATTTAAACGATCAACTTGCAGGGGTAACGCCCATGATGCTTTCACTGAGCCGCTCGGGAGATGACGTCATCAGGATCGAGAAGGAGGGTTATGTGGCCTTTGAAACGAAACCGGATGGCAGCGTAAAAATCCTCTACGCCGAATTGAAACAGCGTGAAGAATGGCGGCAGAAGCAACAGGCCGAAAAAACCGCAAAAGAGAAAAGTATCAGAAATAATAAAAAATTACTCATTTCGTCCCTCGGCGTTGCCGTCACGACCGGATTGCTCACCCTGCACTTTCGCTCAAGGGGAAATGATGAATATGCCTTGTATCAGAAAGCCTCTCATCCATCCGCCATGAACGAGCATTATGACAAGGCACAATATTATGACGGTCTTGCCAGCATTTCTTATGCGGTGTTCGAGGTCAGTTTTGTCCTGTCGGGGTATTTCTTTTTGACATCGAGAGAATAGTAATTATTCAGCCCACCAAACACGCAAAATAAGCGAAAGGGATCAACATGGCTAAACTACTTTTTGTTTGTTTCGTGTGTTTCGTGGATTAACTAGAACTACAGCGAAACTTTAAGATCGAATGACAATCTATCAATTCCATCTACCAAAAAGAGTGTGTCATTCCTTCAGGAATCTTTGTCAAGCGCGCACAGATTGAAAAAAACGCAAACTGATATGGGAATCCCTATCAAAAAATGCAGCTCTGGCGGGTATGATTACACAATTACAAAGATTCTCAAGAGAATGACAGTTATGCTGAATTCGGGACATGGGAGATGGTATTCGGTCTGCCACCACGACGTATCCGACACACCTCATGTCAATCATTAAGGAATTGACATCAAAAGTTACGCTGTACTCCGAGTCACTGCTGTCCAAAATGATTTAAAATGATAAACGGCTATATTGAGAAAATAAGGCTACTGCTATCCAAAATAAATTTAACAAAGGTCAATTTTGGACAAGAGTGAGTCCGAGTAGCAATAAACTAATCCCTCAAAGATATTATCCACCTGTTCGATCTCCCTGCACAATGTTCACGAGTTTGGCCGGTATGCTCTCTTCAAAATGCCATTTCAAGTGCTCGAGTGAGAGCGGGTAGCCGCTCTGGTGCAGGGAAGAAATGAAATCGGCGTGAGGCCGGCCGGCGCGGTAATCGGGCTCCTTTGACGGGTGCTGCAAATAGCGGGAGACCATTTCGAGATCCGGATCCACGAGCAGCGAGCCCTGGTAAAAAAACAGGTTTCGTGATTTAAAGATCGAACAACCAAAAATTTTGTGAACGCCGATGGTGATGTCACTGATGCCCCGCTGAGATAACGAATCGATATGAAAAGCACTTTCCAGCTCGTCGATAATGAACTGATTTATTTCTTTGAAAAAGAAATAGGGCGAAATGCTCAGATCGCTCAAAAAGGCAATGGTAAAACACAGCACGCCGGGCATCAATACCACCGCGCCGCCGCCGCCTCTTCGTTTTAGAACAGGAACCTGATCCTTCAAACAATTTGAGAGATTGACTTCCCTATCCGCCGTCTGAGATCTGCCCAAGACAACAGCCGTTTCTTCGGGCTGCCAAAGCTCGAAGAGAAAAGACGTTTCCGGAGTTATTTTTTTGTACAGGTCGTCGTGAATGTTCATCTCTCATCCTCAGAAGAATATAAGCTAGAAATTCGCAAACATCAATATTCTGTATTCCGATCCATTAGAGCTTTATAAAACAATAAAAGAAATGCCGTGATCCGTTATCGAAAACACAATTTAAACTATTGCGATACTGTAAATATTCTCTATATTAGCATCAAAATGTAAGGAGAAATAATCATATTTCAGGAGTTGTTTAGACTCGTGTCTGATGAGTGAGCACACCCCGACAGCTTATGCGCACATTCCCATGCAGATCATCGGCCCGGTCAAGATCATCGGCCCGGAAGTGAATGAGGAAGTCCTGGTGCCTTTGGCAACGTTCGAATCGCCGTTATGGCCATCCACCCATCGCGGGGCCAGGGTGACGGTTCGCTCGGGCGGCGTGCGCGTCGCCGTCATAGATGAGCGCATGTCCAGGTCCTTTTTGCTCGAAGCGC
>METF01000071.1:3822-9754 GCA_001771235.1 Candidatus Zhuqueibacterota bacterium RBG_16_48_16
CAGGAGATCATCGAAAAATCGAGCCGATTTGCCAGGCTGCTGGATATTCACTTTCAAATCGTCGGCAACCTTATCTTTCTTCGCCTTGAAATTTCCACCGGCGACGCCGCCGGCCACAACATGGTCACCAAAGCGGCGGATGTCCTCATCGATTGGATGCTGGATCGATTCCCGGAGCTGCGCTATGTCTCGATCTCCGGCAACTATTGCACGGACAAAAAAAACAGCGCGGTGAACGGCATTCTCGGCCGGGGCAAGTACGTGGTGGCGGAGCTGCTGGTGCCGCGCAAGATTTGTCAACGCTATTTGAACACCACGCCGGAAGATATTGTAAACCTGAACATAAAAAAGAACCTTCTGGGCAGCATCCTTTCCGGCGGCGTGAGGACGGCGAACGCCCATTTTGCCAACATGCTTTTGGGATTCTATCTGGCCACTGGCCAGGATGCGGCCAATATCATCGAAGGCTCGCAGGGATTCGTTCACGCCGAGGTTCGCGACGGCGACCTCTATTTTTCCACCACACTGCCAAACATCATCGTTGGCACGGTTGGCAGCGGCAAAAGCCTGCCTTTCGTTCAGGAAAACCTGAAGCTCTTGGGTTGCCTGGAAAAGCGGGGTGTCGGCGAAAACGCCCGCCGCCTGGCGGTCATCGCCGCAGCCACGGTGCTGTGCGGCGAGCTTTCGCTTATGGCTGCTTTGATAAAGCGCGGGGAGCTGATGCGCGCTCACGAAAAGCTGGAGCGAGCATGACCGATCCCACCAACGACCGGAAACTTGAGCACATCAATATCATTCAAAAGGATTCCCAAACCGACCGGAAAAAGTTCTATTTCGATTCCATTCACCTGAAACACCGCGCCCTGCCGGAATTAAACCTGGCTGAAATCGACCCGGCGGTGACGTTCCTGGGAAAGAAACTGGCTTTCCCTCTCCTGATCTCGTCGATGACCGGCGGCGACCACGAGTTGGTGAAACAGATCAATAGCAATTTGGCCTTCGCGGCGGAAGAAACCTCTGTCGCCATGGGCGTGGGATCCCAGCGCGTCATGTTCACCAACCCGGAAGCGATAAAGAGTTTTCAGATACGGGCCTGTGCGCCCACGACGCTGCTGTTCGCCAACCTCGGCGCCGTGCAATTGAACTACGGTTTCGGCCTCGAACATTGCCGGAAAGCTATCGATACCGTTGGCGCCGACGCCCTCTATTTCCACTGCAACCCGCTGCAGGAGGCGGTGCAGCCGGAGGGAGATACCAACTTTAAGGGACTGGCCCGGCTGATCGGCGCTATCGCACAAAAGCTGGAAAAGCCGGTCTTTCTCAAGGAGGTCGGCGCGGGCTTTTCACCCGAGGACGTAGAGCTTGTGTTGCAGTACGGAATTCATTATATTGACGTCGCCGGATCGGGAGGAACCTCGTGGAGCCGCATCGAGCATTACCGACAGGATGAAAAACAAAATGATTCGGGCATTCTGTTTCAGGACTGGGGCAATCCCACCCCCTGGATTTTGCAGCAATTAAAACCGTTCCGCGACCGGCTGACTCTGGTGGCATCCGGAGGCGTTCGTTCGGGTATTGACATGGTCAAGGCCATCATACTGGGAGCGTCACTGTGCGGCATGGCCTCGCCCTTTTTAAAGCCCGCCATGGAATCGCCCGACGCTGTCATCCAGGTGATCGAAAAATTGAAAAAAGAGTTTACCATTGCCATGTTCCTCCTCGGCGTGGCAAAAGTGAGCGAGCTGTTTGGCAACGAATCGTTAATATCCAACCCGGATTTTCAGGTCTTTTAGTCAAAGATTAGGAACGACTCTATGAATGTTGGTATCGAATCGATCAGCTTTTACTCTTCTCATTATTATATTGATTTGAAAACTCTTGCCGAGCGGCGCAACCTGCCGCCTGAAAAATTTTACCAGGGCATCGGCCAGGAAAAAATGGCCGTGCCTCCTCCCGATGAAGATATTGTAACCATGGCGGCGAACGCCGGTTTCAATGCCCTCAAAAACATTGACAAAGGAAAGATCGACACGGTACTGTTCGCAACGGAATCCGGCATCGATCAATCCAAAGCCGCGGGCATTTACGTTCACAGTCTCCTCGAGCTGCCGCAAAACTGCCGCGTCGTTGAATTGAAGCAGGCCTGCTATAGCGGCACGGGGGGATTGCAGATGGCTTTTGCCTACGTGCATACATATCCGCAGCGCAAAGTGCTGGTTTTTACGGCGGACGTTGCCCGCTATGGCCTGTGCAGCGCTGGCGAGCCGACCCAGGGCGCCGGTGCTGCGGCTATGGTCATTTCCGCGGAACCCAAAATCCTCGCTTTGGACGCCGAATCCGGATTTTATACCCAGGACGTCATGGATTTCTGGCGGCCCAATTACCGCGATGAAGCCCTGGTGGATGGCAAATACTCCGTACGGGTATACCTGAAAGCGCTGGCGGAGTCGTGGACGGATTATCGACAGAAATCCGGCAAAGCCTTTGCCGAGTTTGAAAAATTTGCCTATCATTTGCCTTTTACGCGCATGGGTGAAAAGGCGCATCTTCACCTGGCCAAAACCGTCGGCGTGCAAAACCTGACGGATGACCAGCTCCTGGCGCAGATCAGGGAGACGCTGATATATAATCGCATCACGGGCAACAGCTACGCCGCGTCGCTCTACATCGGCCTCATTTCTCTGCTGGAAAACTGCCCACGGGATTTAGGCGGAAAAAATCTGGGCCTGTTCAGCTACGGCTCCGGCTGCGTCGGCGAGTTCTTTAGCGGCGTCATACAAAAAGGCTACCGGGAATTCCTGTTAAAAGAGGAACACAAAACCATGTTGGAATCGCGGACCGAGCTGACGTGTGACGAATACGAGTATTTTTACACTTTCCCGCTGCCGAGCGACGGTAGTGACTTCGAGCTGCCACGCAACAAGACCGGACGTTTTCGCCTGGCCGCCTTGAAAGATCATAAGAGAATTTATGAGCGGGTTCCATGACCTCGATAGCGCCGGGTAAAATCATCCTCAGCGGCGAGCATGCTGTGGTTTATGGCAAACCGGCCCTGGTCATGGCGGTCAACCGCCACGCGAGAGCCACGTTTTCGCCCCAATATTCCAAGCTCATCTCCTTCGACCTTCATGATTTTCAGCTCAGCAGCTCCTTTACGCTCAGGGCGCTGCGCGAGCTCAAAGACCGGCTGTTAAAGAACTATCATTCGTTCTTAAGCGGCGAGCTTTCCATCAAAAGCGTGCTCTCCAAACCCTTCGATCTGTTCCATTTCCTCATCATCACCATGATCGACGGCTTGCAGCTCACCCTGGAGCGGGGCATCAGAATTCATCTGGAATCCAACATCCCCATCGGCTGCGGCATGGGTTCTTCCGCGGCCACCATTCTCAGCGTTCTTCGCGGTATTGCCGAATTCTTTTCGCTGGATTTTCAGCCGGATAAATTTTACAATTTCGGCTTGCAGGCGGAATCGCTGCAGCACGGCCGGCCCAGCGGTGTCGATCCCTACATTTCCCTGCACGGCGGATTCGTGCGATTCCAAAACAAAAATGCCGTCCGCCGGGAGATGCCCAGGATACCGATCTACCTGGCCAATACCGGCTTGCCAAAAGCCACGACCGGCGAATGTGTGTCGCACGTCGCAGCCCATTACAGCGACAGCACGATCTGGGAGGATTTTCAGGCGGTGACCGAAGAAATGGAAAAGGCCCTGGCCACTGAAAACCTGGCGGAGGTGCAGCGACTGATCCGTGAAAATAACAAGCTGCTGATCGGCATCGGCGTGGTGCCGGAGAAGGTGCAGATGTTCATCGAAGAAATTGAAAAATGGGGCGGCGCTGCCAAGATTTCCGGGGCCGGATCGATCAAAGGCCATAACGGCGGCATTGTCCTTATGTGCGCCGTAAAGCCGCCGGTTGAATTGTGTCAAAAATACAGCTATCCGCTGATACCCGTTCAGGGAGAACCTTTGGGTGCGAGAATCATTTAGAGTTTCCGCCCCCGGCAAGCTGATGCTGCTGGGGGAACATGCTGTGTTGCACGGAAAATTGTGCCTGGTCTGTGCTGTGAACCGAAGGATCTCCATAACTGTGCGGTGCCGAAACGATCAAAAAATCCATATCACCTCTGAGCTGGGTGAATGCCATGGCGATTTGAATGCCCTTCCTCCCGATCCCGCCTTTCGCTTCCTGCTCGCAGCTATCGCAAAAAAATCGCCCCAGCTCATTCATGGTCTCGATTTGAATATCAAATCGGATTTTTCCCATAAAATCGGCTTCGGCTCGTCCGCGGCGATCACCGCCGCGGCCACCATGCTGCTGTTCGCCCTGACAAACGGGGAAACGGACTTGCACCCTATTTTTGCTGATGCCCTGGAGACGATTCGCTCGGTGCAAGGCGAAGGCTCCGGCGCCGACCTTGCGGCAAGTGTGTTCGGCCATATCGTCGCTTACCGGATGGAGCCGCTTGAAATCCGGCTGCATAAAAAACACTTTCCCATCACTGCGGTTTATTCCGGCAGCAAAGAGCCGACGGTCAAGGTGATTGAAAAGGTGAAAAATCTTTGGCAGGACAATACGGAAATCGTCGACGCGATTTTTCAAGCCATGGACAAGATCAGCCATGCCGCCGAAGAAGCGCTTCTCGCCGAGGACTGGCCCCGATTCGGCCGGCTGATGAACGTCAACCAGGGCCTGATGGACGCCATTGGCGTGAACAATAGCACATTATCCGAAATCGTCTACAGCCTGCGGAACGACCCCGGCATCCTGGGGGCGAAAATATCCGGCGCCGGGCTGGGGGATTGCGTCGTCGGCCTGGGCGAGCCGACGCAAAACGACTTGCCATTTGAGGCCCTGACCCTCGGCATCGAACAGCAAGGGGTACGATTTGACTAAAAGTGAGGTCGTAAAGATCATTCTGGAAAATCACCAAAGCGCACCAGTGGCATTCGGCGAGGCCTTCGCACCGGCAAATATCGCCCTGGCTAAATACTGGGGCAAAAGAGACGAAGAATTAAACCTGCCGCGTACCCCCAGCCTGTCCGTCTCTTTAGGACAGTACGGCAGCCACACCAAAATTTCGCAAACCGACAATGGCGATTTTTACATGCTGAACGGCCAAGTCGTGGCGGCGGATACATCTTTTGCCCGCAGGCTGGGCCTTTATTTGGATTTGTTCCGCCCGGACACGGACTTTTTCTTTCGCGTCGAAACTGTAAATTCCATACCTACTGCCGCCGGGCTGGCGTCCTCGGCATCGGCCTATGCGGCGCTAGTTTTTGCGCTGAACGATTTTTTCCAATGGCGTCTGGACAAAACAGCCCTCTCGATACTGGCCCGCCTGGGCAGCGGCAGCGCCTGCCGCTCGGTCTACCGCGGCTTTGTCGAATGGCAGGCCGGTACAGCGGAGAGCGGCATGGACAGTTTTGCCCTGCCGTTGGCGCACACCTGGCCGGATTTATGCCTTGGGCTGATCGAGATTTCGAGTGAAGAAAAACCGGTCAGCTCACGGGCGGGAATGAAAAGGACGGTGCAATCGTCTGTGCTTTACAAGAACTGGCCGGAAAAAGTCGAAAAAGACCTGGAGCGCCTGAAAACAGCCATCGAAAAAAAGGACTTTGCGCTGTTGGGACAAACTGCGGAATCCAACGCGCTTGCCATGCACGCCACCATGATCGCCGCCTGGCCGCCGCTGCTATACTGGCTGCCGCAATCCCTGGAGACGATCCATAAAATCCACAGGTTGCGAGACGAGGGATTGCCGGTCTTTTTCACCATGGATGCTGGGCCAAACATCAAACTCTTATTCGAGGCCAAAGACAAGGACGATGTTAGCCACCAGTTTGAAAACATAAAAATTATCCAGCCGTTCGACTGGGCGGGAGAAAAGACGTGAAAACGGCATTCGGAATTAGTATCTTAAAAATCAATTT
>METF01000071.1:9767-12721 GCA_001771235.1 Candidatus Zhuqueibacterota bacterium RBG_16_48_16
ACAAAAGTTAGATTCTGAAAAATTTAACCATGAATTTTCATGAATTAAACGAATTTGTACACCAAGATTAATTTTAATTCGTGCAAATTCGTGGTCGTATTTTATTGGGTTCCGGTTCATCCAGGTTGGGAATATGCAACGTAAACAGATGCTGTTCATTTTTCTTGCCATCGTCCCCATCCTTTTGTCACACTGCCAAAAGGAAGAGGTGCCACAAGTCTCCGAATGGATTGGGATTCAAATAAAAGGCGACCAGCAGGCGGAAAAATCTTTTAAAACTGTCGGCACGGGCGAGGAGAAGGTGACCTGGTGGGCGGGCGGATACACCTATCATGGAGGCTCTTTCCGGGTGGAATTGATCGAGAGAAAAACCAAAAAAACGATATTCACCCGCACTTACGCTTATGGCGATACCACGACCGGGACATCCGAAGAGCCGCGTTTTTACTGGTGGCATTCGGAACAAAAGGGCGCTTTTCTTCTGAAAGCGGGTAAGACATACACGATGAAGATAAAGGGCACGAACCTGGCCGAGCCGGGCGTCGGCTGGGGGATGTGGCTCTACCGATTTGGCGAGGAACCTCAGAGGCGTGAGTCACCCCAGCGCGAGTAGGGCGACCGTCTTTTAAGAACGGGTCTCAGGATGCACTGACGGAGCAAGAGTGGCAGGACAGATAGGAACAATTACGATAACCTGAATAAAGAATATCGAATAAAGAATGTCGAATTTCGGGCTACTTCATCATTCGCTATTCGAGGTTCATCATTCGTTATTCATACTGGGTCTCACTTCATTTAGCTAATTATGAGGAGCACATCACATGACCGATGTCATACAAGATAGCGCCGCTAACCCGGCATCTTATCGACGTCCGCAACAAAAAAAGAGAAAAAGCCGCTGGTGGATTCCCGTGGCCATTATTTTGAGCGTTTTTGTGTTCGGCTTTTTCATCGTAGCGGTCGGTTTATTCGCCCTGTTCGGATCGGCATTCAAAAGCAAACCGGTGGTGGTCAAACCCCAATCGGTGTTGCGGCTGCAGGTTCGGGGAGCGCTGGAAGAGTCTGCATCGCCGGGTCCCTTTTCGTTTCTCGATTCGAACCTGGACGGCGATGTGAATTTTCTCCAGGTCATCACGGCGATAAAAAGGGCCAAAGATGACGATCATATCGCTGGTGCCTACTACCACAGTGGGGATATTTGGGCCGGTTTTGCCAAAGCCATCGAGCTGAAAGAAGCCCTGCTGGAGTTCAAAAAAGCGGGCAAGTTCATCCACGCCTTTCTGGAATTCGGCGGCGAGCTGGATTATTTTTTTGCATCCGTTGCCGATTCCATCTACATGCCGGCCGAGGGAATTGTGCAGCTAAACGGATTTGGCGTATCCGAGCTTTTCCTGAAAGGGACTTATGATAAAATCGGATTCGATTTCCACGTCGAGCAATTCGAAGAATATAAATCGGCTGGCGAAACCTACAACCGGAAAAAGTTCAGCGGCCCTGCTCGCCGGAATATCGAAGAAATCTTGTGGCAGCGATTCACCACATACACCAATACTATCGCCGAAAACAGGAATTTGCCCCCTGGTCGCGTCAGCACATTAATCCGTAGGGGCATGTACTCTGCCGATGAATTGCTGGAGCACGGCTTTATCGATAACATCCTGGCGGAGAGCGAGGTGAAGGAGCGAATCAAAAAGGCGATCTATGGTGACTCGGCGGATGCTGCCGACGAGAATCTCAACACCATCACCCTGGCAAAATATAGCCAGAGCGACTCGTATAAAAGATCGGGCAAGCCGGCCACTTCGGCGCAAATTGCCATCATTCTCGGAACCGGAATGATCGTGCCGGGTGAAACGGGCGATGTCAGTCCGTTCAGCGAGCCATTGATCGGCTCCGCCACTTTTTCGCGCTATCTCAAAAAAGCGCGTGAAGACAAAAAAACCGACGCCATCATCCTGCGAATCGACAGTCCCGGCGGCTCGGTCGTCGCTGCCGATGCGATCTGGGAAGAAATCAAAAAAACGGCCCAGGTGAAACCCATTTATGCAACCATGAGCGACGTTGCCGCCTCGGGGGGATACTATATCGCCATGGCCTGCGATACCATCATCGCTCATCCGCAAACCATCACAGGATCGATCGGCGTCATCAGCATCATCCCCAATTTTGCCAAAACACTGGACAAGATCGGTGCCTCGGTGGATACGATCTCAACGGGAAAATCGGCGTTCTTCCTGCATCCTTACCTGCCGCTGTCAAGCGAAGACAAACTCAAATTTCACGAACTTTCCGAGCGCGTCTACCACAGGTTTGTGGACAAAGTGGCCGAGGCACGGAACATGCCATTCGATGAAGCGAGGGAGCTGGCCCGAGGCCGGGTTTGGATGGGAGAAGATGCGTTGAAAGTGGGTCTGGTGGATACGCTGGGAGGATTTCAAACGGCTATTAATATTGTCAAGAGGCGCCTGGGCGTGCCTGAGGACGCCAAAGTGCGAGTGCGTTTTTACCCCGAGCCGCAGGATTCGTTCAGCGCTTTTGTCAATTTCCTGAGATACCTTACGGAGAGCAGGCTTAACCCGATAGGTAAAAAGAGCAACGTTCTTGCCAACCCGATATCAGACATTCTTCCCCGTGAGCTGCAATCGCAAATAGATTATTTGTATGCGTTGTACAGATTGTCGCTCAACGAGCGGATCCTGGTCGCTTTGCCGTATAAGCTGAATATAAAATAAGATCGATCACTGAATCTTTATCGGTCGAATCGTGATGTACTGTTCTCCAACTTTTGGATTATAAAGCAAACGCCAACCCTCATTTTCGTTCTTGTCGTCAAAGGCGTATTCATTCTCCTTTTCATAGATTTTTCCGGGCCACTCCTTCGGCAGCTTGATCTGAATGACGTCGTCTTTATCAAATTCAAGAGTCTTTGAATAGCTCGTATCCTTTCTATGAAA
>METF01000071.1:12737-12902 GCA_001771235.1 Candidatus Zhuqueibacterota bacterium RBG_16_48_16
CGATAGACGCTTAAGCGGCTTGTAATTATGACATCGACGGCCAGCTTGTCATTCTGGTACTTTTGGGGCAGTACAATACAAACGAGATCGGCGGCAAAGTTTCTCTTGTCTCCCTGTTGTTGGGTTTTTTCCTGCGAACCAGCGACCGGAATCTCAAACGTTTCA
>METF01000072.1:0-816 GCA_001771235.1 Candidatus Zhuqueibacterota bacterium RBG_16_48_16
ATGGTCGCCTGCTGCCAGGACGTACAGGTAGGCGCCCGAGCTCACTTCCCGGTCGAAATCGTCCCGACCGTCCCAGGTAGCTTTGTAATAACCCGCTTCGGCACGCTCATCGACGAGGATTTTGATCTTGCGGCCAAGCAGGTCGAAAATGCTCAGATTCACCATGCCGGATACGTCTTTGGGCAGGCGGAAGGCAATCGTCGTGGCCGGGTTGAACGGGTTGGGATAGTTTTGCTCCAGGACAAATTCCACCGGCGCGCTGACGCTGACTTGAATGGCCTTTGACCAGGCAAAATCGCCATTTGTGTCAATCTGCTTGAGCCGGTATTCGATGTCACCGGGTCTGTCATGTTCTTCGCTGTAAGAGTATGAGCGGGGCTCGTTGGTCGTTCCGGCTCCTTTGACAAAGGCCACTTTTTGCCAGAGCTGTTCTTCTGCTCTTTTCATTTCAACCTCAAAGCCGAGGTTGTTGCTTTCCGATTCTGTCGTCCACTGGAGGTACACCTGATTCTCTACGACACGAGCGTCAAAGGAAGCCAGCTCGACCGGGGTGGTAATGCCCGTGGCGGGATCGGACAAATCGGACCAGTTCTGCTCTGCCTCGGTAGGACTCGCGACTGTTTCGTCCACACATCTGGCGACAAAGTAATAGAGCGTACTGGGTTTCAGTCCGTTTATGGTAAAAGTTTCCTGGGTCCCCGGTGTGCCGGGCACGGGCAGATTGGATGCCTTAATCGCATTGGCCCACCAGGTCCACTTGTCATTGGGGTTGTAAGGTGTTTCGCTGTAGCGCATAGTGTAAAGTGTTGCGGCTCG
>METF01000072.1:833-2176 GCA_001771235.1 Candidatus Zhuqueibacterota bacterium RBG_16_48_16
CTGCCGGCGCAGTCCAGCCCAGCCGGGCGGTGGTCTCACTGACCATTGCTACTCTCAGGTCAGTGATTTTACCCGGCCTGGTATGATCGTTATAATCCGAGCTCTGGTCGATTTCCAAAGGCTGCGAGTATTTGGCAAAAAATGCCTGCAAAGCCGGCAAGGTGTAATTGGAGCCAAAAAAATAGTTGCGGATGATGATATCGAGCACGCCGGAGATGGTGCCTGTATCGGAGCGTAGGCGCAGGCCGGCGTCGCCGTAATAACGGCTGCCGTCGTAGTCGTCAAACTCCTGGAACCAGAGCGTCCTCGCCTGGCCGATGGGCGTGCCGCGTAAATCCAGCATGCTGAAGAGCGTTGCCGCGGTCAATGTGCCACCTGAAGGACCGGTGTCAGCCACTTCGGCGTACCAATGCTTTCCTGGCCAGTCATTTGCACCCAGCGCGCCAACCAGGACGTTATGGAGTGTGTCATTGACGCGTATTCCGTAATCCATTTTGGAATTATAATAAATCATGCCCTTACCGTTGCCATTCAGCGCATTGCTAAAAGTAGCCACGCGCAAATCCGCCGTAACTCCGCTGCCAGGGTTGGGAATAGGGATTTCTCTACCACCCGAGCTCATTTCGTAGTACCAGGGATAGTAATAAAATTCAAACGGCAAATTCTGGGTGACGTTGATGTCGCCAACTCCCTGTACATTGCCGGTAATCTCTACGGCGATGGTATTTTTTCGCAGTATCCGCAGGGGGCCGACGATCACTTTTGGCGGTTCCCCCTGAAATGTTTTAATGTTGATTTTTCCTAGAAAACCGAGGTCGACGGTATCGGTGTAATTCTCTTTTATTTGCTTGTCGATTTTGACGACGCTGTATTCCAGGTGCACATCGAGCCGGATGCGCTGGCGCGCCAAAACATCCAGCTCGTCGCCGCCGGCATTTTCCAATATTTTTACAGATTCCGGCAGACCGCTTGCTATGTTGGGAGCATGGCTGATAAAGTAGGTTTCGCCGGTTACCGTATCATTCTGATATGAAATATAACCGAAATTACTTTTCGCCAGCGTGGTCGAATAATAAACATAGATGTAAGACACATTGCCGGTATTGCTATCGGTGACCATAATTTCGTGACGGCGGTGCTGTTTGGATTCCTCATCATCAGGCCACGACTGATCGTCGGGCGCTTTATCCTTCATGTCCTTGACCAAAAAAACCACCTCATCATCTGCGCCCAGGATCTCATCCACATCGCCAAAGTAGTTGCTACCGACTTTTTGATCGGCCTGAAACGGAATCGGGCTCCACGTCTGGGTTGCGGCGTTGTACCCATAAACCCGGATTCCC
>METF01000072.1:2577-6536 GCA_001771235.1 Candidatus Zhuqueibacterota bacterium RBG_16_48_16
CAGGTCACTTTTCCCAGGTCGATAACCACTTTCGTCACACCTTCTCCTACTAATTGTTTTACTTTTTCATGAACAGCCATGGTCTCCGGTCCGCCCATCAGCTTTCCCTTTAGCTCGATAACAGCCACGTCACCTTTCATCTGTTCTTTGATTTGCATTGTTCTCTCCTCTGATGTTATAGCAAAAAAATGCTAGTTTTTAAGTTGAAATAAAGTAAATTTCGGCCAATAATTCAATGAGATTTTCCAACCTGAATGATTCGTTGTCACGAAGTCACTAAGACACAAAGTCTCACAAAATTAATCCATATACTCTTCTCTGTCAGACAATGGCTTAAATTTCATTTGTGTTCCTTAGCGACTCGTGCCTTAGTGGCTGAATAGTTATCATTATTCACTGTTTTCATCAATTGCCGGGCGCAGTCGTTCTCGGGATCAAGACTCAAGGCATCGCTCAAAATCTTTTTCGCTTTGTCGTTCCACCCGCTTTTGATGCAATAATTTCCCACATCGATATAAGCGTGCTGATAGTTGTCCTCTCCATATAATCTCGATAACAGGTCCTGTAAATTTTCTTTCAAAACTTCTTCAACATAACGGTCGTTTTCCAAAAGATAGGATATGACGACCAGGTTGTCCTTATACTGCTCAAGCATCCTCTTGATGATTTCGATACCGTTATTGAACAGAACCTTCATCCGCAGCCAATGTATATTGAAATCGTTTTCCGCTGTTATCAGCTCTTCATCGTCCTCGGTATAATGCTCCATGACATATTCCAGCTCACGGACGATCATGGTTTTATGAAACAATAAGCCGACGTTGTTTATGAACTCGGTTTCGAATTGACTCGGCGTGTGCTTGCTGGCATCCTCAAAAATGCGCTTTTTAGGATCGACCAGCCGCCTGAAAATGAGATACATGTCTTCTTTGATTTCGAATAAAATTTCGCTCAGGTTTTTCAGGCTTTCAAATCGAACAGGGCGCCCATCCGACCTCTCACGGTCCATGTTGGAAAAGGCATTCGAGGCGCGAAAATAGCTGGATAGCGCTTTACGGATGAGCCACGGCTTATTGGCTCGTACAAAAGGACTGATCTCTCTGCTCATAAGGCCACGCCTCTTTTTGATGTTATTGGAGCGCCACTTTTTGAGCGCCGCTCTTAATAATGGAATTGAACAGGAACTTGTAGGTTCCTCGTGTCTGTGCTCTGAATTGAGAACGCAAGCCAAGCAAAATAATACTTCCCTTGCCAAAGCTAATTTCAGCAACTGTTGTCTTTAATGCAAGTTTTTTTTCTCCTTTTAGCCAGCCGCTGAGCAACAGGTTTTCGCCGGGATATTTTGCCACCGCCTGGCCTTCGGCAAGGTCGAATGCCGGGCTGTTATAATTAAATCCGGCTACTTCGCGGGGCATGCCGTAACCAATGGGATGATGTGTGTCCACAATCATTTTCAACAGCGCGCCAGGAATGAAGTATTCCGATCTATCAAGATGGCCGACAGCGTCCGATACACCGATCCAGAATTCGGCCAGAACCAGTCCACACGCCGAATCCAGCGCAATGAGCGTGCCTCCCGATCTGACAAAGTCGATCAGGCTGTTCACTCCCTGTTTGCCGATTCCGCCGCAAAATTCATCCGGGAGAGTGCCTGCCGCATGACCCTCTAAAATTTTCTTTGCCTCCAGATCGGGCAGAATCACGCAATCGAATTGATCGGCCAGCCTTCCGCTCCTGATATCATTATTCCGCAGAATATAATAATCTATTCCGTACTTTTCCAGGATAAACCTGGTCCATCCTTCATCGCTGGAGGCAATGTAACTCTGGTACAGTCCGACGCGCGGCTTTTTCAACCGGAAAGCGGGGACATTTCGGACGGTATCCGACTGACTGATGGAAACCAACGTTTGCTCTGCAATCTTTTGCATCAACAATTTATTCTTAGAGCGGATGTAAACCGTCCCAGGTGGAAACCTGGAATCGTCCACTTTGACGGATTCCGCCAGCCAATACATATCGATGGGCTCATCGAGCAGCTTGAATAGCGCTTTCACGCTTTGATTGCTGCTGTAACTCAAAAGGTAGCCGTCACCGGGACGAAGTACCTCCAAAGAACCGGCCGGAGGTTTCAGCTCGTCCACTTTTTTGAGAGAGACGTCGGGCTGTTGGCTTGTGCTCACAATTTTCACGTTAAAAAATAACGGCAGATTATGCGTTGACACATCATAAGGAGTCGGATCGGTAAAGCAGCCGCTGGAATCCCGTTGCGGATAGGACTGATTTTCCAGGAGTGCGCGCACATAATTGCCAAATCGCTGCGCCGAAGGAATGACAAAAGTTCCGCCGGCAAAAAGCCGGTTTTCAGCGACAAATTCGTTTTCACTCCGGTAAATGTCCACCAGGCCTTTTTGCAGCACCGACAGCAGCTCGTAAACGGCATAAGGATCATTTCCCTCGGCCGGCACCATAAAAACCGGTCTCTGCTCCTCGCCCCCAACCTGGTTTAAAAAAGACTTGTAATAATTAAAAAGCAGGGTCTCACGCTGTTGGGCCGCATAACGCAATAAAGAAAAAGAAGCATTGAAAGCGTAATCCACGATATGCGCCAGCGTCCAGGTGCCTCCCTCCCACGGCAGCGGATTATTCCAGCTCCTGGTCTGTGGATAGAAATCGCGCCACTTTTTGAGCTGATCCTTTTCGATCCGAATCGGACTTGCCAGGCGCGCTGAGGCAATCTCACCCAAAACCCGCGTCCCGCCGTGATAGTTGGTGTAGGTTCTGGCCGGCGAATAGGCGTCAAAATAGACATTGTTGGACACTCCCCTGGCGCCGCGCAATACCAGGTCCATGGTGATATTGGCGCCGATGGCCGCCATTTGCGTCTGCTGTATGGGATCGATCTCTTCGTCATACGGATCGACATAAGGCGGCACAAACATTCGCGCTCCGTAAAATCCCATCTGGTGCACATCGAATACCACCTGCGGCAGCCATACATTGTAGATGCCCTGCACGGTCATGGCGGTTTCTTTTTGCGTCAACAGAAACCAGTCGCGGTTGATATCGTGTCCGCAGTATTTGTGGGTGAGAAATGGCAATGGCCCGGCTTCGTAATCGCTGCCCCGGTATTTGTTGTACCATTCTATCACGGCATCCAGGCCGTCCGGATTGTGCGCCGGTATCAGCAGCAAAATCACATTATCAAGGATCGCTTGCACCTCCGGCGAATCGTCGGTCAACAGCCGGTGCGCCAGAACCATGCTCATTTGCGAGGGGCCGATTTCTTGCGGGTGGATGGAACAATTGATGGACACCACCGCCCTGGCATCTTTGACCAGCCGGCGCGCCCTCATCATGCTGACACGAAGCGGGTCTGAGAGGTCGTGTTGCTGCTGAATGAATTTGGGCAGGTTGCTCAAATTGTCCGCGGAGGAGATGAGCGCAACGATGAAAAGCCGGCCTTCTGTGGTCGTGCCGATTTCTTCCAGTTTCAATTTATCCGACCGGGCATCGAGCAGCCTGAAATAGCGCACGATGGATTCGTAATTCGCCAGCTTGAAATCCTCACCCGGGGTAAAGCCAAGCACCTCTTGCGGAGCGGGAATTCTGTCTGCGGCACTGCTGATCGCTATGAGAAAAAAAAGGGAAATAATGCTACACAGGATGCAAAGGAATTTAATTCTCATTGTCTTTCACTGCCTTTTCTTTGATGCCCAGCAAACCGTTTCTCACGGAGAGCTGCTCCGGCGTAACTTCGTCCATCATTTCAAGAGTACAATCTATGGATTTGAATGTTTCAACGACTACAAAAAAATCCAGTTTGGCCTTTTCCCGCTCGACGGTCATCTTGATCGTAGAGCCGATCTGTTTTTGGCTGATCTGCCGGGTAAAATCCTCCCGGTCCGTCACCGCCACATCATCGACAGCCAATAAAAAATCATTGCGGCGCAACCCGG
>METF01000072.1:6580-8666 GCA_001771235.1 Candidatus Zhuqueibacterota bacterium RBG_16_48_16
CGGCTTCCCAGCAGGCGGACGACGCCAATCCAGGGTTCGTCCTTGTTCTCGATCCGCACGCCAATGCCGGCCAGCTTTAAAATCTCCGCGTAAGGCAGCTCGACCGTCCCGGCTACGTAGCGGTCGAAAAAAGCGCCGAAATCTTTGCCGGAAATTCTTTCGACGATTTTTTGGATATCTCCATCGGCAAACGCTTTGTTCTGTAACGCATAATCGTCCCGCAGCACCTGGCACACCATATCCAGCGACTGTCGATCGTCGGTCAGCTTGCGAATCATGATGTCCAACAGTAAACCGACGAGCAAGCCTTTGTTATAATAGGAAATGCCAAAACCGGAATAGCCGCTCTCCCATATATTCCAACTGGCGTCGGCCAGCGAGGTTTTCAGCCTGTCGGGATTTTGTTGCAACATTTCAATCTCTTTTTCGATATTCTGCAAAAATTCATCCACAGTCCAGATACCGGTACGAACCAGGGTGATGTCCGCGTAATAACTGGTCACGCCTTCCAGCCACCAAAGCGACTCGGTGCGCTTTATTCGATTGTAGGTCAGCGGTTTCAGGGATTCGGGCGTTATTCTCTTCACATTCCAGAGATGGAAGAATTCATGGGCGGTGATGTTTGCGACCGACTTGACATCTTTGGACACCTCCGTGGCGGAAATCGCAATGCTCGTGGAGTTGGCGTGCTCCAGGCCGCCGCCGGATTTAAAATCCGGCAAAAAGGTATACAGAAAAGCATAACGGTCATAAGGCATGTAACCGAAAAAATCCACCTGAAACCGGACGATCTTTTCCACCAGGCGAACCAGGTCGGCAAGCCGGTATTCCGCGTCGCCGCGGATGAATATCTCATGGGGCTTGTCCTGCACCGTAAAAAGGGTATCTGCAAGATCGCCCATCAATATCGGGCAATCCGCCAGCTCGTCGTAATTGTCCGCAATGAAAAGATTCTTCCCATCGCCGCGCTCCAGCCCGGTGGCAACCTGCCAGTCTTGATATGGGTTGATGCGAACGAATACCGGCTGCTGCTGCAACTTGCGAATATACATCCACGTCGAAGCGCCTTGCACCTGGGCGCTGGTCGAATCCAGTGACGGCCCCCAATAACCATGCGGTGTTACCTCAATTTCGTACCAGAGCACCACATGCTGCTGCTTTTCCGTTTGAATCTCCCAATCGTTTCGGGACAGCTTTTCAACTTTTAGCTTTTCGCCGCTTGCTTTCTCGGCCCGAACGTTATAGACGTGATCGCCATAGTTTTCTACCAGGTAAGAGCCGGGTGTCCACACCGGCATGGAGACGACAAGGCGTTTTTGGCTGTTGTCGAGAATATCGATGCGGATTTTGAATGCTTTAAACAGCTCCGAATCGATCTCCAGGGCATACATAAGCTTTTCCGCCCGGGCACCGCTGACGCAGATCAGCACAAGAAGAGTTATTTTAGTAATTTTGTCTTTAATTATTTTGCCTTTTAAAATCCTCGGCATACAACCCTGACAGGGTTCAAAACCCTGTCAGGGTTTGCAGTATTAATTGAAAAACGCATTACTAGTGAACCGATTCCTAAACAAAATTACAGATAGTAGCTGTCATTGCGAGGCGTTTTTTGCCGAAGCAATCTCCAGTGGATAGGCAAGAGATTGCTTCGCTGAGAAGCGCTCGCAATGACAACAAGAGTCTATTTTGAAGTGAACGATAATTTGGAAACGCTCCACTAGTACTGTACAACCCTCTCACGGCTGTTTGCCATGCTGCGGGTGTAATCCTTGATCAACCGTACTGCCTCGGAGGCCGCAGCGACCTTTCTCATATCGATGCTGTTGACGGCATCGGCATTGGCGCGCAGCCAGCTTGTGGCAATCTCGTATAAGTCAAAACTGCCGGGCTCAACATCGCTTCCGCCAAAATAATAATTTTGTATCCGCTCTTCCAGCTCGTGAATGTTCGACAAGTCGGATGCAAGATCGAAATCGATCAGGCCCTTTTCAGGGCTTAATAAATATATCTTGAAACCCATTTCCCGGCTGGCAGGCAAAAGGACGATTTGATGATAACGAGACCGCGTCCGCTCCGTTCGCCTGAA
>METF01000072.1:8706-9142 GCA_001771235.1 Candidatus Zhuqueibacterota bacterium RBG_16_48_16
ATCAGCCGGTGTTCCAGCAATAAAGCCTCCAGCTCCGAACCGGCGGGCACAAGCTCGATATTGTACACTCTTTGCCGGATCAGAGTCAACTTTTCATCCTCATCTGCCGGTCCGGTAAAATAGGATTGAACCCTGCGTTTCAGCTTCCCGGATTTGCCGATGTAAATAACCTCATCATTCCGATCTTTCATCAGGTAAACGCCGGGCTGCATGGGAAGTGTTTTTATAAAGTCCCGGTCAAAGGCATAAAGCGAAAAATCGACCGACGACAGATCCTCATCTTCACGGGAGAGAAAAGCGCCTTCACCGTATGTTTTTTTAAAATATTCGTACAACTCTTCAAATTGCTCGACAAGACACCGAATCGCCAGCTCCGGCGCTGCGCTTTCCAATGCCCGCAAACCAAGTGCCCTGGAAATATCGGCCTCGCTGTGGA
>METF01000072.1:9197-10418 GCA_001771235.1 Candidatus Zhuqueibacterota bacterium RBG_16_48_16
AATGTCATAGCCCACGGCAACCGACAGCGCCCGCCTGAGAATGGAAACCTGGTTGCCAATGCCATCGCAGACGACAACCCTGTCACGAGTCATCGCCGCCAACCGCCGGAATGATTCTTCCCTGTTGTGTGAAAGGTTTCGGTCCGCCACCGAACCGAACAGCCACTCTACTGTGAACCCTTTTTCCACATCATAGACCGCAATGCCCAATGCCTGCCATTGCGACCACGAATTGACCCTCGCCGGAAAAGCTTTTACCAGGACGGCCTCTTTCCTGAAATCCGGCGGTAGGTGTTGTGAAGCATCGTTGTCGTCGACATACCATTCTCCCTGGGAATTCTTGCGAACGCCGTGATTTTCCCCGGCAACGGATTGAATAATTTTTTCCGCAACCAGTGCATCGACGTTTTCGGTACGCAGCACCTGCCTGGCCAGCTCTGTCGAAGAGGCCGGCTGCTGTTTTTGCTTTAAATATTGAATGATCTTTTCAATCATAAAATTGGCTATGATTCATCCTGAAAAACAGAATGGTTTTAACATCAACAAAGTCCTGACCCAGTGATTTGCCAAAGTTTCGCTGTAGCACTAGGTTTCCTCGGCCGGGGCGGATTTGGCTTTGCCAAAAAACGACACACCCAGCAAACCGCCAACAAGCCCAAAGATACAATTGAATACGAGCTTGAAAATAAAGCCGATGACGAAAAATCCCGGCCCGATGACGCTTGGATTTAATTGCTCGATCATTTCATCAAATTCCGGATCGTCAACGTACTCGGCGATTTTATACAAAAAGTCAAAGGTAAAAGTGCCTAATAAGCCATCCAGCACCGTGCCGATGATGGCGCCGAAAATACCCGCCAATATCCCCAAAGCCGCGCCGTCGGCCATGTTCAGCGGCGTTGCAGGATCGACACGATTGTGATACAAGTAAACGGCCAGCACACCCCCGCCGATGATTCCGGCACAACAGGCGCAATTGATCAGGTTCAATAGCGGAATACCACTGATGATTCCAATCAACAGGCCACCCCAGATAGATGGCATTAATTTCGATGGTTGTTGGTTCATGAGAATTCTCCAGTGTTATTTTTTCCCTTTTACCTGGTACTATAGCGAAACTTTTTATGTCAATCCCTTCAGGAATGACTTGTGGTTTGTCGGGGGCCTCGTTGTAGTCGGCCGAATGCCTTATGCCGTTTCCGAAATTCAGCTTGACTGTCA
>METF01000072.1:10457-11078 GCA_001771235.1 Candidatus Zhuqueibacterota bacterium RBG_16_48_16
CGTAAGGACATTTTTTAGGAGGAACTCCCATATCCGTCTGCGTCTTTTTCAATTTGGGCGCTCTTGACAAAGATTCTTAAAAGAATGACACCCCCTTTTTATTAAGAAGAATTGATAGATCGATATTCCACTCTAAACTTTCGCTGTAGTACTAAAAGAATACGCCCAAATCTCTCAGCTCCGTTTCATCCATAGCCTCAAGAGTATATTGCGGCAGGGCATCCGCTATCGGCACTTCTATGATTTCCATCCTGCGAATACCGATCATGAGACCGGATTTTCGCGCATGCAGCAATTCAATCGCTTTGCGGCCAAAACGCTGACCCAGGTTGATGTCGAAGGCATTGGGAGACAAGCCCCGCAGCGAAAAGCCGATGTTGGATTGCCTGATGCGGCTGAGGCCCACACCCAATCCCTGGACCAGAATTCTCTGAATGATGATCCCGGCGCCGCCCAGCTTTATGTTTCCATGCGGATCCACTTCCGGGTCTTCGGAGAGAACGGCTTTTAACACGTGATCCGGGGCATCCTGGGCCACCGCGCTCAGGTAAAGCGGATCGTCCTGGCGAAAGTTGATGCCTTCGGAAACGACGATATTGGCGTAGCCCTGCGCATCATTGA
>METF01000072.1:11138-12315 GCA_001771235.1 Candidatus Zhuqueibacterota bacterium RBG_16_48_16
TATCGGCGCCGCTGGCGACACCGGCAAAAAAGGCCAGCCAGCCGGCTTTACGGCCCATGATTTCATTGACCGAAATGCGCGCGTGCGTTGCGGCCGACACTGAGGTGCTGCGAAAAGCCCTCGTCGCAAAATCGATGGCCGTGTGGGCGCCCAGCATCCAGTCCGTGCCGCTGATATCGTTGTCGATGCTCTTCGGAACGGCGATGATTGGAAATCCGGCTTCGTGCATGCCAAGTGCCGAAGCAATGGTATCGTTCCCGCCGGTGGCCATGATTGCATCGACCTTGAGCTCCTGCAGATTGTTGAGTATTTTCTCCGGCGCCCAGGATTTGTTTTTTTCACTAAACGGGGCGAATCGCGAAGAGCCTAAAATCGTGCTCGGCGCATCGAAAATTTTCAACGCATCGGCCGTATCCATAGGAACCAAAAAGTCGCGCGGATTGTCAGCCGCCAAACCCTCGAAGGCTTTTTTCATGCCGATGAATGTGTCGTTAAACTTGTTCGCCCCGTGAAGAATCGCGCGGGCAATGGCGGAATTGATTCCGGCGCAATCCCCGCCGCCTGTGACAAAGGCAATTTTCAAGAAACCAGTCCTCCTGTTAATTTTTCGTGACTCAGGCATATCTGCTATAATTCGCCACGAAGACGCGGAGGCACAAAGTTTCACAAAACTGATCTTTTCTGTTCCTTTGCGACTTTGTGCCTTAGTGGCTGAATAATAGCAACTTTTCCGTTAAAATGGTGTTTGCCAATATTCTATTCGGACTCAAAAAGGCCAATCGGCCGGCCATCCAAATCCGTGAACTGGGCGTACCACCCCATATCGGGCAGTGCTGTTTTGGGGATGAGAACCGCTCCGCCGAGCTCCTGCACCTTTTCAAGGCAGTTGTCGATATCCTCGACCTCAACGTATACCACCGTCGCATTGCCCGGCTCGACTTTATCGACTTGCATCAAGCCGCCGCGAATGCCTTCCGGCGTTTTGATAATGTAATAATCTTCACCATAAGGCCGGAAGCTCCAGCCGAAAAGTGTCCCGAAAAAAGTTTTGGCTTTCTCAATATCCTTGCAGGCCCACTCTACGTGGCCGAATGCGTTTTTTGCCATAGGTCATGCTCCTTATATAAATTATGATGACGGCACAATATTTAAAAAATTTTATTAAAAAACGAGAAAA
>METF01000072.1:12431-12621 GCA_001771235.1 Candidatus Zhuqueibacterota bacterium RBG_16_48_16
GCTCCTTATATAAATTATGATGACGGCACAATATTTAAAAAATTTTATTAAAAAACGAGAAAAATTTATCTTGTTTAGTAAAACTTCACTCACAGATAGGACAAGGGGTGAACTGATGTCGGGCGACCGACCACAGGCTCAGGATTCTCTGCATAAACCGTGATATATGACAAGTTCATGCAACCCCTTG
>METF01000072.1:12972-13695 GCA_001771235.1 Candidatus Zhuqueibacterota bacterium RBG_16_48_16
GGCAGTTGGTAATGGATGGAGCAATAGTTACCGGCATCCACCAGGGTATTCACCCGGTACAAGGGCTTGCCCTGAAGGATGCGCCGGGTCAGCGCCTCGGAGGAAGGCCGCAACTTGGTGGGATCGATGCCGATGCTTTTGTAGAGCTGCCGCGCATTTTTAAACAGGATAAGCGCATCCGCCGGCGACGGGTATTTTGCCCTGAGTTGAGAAGAAAGGCGGTCGATATCCGCCCACAGTCCGTCGGAATTCTCCGTATTGTGCAACCCGGTGAAAGCGATAAAAACGGCGCTCAGCTTTCCTTTGGCGTTCTCTGCAATGTCGATTCTCATGAATCCCCTTTTAAAAAACAGGATCGAGCGGCCCTTGCGACAGCAGCCACTCGACCTAAAGGTAAGTGTTTAGCCGTATGAAGGACGCAAGTCAGAGTAAAATTCCAAATGTCAAGTACCCAAAACTCAAATAAATCCAAAATTCGAATGACCAATGACCAAAACAAATGAACTAGATTTGTTTGGATTTTCGAATTTGCTCATTGGACTTTATTTGGAATTTGGAACTTTGGAATTTGGTTCTTTACCTGTACTTCTCTTGATTAACTGTTACACCAAAAGTATATTTAACGACTCTTAACCTAGCGACTTGATCACATCTTCCGGCTTGGGCAAATTCTGCAGCACTTTTAACGATTTGGAGATTTCCTTTTCCGGCAACGGATAATTC
>METF01000073.1:0-8240 GCA_001771235.1 Candidatus Zhuqueibacterota bacterium RBG_16_48_16
AGCGGAGAAGATTACGGAGGCAGAAATGAGACCGCGAACGAGACAGGAACGGCCTCTGCATGAATTCAAATTTATCGTTTCCCGAAGAATTTAAGTCTTTCGATGAAGTACAGCAGTTCTGGAATAACCATTCAACTGCTGACTATTGGGATGAAATGGAGGATGTGGATTTGGAGCTTTCACCTGCTTTGAGATCAAAACTTGAAATTAAGAAATTGTACCGTTTGCTCGGCTTTTCACTGGAACAGATTTCAGGAATTGAAGCCAAAGCAAGATCAGAAAAAGTGGATAGTAAGGAAATAATTTGGAAGTGGGTTTTGGAGCATGTCTGAAGGCAGGCTTTGAATCTCCTGAAAAGTAAGGTGAAAAATTGGTTACGCGAATAGAATTAGCAACAAAGCCCGATTTTTTTGATGCCGAAGGCGCCGCGCTGCGGGATGCGGCACAAGACCTCGGCATCGTTTCAATTCGCCAGGTGTACACCCGCAAGGTTTATTATTTTTCCGGTGTGGTGAGCCATGCCGTCCAGCAAAGGATCGCCGAGGCTCTGCTGGCCGATGTGGTGACACAGGATTACGCCATCGATGAGCAGATTCATTGTCCTGCTGATAAAGAGGTGTGGTCGGTGGAGATCACCTTTAACCGCGGTGTGACGGACATGGTGGCGGAGACGGCGCTGAAGGGCATACGCGACCTGGGTATCCAGGATATTACCGAAGCCAAAACAGCCAGGCGATTCGAATTCACCGGCAATCTGACGGAGGGCGAAAAAGAGCTCGTGGTTGAAAAGCTGCTGATGAACAAAGTCGTCGAGCACCTGCTGCAACCGGGGGAGACGATCTTCTTCCCCACCGCTGATGACCGCTTTACACTTGTGCAAGTGGCTCTTGTGGACGCTGATGATAGCGATCTATTGCGCATCAGCAAGCAGCGCGATCTGTTCCTTTCTCTCGAAGAGATGAAAACGATTCGGCGCCATTTTCGCGACCTGGGCCGCGAGCCGACCGATGTCGAGCTGGAGATGGTGGCGCAAACCTGGTCGGAGCATTGCAGCCATAAAACGCTCAAAGGCTCCATCGATTATAACGGCCAACGGATTGACAATCTGCTCAAGCAAACGGTTTTCAAAGTGACCGAGGAATTGAACAAACCCTGGTGCGTCTCGGTGTTCAAAGACAATGCGGGTATTATCGAATTTGACGATGAATTTAACATTTGTTTCAAGGTGGAAACCCACAACCACCCATCTGCCATGGAGCCTTATGGCGGCGCCAACACCGGTATTGGCGGGGTGATTCGCGATCCGCTGGGTACGGGTCTCGGCGCCAAGCCGGTTATCAACACCGATGTCTTTTGTTTCGGCCCGGTCGATATGAAGATGAGCGATGTGCCCAAAGGCGTGCTGCATCCCAAGCGCGTCATGCAGGGCGTGGTGGCCGGCGTCCGGGATTACGGCAACCGCATGGGCATCCCAACTACCAACGGCTCTGTTTTTTTTGATGAACGCTACCTGGGCAATCCGCTGGTTTTTTGCGGCAATGTCGGCCTGATCCCGCGCGACAAGTGCGAGAAAACCATAGTGCCGGGTGATGCCATATTGGTCATCGGCGGCAGGACCGGGCGCGACGGCATTCATGGGGCAACGGCCTCGTCCGGCGAGCTTCATACCGAGAGCGAAGGCACCTGGAGCGGGGCAGTTCAGATCGGCAATCCCATCGTTGAGAAAAAAATTGTGGATACCTTGATGCAGGCGCGGGACAGGGGCCTGTACCGGGCCATCACCGATTGCGGTGCCGGCGGGCTGTCGTCGGCCATCGGCGAGCTGGCCGCTTCTACCGGCGCCGAGGTCGACCTGGAAAAGGTGCCGCTGAAATACCACGGTCTCAGCTATATGGAAATCTGGATTTCCGAAGCCCAGGAGCGGATGGTCATTTTCGTCCCACCCGAAAAAGTAAAAGACGCCCTGGAGTTGTTCGCCAGCGAAGACGTCGAAGCGACGGTCATCGGACGAACGACGGATGATAAAAAGATCAGGCTGCGATACAAAGGAACCGTTGTCGGTGAATTGGACGTGGATTTTTTGCACGACGGCTTGCCCGAAACCGTGCGCAAGGCGGTGTGGCAAAAGCCGGCCATTGCGGAATCACCCAGGCCCGAGAAGATCGATTATACAAAAGTGTTGCACGACATCCTGGCTTCGCCGAATGTGTGCAGCAAAGAATGGATCGTTCGCCAGTACGATCACGAGGTACAGGGCGGCAGCGTCTTGAAGCCGCTTGTGGGAGCGGCGAACGACGGCCCCGGCGATGCCAGCATCACCCGGCCCCGGCTGGGATCGCAGAAAGCCGTGATTTTGTCTAACGGCCTGAATCCGAAATACGGCCTGATCGACCCTTATTGGATGGCGGCCTCGGCCATCGATGAGGCGTTGCGAAACGTCATTGCGGTGGGCGGCAGCCTGGACAGGACGGCGCTGCTGGACAATTTTTGCTGGGGCAACACCGAAAAGCCGGATCGACTGGGCGGCCTGGTGCGAGCGGCGCAGGCATGCTATGATGTGGCTAAAGTTTTTGAAACGCCGTTTATTTCCGGCAAAGACAGCCTGAATAACGAATTCCAGACCGACTCCGGCGAAGCCATCGCCATTCCGCCGACGCTGCTCGTTTCGGCCATTTCCGTAATGGATGACGCACGCAAGGCCGTTTCCATGGATTTCAAAAAGAACGGCAGTTTCATCTATGTTGTCGGGGAAACAAAAAACGAGATGGGCGGATCGCATTATTATGATTTGCTCGGCTTGACCAGCCCCAGCGTGCCGACAGTTGACGGCAAGGAAGCCAGGGAGATTTTTACCAGGCTGTCAGCCGCAATCGCAAACGGCTGTGTTCGTGCCTGTCATGATTGCTCCGAAGGCGGCGTAGCCGTGGCTGTTGCCGAGATGGCATTTGCCGGTGGCCTGGGAGCCAGTGTTTGCTTGAGAACCATGCCAAGAACAAGCGACGTGAGCCGAAATGACATTGCGCTCTTTTCCGAATCAAACAGCCGCTTTGTTGTTGAAGTTGACCCCAAGCGGGCAGACGATTTTGAGGAAATCATGAGCCTGTTGCCCTATGGCTATATCGGTGAGGTCAAGAATAGTGGGAAGCTTTTAATCAGAAGCCTGAATGAAATGATTTTGATTAATGAAAAAATCGCGGATCTTAAAGAATCCTGGCAAAAGACATTGAGGTGGTAACAGATGGTGCCTCGCGTACTCGTGCTGCGTTCGGCAGGGTCCAATTGTGACGAAGAAACCGGCTTTGCCTTTGAGATGGTTGGCGGCCGTGCGGATCTGGTTCATATCAACAGCGTATTGCGCAAAAAAGTGCGTCCGGAGGATTATCACATTCTGGCCGTTCCGGGCGGCTTTTGCTATGGCGATGACATCTCCGCCGGAAAAATTCTGGCCAATGAGCTCAGGTACCAGTTGGCGGAAACCCTGCTGGATTTTCACAGGCAGGGCAAATTGATCATCGGAATTTGCAATGGATTTCAGGTGTTAGTGAAAGCAGGTTTGTTGCCATCAGTTGATTTTCAGGCCCCTCAGCAGGTAACCTTGACCATAAATAATTCCCGAAAATATGAAGACCGCTGGGTCTATCTGTCGGTCGACCGAAGCAAGTGCGTATTTACAAAGGATATGCCCGACGTGATCGAGCTGCCTGTCGCCCATACGGAAGGCAAGTTTGTGGCAAAAGATATAGGTGTGTTGAACGCTTTGGAATTGAATTCACAAATCGTTTTTCAATATACCCGGCCTGACGGAGCGAAAGTTGCTTATCCCTGGAATCCGAACGGCTCGATGAATCACATCGCCGGTATTTGTGATCCAAGCGGCAGGGTGCTGGGATTGATGCCGCATCCTGAGCGCCACATCGATCCGACACACCATCCGCGATGGACTCGACGAGGGCTGGCTGAAGAGGGCGATGGAGTGGCTGTTTTTCGAAATGCCGTACAATACTTCCTGGAGAGGAAAAACTAGAATTATCCTTTCGGTAGTTTTGTTAAATGTTGTGTGAAATCTGCCCTGGAAAATTACAGGAATTTAATCTCTCATCATGGAGGTTTAGCGCCGGGAGTGTGGTATGTATGATGATATAAGCCCTATACTTGAGAGATGGAAATATGCGCCGAACGATCTGAACGTCCGCATCATTGACGGTGTGGATGGCCGTCAGAAGCTGCAAATGCGATTAGATCTTGGGTTGCTGCAAATGGAGCTTGACGGCAGGCCGGACGGTCGGCGACCGCATAAATGTGATACCTATTTAACCTATTATGAAAAAGCAGCAAGGGATGGGAAACCCGGAAAGGCGGGCAGGAATTTCGCTCTGTCTCCGCTCGATTGTTTAAAACTGCAACAGGAAGCCATTCAATTTTATCATCGATATCTGGCGTTGATGAAACTCGGGGATTTTGCTCGCGTCGCACGTGACACTTTGAGAAATCTGAGAGCTTTTGATTTTGTCTCAAGATATGCCACAAATGATGATCTGGTATGGTCTTTCGAGCAGTACCGGCCTTATGTCATTATGATGCACACACGAGCTCTCGCCTCTCTCAGTCTCAACAAGGGCAATTATGATGAAGCGTTGTCGGTGATTGAAAAAGGGATCAAAGACATAGAGATGTGTTATCACCACTATTCGGAAAAAGACATGCCTGACGAAAAATTTGAGCTCGGTTTTCTCAAGCAGTGGGCGGACGAGCTAAAGAACAAAAAGCCGCTTTCCGAAACGGAGCGCATCGTCCGTGAGCTTGACATCGCTGTCAAAGTCGAAGACTACGAGCGCGCTGCCTCGCTTAGAGACCAATTGAAAGGCTTGCAGAATAAGGGAACAAACCGGAATAGTTATCAAAAAGGAGCGAACCAATGAAAACGATCAGGTGGTTGTTAGTCCTCGCTTTGCTGTGTGTGACGGCGCCTTCATTCTCCCAATACGCCGACGGTGGACTCGGTTACATGGGCACCGAGGGCGGATTGATCATGGGTGGCGTCGGCCTGACAAAAATCGATGATCAAACCTATTTTTCAATCAATTTCCGGCCGGAGCTGGCTTTCGGGAAATTCGGCGTTGGTTTGAACGTCAACCTGCTTTACGACACCGAGACCGGCCACATCCGCTCAAAGGATTGGGACACCGGTTATGACTATTTCCGAATGATCCGGTATCTTCGCTACGGCCACAAATGGGACAAAGTCTATGCCCGCGTCGGGACGCTGGATGCGGCGCGGCTGGGACATGGATTCATTCTCAATTACTATACCAACGAAGCCTCCTACGATAACCGGAAAATCGGCCTGGCTTTCGACCTTGACTTTGGCAGGTTTGGCTTCGAGACTATCGCCAGCAACCTGGGGCGCGCCGAGCTGGTCGGTGGCCGCGTCTATTACCGGCCACTGCTGGGCATTGTGACCGTTCCGATCATTAAAAATTTTGCCGTCGGTGCAACATACACAAGAGATTTCGATCCTGACGTTTGGTCCGGCACGGACGATGGCGTTTCTGTTTACGGATTCGATTTTGAGCTGCCAATTATAAAAACTCAACTGCTGAACACCATGCTCTATTTTGACTGGGCTCAATTAAACGGTTATTCATCCATCGAAAACGAATCACGAACTTTTGGCAGCGGCCGGGCTATCGGTGTCAGCACCTCCATCGACAATTTAGGCGGTCTCATCGATTTATCCGCCAAACTGGAGCGGCGCTGGATGGGCGAAGAGTTTGTGGCCTCTTTCTTCGATCCATTCTATGAAATCTACCGCTATCAGGAAATGAATGGTAACAGGCAGTATAAAACGGATCTGCTCATCGGCTTGCCCGATACGAAAGGCGTTTTCGGCGAGCTTTACGGAGGATTGCTTGGAAACAAAGTGCGACTGCTCGGAAATTTCATCCGTCTGGATGACCAGGAACGCAGTGGCGCACTGCACCTGGCGGCGGATGCTCCGGATGCCGTGCCGACCGTTGCTGCGCACGCCACGTACGATAAAATCGCTATCGAAAAAACCGGCGACGTCTTCACCCTGGATAATAACAGCGTGGCCAGGGTAGGGCTGGGCTATAAAATCAAGCCGTACCTGATCCTGTACGTGGATTATATTTGGACCTTTGTCGAAACCGAGCCGGGCAGCAAAACCTACAAGCCGCAAGAGCGCATCGAGCCAAAACTGGTTTTTGTCTACAATTTCTAATCGATGCCTTTCGAGATAAAATCGTCGGGCTGGTGGAATGAGGAAATTTTTTCGCCAGCCCGTTTTTTATGCCGCTCGCTGCTCGACTTTGTTTATCCTCCCGTTTGTTGGGGCTGCCATCTTTCCTTGTCAAGTGATGAATTTGTCTTATGCCATCGATGCGTAAAAGCCTTGCCGTACCTGCAACAGCCGGCGCTGCCGGCGAGCAGGCTTTCCTGGCTGCAACTGGAAAAGATTTTTTTCGACAGCTCTTTGGCGGTTTACCAATACTCCGACATCGTTCAGGATCTTGTCCATCAATTCAAGTACAACGGCATGACCTCTTTGGCTTCTCTGTTCGGAAAAGCCATAGCCTCCCGCCTGTCGCAGAACGGCGACGAGATAGAGGCTCTGGTTCCCGTTCCGCTGCATAAGTCGAGATTGAGAGAAAGGGGCTACAATCAGTCCCTGCTTTTGGCGCAGCAGATCGCTCAAGTCCTTGGCGCGCCGGTCAACAAGGGGCAGCTCGTTCGGGTGAAAAATACCATTTCGCAAGCCACCCTGAGCAGGCAGGAGAGGATGTCCAATGTGACAAATGCCTTTCAACTGAAACAGCCGGAGGTGTTCGGGGGAAAAAGCATCGGGCTGGTGGACGATGTTTTTACCACCGGCAGCACCATGAATGAATGCTCCAGGCTGCTGAAAGATGCCGGCGCCAGCTCTGTCATGTGTATCTCAATCGTTCGGGTTTAATGGCGGGATGATGGGTTTTGATTTAAGATTTAAGATTAACGATTTTCGATCTCAGATCTTTGTTTGAAATTGTCCCGAAAAATCGCAAATCATAAATCGTTCATCGTAAATCGTAGATCAAACTCCGTCAACCCCTTAACTGAGATATGACACGCGCCGAGATAGTTCTTGACATTTTATGAATTTTTCTCTATAATAGCCGCTGATTTTGCTCAAAAAGCAAACCCGATGAATTTCATATATTCCAAGCAGTGAGGACGGAACGGATGCCAAAAGTAACGACGCGGGAATTGTTTGCTAAAGCTCTGAACAATGGCTATGCTGTTGGTGCGTTTAATGTAAACAATATGGAAATCATCCAGGGGATTGTCGAGGCGGCGGAGGAAGAAAAGGCCCCGATCATTTTACAAATATCAAAAGGCGCGCGAGAGTACGCCCGCCATGAATTTTTAATGAAACTCATCGAGGCGGCGCTGGAAATTTCCGACATTCCTATTGCCATTCACCTGGATCATGGGGACAGCTTTGAGTTGTGCAAAGCCTGTATCGACGGTGGGTTCACTTCTGTTATGATCGACGGCTCCCATTTGCCCTTTGCAGAAAATGTCGCCATCGTTAAAAAAGTTGTCGATTATGCCCACCCGCGCGGCATCCCGGTCGAGGCGGAGCTGGGTCGCCTTGCCGGAATCGAAGAGCATGTCAGCGTTTCGGATCGTGATGCAGTCTATACCAATCCGGATGAAGCCAAAGAGTTTGTCGAAAAGACGGGCTGCGACTCGCTGGCCGTGGCTATCGGCACGAGTCACGGGGCCTATAAATTCAAGAGCACGCCGCAACTGGATTTTGACAGGCTGAAAACGATTGAAGAGGCGCTGCCGGGTTTTCCGCTGGTGCTGCACGGCGCCTCATCGGTGTTAAAGGATTATGTCGACCTCTGCAATAAATACGGCGGCAAGCTGCCCGGCGCCCAGGGCGTTCCGGAAGATATGATCAAAAGGGCGGTGCGAGGCGCGGTGTGCAAGGTGAATATCGATACGGATTTGCGCCTGGCCATGACCGCGATCATAAGAAAAGAGTTGGCTGAAAATCCGTCAAATTTCGACCCGAGAAAATACCTGGACCCGGCAAGAACGGCGCTGAAGGAGATGGTCAGGCACAAGCTGCACGTGCTTAACGCGGCGGGAAAGGCATAAATTTCAATCCGTTTGAATAACGAATATCGAATGAAGAATGTCGAATTTCGAACGGCCCTTCATCATTCGCTATT
>METF01000073.1:8247-9412 GCA_001771235.1 Candidatus Zhuqueibacterota bacterium RBG_16_48_16
CATCATTCGTCATTCAGTTGCTTTTTTTTCATTTAGCTAAACAGTTACAATTACGTTCGAGGAGGAACTCCATGTCTATTCGAATTGGGATTAACGGATTCGGTCGAATCGGTCGACTGGTTTTGCGTGTTGTGGGCGAGAGGAAAGATATTGAGATCGTGCAGGTCAATGATATAACCGACGCGGCCACCCTGGCGCACCTTCTCAAATACGACTCTGTCCATGGAGTATACAAAAAGTCCATCTCAGCAGCAGGCGATGCGATGATCGTCGACGGCAAAAAGATCAAAGTATCGGCTGAGAAAGATCCGGCGTCCCTGCCATGGGGCGATCTGGGAGTGGACGTTGTCATCGAGTCGACCGGTGTTTTCAGGAAACGCGAACAAATCGCCAAACACCTGACTGCCGGTGCTAAAAAGGTCGTTCTCACCGTCCCGGCAAAAGACGAAATCGATGCCACCATCGTCCTGGGTGTGAATGACGACGCACTCAAGCCGGAGCATAAAATCGTCTCCAACGCTTCCTGTACGACCAACTGTCTTGCTCCGGTGGCAAAAATTCTGAATGATACTTTCGGCATCAAACGCGGATTCATGACCACGATCCACGCCTATACCAACGATCAACGCATCCTCGATTTGCCGCATAGCGACCTTCGTCGCGCTCGTGCTGCGGCTGAGGCGATCATTCCAACCACGACCGGTGCGGCAAAGGCTGTCGGCAAGGTCATCCCGGCGCTCAAAGGCAAGCTGGATGGATTCGCCATGAGAGTACCGGTTTCCGACGGCTCCGTTGTCGATCTGGTTGCGGAATTGGAAAAAGATGTGACCGTCGAGCAAATTAACAGCGCGGTCAAGAAAGCCGCCGAAGGCGCAATGAAAGGTATTTTGGAATACACGGAAGATCCGATCGTCTCTGTTGACATCGTCGGCAATCCCGCATCTTCGGTTTTTGATGCCCTGTCTACGATGGTTCTGGGAGGGACGGGCAATTTTGTCAAGGTTGTGGCCTGGTACGATAATGAATGGGCTTATTCATGCCGTGTCGTAGATCTCGCCGTAAAAATGGCATCGCTATAGGATCGGGGAACAAATTCTGGCAATGGCTGTTATTACGAGTTGAGGATCGAATGTTTGTTCCGATCCTCATTTAATTTTTATAAGGA
>METF01000073.1:9421-9725 GCA_001771235.1 Candidatus Zhuqueibacterota bacterium RBG_16_48_16
ACGACGAATTATCGCCGGTAACTGGAAAATGAATAAAAGCCTCGCGGAAGCCATTGACCTGGCGACTTCCGTGAAGGATAATCTACACAACGACCAGGTCGATGTTGTTCTTTGTCCGCCGTTCACCAATCTTGCCGGCGTTTTTCAGGTCATTAAAGAGTCACCCGTTGCATTAGGCGCGCAAAACCTGTTTTGGGAAGAAAGTGGCGCCTATACGGGTGAGGTATCCGCCGCGATGCTCAGATCGGTCGGGTGCGACTATGTGATCATCGGCCACTCCGAAAGGCGGCAATATTTTTTTGAG
>METF01000073.1:9760-10305 GCA_001771235.1 Candidatus Zhuqueibacterota bacterium RBG_16_48_16
CTTGAATGCAGGTCTCGTGCCCATTTTCTGCGTGGGCGAAAGGCTGGAAGAACGGCAAGCCGGAGACACCGACAAGATCGTTGGCCGGCAGGTGCGGCAAGGCTTGGCAGGTTTGACGGCCGAACAGGTTCGCCAGGTTATCATCGCTTACGAGCCAGTTTGGGCCATCGGCACCGGCGTTGTGGCGACGCCGGATCAGGCGCAACAGGTGCATGCCATGATTCGCGCTCTCATCGGCGAGCTTTACGACAACACCGTTGCCGGGAATTTTCGTATTCAATACGGCGGCAGCATGAAGCCTGATAACGCCGGCGAGCTGCTGAGCCAGCCGGATATCGACGGAGGGCTGATCGGCGGAGCGAGTTTAACGGCTGAGGCATTTCTCGGCATTGTCAATGCATAACCAAAATTTAAGTTTGGAGAACGATGTACGCTCTATTACTTTTCGTTTTTGTTCTTGTGAGTTTCTTATTGACCTTTGTCATCCTGATCCAGTCGAGTAAAGGCGGTGGCTTGGCCGGTACTTTCGGCGGATCGGATGCCAT
>METF01000073.1:10367-12503 GCA_001771235.1 Candidatus Zhuqueibacterota bacterium RBG_16_48_16
CCGCGCTTTTTCTCTTTATTGCGCTCATCATGGGCATGATGACCCGGGGTACCGTGGCGGAATCCAGCCTGATCGAGCAAGAGAGAGAAAGACGCATGTCTTCGCCTGCTCGTACACTTCCCCAGCTCAACGAGCCGGCGAGTGAAACTCCGGCATCTCCTCCGGCGCAGGAACCGCAAGAATAAAATTGACTATTTGACCCGCTTTTGCCGAAGTGGTGGAATTTGGTAGACACGCTATCTTGAGGGGGTAGTGCCCGAGAGGGTGTGCGGGTTCGAGTCCCGCCTTCGGCACCTAGTCTATGTTGGTTTAGGATAACATCTTAAGGAGATGATGATATGGTCAAGACGAGCAACTTTTATCACGTTTTAACACTTTTGATGGTTTTCCTGTTTGCAGTCTCTGTGTTTGCTCAGGATGTTCAGGAACAATACAATCAAAAACTCAAAGAGGCCAACGACGTCGTCACAAAAATGAGAAGTCCCGACATTACCAAAACTGAATATGATGAATTGAATGCGAAATACCTGTCGCTTCAGGAAGAGCTCAAAAAGTTGAAGCAAGTCCTGGAATCAGACGTCGAGTATACCAAAAAAATAAATGATTCCAAAATCGCCTTTAACGACGGCAATACGGCTTATAAAAAAGGCCAATACGAGTCGGCAATTTCGTTCTACCAGAAAGCCATCGATCTCAATAGTAATAATCCCAAGGCCTATTACGGCGAGGGGCTGGCACTTACAAAGTTGAGACGGTATGAAGAGGCAATTGGTGCTTTTGAAAAGGCCGTGGAATTATCCCCGTCTTATGATGAAGCCTATGCGGCCATGGGATCGACTTATGATGACATTGGTAAATTGGATGAAGCCATTGCTTCCTATCAAAAAGCCGTTGAGATTAATCCCACCTCAAAAACCTCGATCTATAATCTCGGCGGAGTTTATAAAAAGGCGAAGGACAATCGAAACGCCATCAAATATTTCCAGCTTGCCACCCAGGTCGATCCGGAATACTATCGAGCCTTTAGCAGTCTTGGGACGGCCTATTTTGATGATGGACAAGTTGATAATGCAATAATGGCATTCCAGAATGCGCTGGCGTTAAAGCCGGATTACGTCGAGTCAAGTGTTCGTCTTGCAATGGCTTATAATAATATCGGCAAACATGAAGACGCGCTCCATGCGGCTCAGGAATGTTTAAAAAAACCAGGCAGAATGGGGGGATTTGCCAATTATGAAGCCGGAATGGCTCTTAAAAACCTTGGCAGGACGAATGAAGCAATTGCCTATTTCGAACAGGCTTCACAGGACAGGCAGTGGCGGCAACCAGCGCAATATGAAATTGATCTTCTGAAAAAGAAGCAATAAACAGCAACAGCGAACGATAAATATTCAGCCCGCCTATTTTGGCGGGTTTTTTATTAATAGAAAAATTTGGAATTCAACTTGTTTCTGACTATATTTTGTTTGTTTTAGAAATTCATGAAACGGAACTTTTATGATGAAGAATATGACGCGTAGAGATTTTATTGTCAGGAGTGCTCAAACGGCTGTCGCTCTAGCCGTTTCGACGCGGATAACTCGGTTATACTCACAACCTCAACCGCCGCCGGAGGTCGTTGTCGTAAAGAATAGCTCGCCGGCCAGTCTGGTTCGCAGAGCCGTCGAGGAGCTTGGCGGCATGGGCAAATTTGTCAAAAAAAGCCAAACCGTTCTGCTAAAGCCGAATATCGGCTGGGACAGGTTGCCGGAACAAGCGGCCAATACCAACCCGGAAGCGGTGGCTGAAGTGGCCAAAATGTGCCTGGAAGCCGGCGCGAAATGGGTTCGCGTGCTGGATCGAACCTGTAATCAACCTCAACGCTGCTATAAACGCAGCGGCATCGAAGACGCGGTCAAAGCCGTTGGCGGCGAAGTGCGGCACATCATCGATAGTCGCTTCAAGGAGGTGAATATTCCGCAAGGTGAGTTAGTAAAAAGCTGGCCGTTTTACAAAGACGTTCTGGATGCCGACGTTTTTATTAACATGCCTGTGGCAAAGCATCATAACATTTCGGGGGTAACTTTGGGTTTTAAAAATATCATGGGCCTGCTGGGTGGAGACCGCGGCAACCTGCACACCCATTTTATGACAAAA
>METF01000074.1:0-3835 GCA_001771235.1 Candidatus Zhuqueibacterota bacterium RBG_16_48_16
ATCGAGCCATTTTCCGCTGGCTTATGAAAGCCTGATGGCGGGAAAGCACGTGTTTGTCGAAAAGCCGTTTACCCCCACCAGCGATATGGCACAGCAACTTATTGATATCGCCGAACAAAAGAAATTAACCTTGATGGTCGGCCATACCTTCGAATTCAGCCCGCCGGTGCTCAAGATAAAGGAGATTATCGACAGCGGCCATTTGGGCGCGATTTATTATATCAGCGCCTCGCGGGTCAATCTGGGATTGCATCAAAAAGACGTGAGCGTGATATGGGATTTGGCGCCTCATGATTTTTCTATTCTGTTTCACTGGCTGGATGAGCAGCCTTCCCGTATCTCGGCCATGGGCAGGGATTACGTGCAAAAGAACATCCCGGACGTCGCCTTTATCAATATGGAATTCCCCAGCGGCTGTATCGCTCATGTGCAGGTGAGCTGGCTGTCTCCCAGCAAGCTGAGGCGAACGACGATTATCGGCAGCGACAAAATGCTGGTTTACGATGATACCGAGAATACCGAAAAGGTGAAAATCTACGACAAAGGCGTCGACTATAAAGACCCTGAGACATTCGGTGAGTACCAGTTGAGCTACCGCGCCGGCGACGTGGTCAGCCCGCGCCTGGATAATTTTGAGCCGCTTGGCAAAGAGATGCACCATTTTGTCGATTGCTGCCTCAACGGACAAACGCCAAAGACCGACGGCCGTAACGCCCTCCGCGTCGTCAAGGCGCTGGAGGCGGCGGAGAAATCCATGCGTAACGGCAGCATGGTGATCGATGTGGATTAGGATGAACGATCAAGTCCGAAGGAAAAATGAAAGGAAAAGTTCTACATTCGTTTCAAGCCGAGACCATTGAAAGCAAAGCTCGATGGTTTCAGTCCTTACCGTTAACAGATCGTATGGAATTGTTATGCGCTTATACCGATCTAGCTATCCAGACGAATCCAAAGATTTTGGAACATAAAAATGCTAAACCGCTTAAAGGACGTATTCAAGTCCTTTCAAAACCATGATGTAAAATATGTAATAATAGGCGGAATAGCAGCCGTATTGCATGGTGTGCCTCGAGCGACATTTGATCTTGATATTTTAATAACAGAAAAAACACGCATCTATTCAGCCACCAAGTCGCAAAGCCACTAAGGAACACAAAAAATCTTTGTGAACCTTTGTGTCTTCGAGTTTTCGTGGCGGTAAAATTACGATACCCGAATAATCCCAAAAACACAGGAGACAAGCTCTTCATGACTCCCGGCCCGGAGCTGCCCAAAGTATCCATCGTCATCCCCATGTTGAATGAGGCAGAAGCCATAGAGCGTTGTATTCATTCCATTGAAAGCCAGGATTACCCAAAAGACCATCTCGAGGTCGTGGTTGTCGATGGCATATCACAGGACGGCTCGCGGGAAAAGGTCATTCGCCTGATCGAAGCACACGGCAACATAAAGCTCTTTGACAATCCGCAGAAAAGAACCCCCAACGCGCTGAATATCGGCGTCAGGAATTCGTCCGGCGATGTAGTGATTATATTAGGGGCGCACACAAGGATAGATCGGGATTTTGTCGCTTTGAACATCAGGTACATGCGCGAGCTGGGCGTGAATTGCGTTGGCGGCACCCAAATCAACGTGGGTGAAACTTTCAGGCAAAAGGCCATAGCCGCTGCCATGTCGTCGCCGCTGGGCATTCCGAGCGCGCCGTACCGCTATCGCAAGACGAAACAGTTTGTCGATACCGTGGTCTACGCCGCCTATAAAAGGCATCTTTTTAACGAGATCGGATTCTTTGAGGAAGAGATGGCTATTTCCGAAGACGCGGAGCTCAATTGGCGCATCCGCAAAGCCGGGCACAAGATATTCTTTACGCCCGAGATTATTTCCTATTATTACCCGAGAAAGACTTTGAAAGCGCTGATCAGACAGTTTTCAAATTACGGCGTTCTTCGCGTGAATGTTATTAAAAAGCACGCCGATGCCTTAAAGATCATTCACATCCTTCCACCGCTTTTTATTGTCTCTTTTTTTGTCCTGTTATTTGCGAGTATCCTGAACAAACAATTTTTGTTTCTGTTGATGGCGTTGTGCATTGTTTATGCGCTTTATCTTGCTATTGCCGCCGCCCATACCGTTTTGGCAACGAAACGCCCGCATTTTATAGTGGCGTTGCCGCTGATCTTTTTGTCCATGCAAATGAGCTGGGGATTCGGTTTTCTGGTCGGACTTTTTAAGACGAATAAATGAGCAAAACAGACCGTTTTGTAACAAGACATGCCCAAGCCCGCTGAAAAATCGCTGCTGGTACTCGTCGATTTTATCACGATCAATTTGGCCTCCTTCGCCCTGCTGGGCTTGAGAAGCAGCGCCCACCTGTTTGTCGAACAGGGCTGGTCGATCCGGCTGCAAATGTTCGGGATTATTTATTCTTTCTGGTTCCTGTTGTTCATCTTTTTCGGACTGTACCAGCGCTGGTACACGCAATCCCGTTTCGACGAGTTGATCGCCGTTTTCAAGGTTGTGGCTTTTGGTGTTGTTATGATTTTTATCTTGACCTTCGATCCGAACCGGGATTTCTCTCATCCGCCCACACTGGGCCGGGTGATGATTTTGAGCTATTGGCTGATCATGCTCGGCTCGGTTGGTGGCGGCCGACTGGTTTTGCACACCGTTCAGCGGAAATTGCTGCAAGCCGGGATCGGCCAGCGTAATACGCTGATCATCGGCTGGACTCCCCAGGCCAAAAAAATGGCCGACAGAATTCAGAGTTTTCCCGCGCTTGGTTATCGTGTGAAAGGCTTTGTATCCCTGGATCATAAAGACTGCGGCCAGATTCATAACGACCTGGCAGTGCTGGGCAGCATCGATCACCTTGACCGGATCGTTGCCGAGCACGACATCGAAGAGGTGATCCTGGCTCTCTCCCGAACGGCGCAAAAAAAAGTGATGCAGGTTATTTCCAAATGCGAAGACCTGCCGGTGAATATCAAAATAGAGCCCGACCTGTACAGCATCGTTCTGGGACAGGCCCGCACCAACCAGATATACGGTTTTCCGCTCATTGAAATCCAGCCCCAACTGATGAGCGCCTGGGAAAGGCGGATAAAAAGGCTGATGGACGTCTTTTTTGCGCTTGTGAGTCTGCTTGCATTATCTCCGCTGTTTTTGTTGACCGCGTTTCTGATCAAGCTGGATTCCGCCGGCCCGGTCTTTTTCAAGCAAAAACGGGTCGGCAGAAGCGGGCGCATTTTCACGATCTATAAATTCAGGACCATGATCAAAGACGCGGAAAAATATACCGGCCCGGTGTGGGCGGATAAAAAGGACCCGCGAATTACCCGGGTTGGCTGGCTGCTTCGCCGCTTGAGGATCGATGAATTCCCGCAGATTTTCAATGTGCTTTATGGCGACATGAGCCTGGTTGGGCCAAGACCCGAACGGCCTTACTTTGTCGATCGTCTTAAAAGAGAATACCCGTTTTATACCCGGCGTTTGAAGGTCAAGCCGGGCATCACCGGCTGGGCGCAGGTCAAAGGCAAGTACGATACCACGGTTGAAAACGTCAAAGAAAAACTCGAGTACGATTTGTATTACATCGAAAACATGTCGCTGCGAATGGATTTTCGCATCATTTTTTTCACGCTGTACGTGATGTTGCGTTTTAAAGGACAATAGAAAGGAAACAGGTAAGGAGAGATGCTCGATCTCAAATTCATTCGCGAAAATGCCGAGGTGGTCAAAAAAGCGGTAAGGGACAAGCGCGAAAAAGTGGATATCGACAGGTTGTTGGAATTGGACAAAAACCGGCGCAGCATCATCGGCGAGGTGGAGCAGGCCC
>METF01000074.1:3983-4841 GCA_001771235.1 Candidatus Zhuqueibacterota bacterium RBG_16_48_16
GATATGGGTTCCCAATATTCCGGATGGCTCCTGCCCCGTCGGTGGTGAGGAAGCTAACAAGGTTATCAAACAGTGGGGGAAATTACCCGAAACGGATTTTAAGCCCAGGCCGCATTACGACATTGCCGAAAAATTGGATATCATCGATTTCGCCAGGGCTTCCCGCATTGCCGGCTCTTTTTTCGTCGGCTATCGCGGGCTGGGCGCCAGGCTGGAAAGAGCGCTCATCAATTTCATGATCGATCTGCATGTCAACAAGCACGGCTACCGGGAAGTTTCGACGCCGTTTGTCACCCGGCGGGAAATCATGTTCGGCACCGGCCAATTGCCCAAGCTGGAAGACGACATGTACCACATTCCCGCGGACGACTTGTTTCTCATCCCCACGGCAGAGGTGCCGGTCACCAATCTGCATCGTGATGAGATTTTGGCAGCCGAGCTGTTGCCGGTCAAGTACACGGCATACACGCCCTGTTTTCGGCGTGAGGCGGGCGCTTATGGCAAGGACACCCGCGGCTTGATGCGTATCCATCAATTCGATAAAGTGGAAATGGTCAAATTCGTCCTGCCGGAAACCTCTTATGAGGAATTGGAAAAGCTATTGCAGGATGCCGAGGAGGTGCTGCAATTGCTGGAGCTGCCCTACCGCGTGAAGATTTTAGCGACCGGTGATTTAAGCTTTGCCGCCGCAAAATGCTATGATATCGAAGTGTGGGCGCAGGGCATCGAAAAGTGGCTGGAAGTATCCTCATGCAGCAATTTCGCAGACTTTCAAGCTCGACGCGCCAATATACGCATGCGCCGGCAACAGGGCCAAAAGCCCGAATTCGTCCACACCCTCAACGGCTCCGGCCTGGC
>METF01000075.1:0-4164 GCA_001771235.1 Candidatus Zhuqueibacterota bacterium RBG_16_48_16
GCAAAAACTTGGGCATCGTCGCCAGGGCATAAACCGGCTTTTGCCGCTGGCGCGCCACCAGCGTCAGGGCTTTGGTGCCGATTTTATTGATCAGCTTTTCTTCCGAAAACGAATCCGCCCCGACAAGCACCAGGTCGCAGCAGGCGACCATCTCATCCATGGCCGCATCGACAAAAAACGACACCGGCAGTCCCGAAGCCGCCAGCTCCGCGGCGGCTCTTTTCCCTTCCAGCATGGGCCGTGATTCACAGAGCAGAACCTCGGCCAGCACGCCCGAATCGAACAGGGCGAGCAGGGTTTTGATCACCGTGCTGCTGCGACTGTAAGTAGCGATACGCGCCGGCGATCGAATGAGATTCTCACACTGCCGGAGGATCGCCTTTTCGCTTGCGGACAATCGAATCAGGAAATCGTCCACCAAACCTTTCGCGCTTTTCCTGAACATTTCCGGATCGCCACTTTTTTCGCAGGCCAGCAAAACCTCATTCACCAGGTTGTAGAGCGGCGCCATCCGCGGCTGGCTGATGATGATTTTGATCCCCAGGTCGAGCAACCGGCTTTGCAGCCCTTCCCCGGTCGCAATGTCGATCCTTTCAATCTCGTATTGCAGAATACCGGCAGCCTTGACGCAGATTTCCAACGCGCCGGACATGTTGTCATTTTTCAGCTCGTCAACATCCATCTTAATAACCAAACTTCCAAAGTCTTAAAGACTTTGGAAGTTTGGTCTCACTAAAATCAAAAAAACACAAAAGTAACTAGAATAAAAATCGGAATCAGTATCCCCGCCGACCATATCATATAGCCGAAAAAGCTCGGCATGCGCAGGCCGGTTTCTTCGGCAATGGAGCGCACCATAAAGTTGGGCGCATTGCCGATGTAGGTGTTGGCGCCCATGAATACGGCACCGGTCGAAATGGCCTTTAAGTAGATGCTGTTTTCGGCGATGAGTCTGGCCACGGACTCTTTCTCCGGCAAACCGGCGTAAAAGTTGCCGAGAGCCGTATTCAAAAAGGTCAAATAGGTCGGCGCATTATCCAAAAAGCTGGACAAAAAGCCGGTGACCCAGAAATAGTGCCAGGGTTTTTTGACCCCTTCGATGATGAACGCCAGGTGGCCGTGCGATCCCGCCTTGAGCATGGCAAGCGCCGGAACGATGCACATGAAAATGCCGGCAAAAAGGTAAGCCACCTCTTTGATCGGAAACCAGGTGAACTCGTTCCCCTCCCTGATCGATTTGGCGGTCGTTTTTATGGAAAGCAATCCCATGCCCACCAGGATGAGGTCACGGAGGATGTTTTGTATTTCTAAATGCACGCCGAGAACAGTGACGTGTCCCAGCTTCACCAGGCCGCTCATCAGGACACCACCGATGATGCCTAAAAGAAAAACGATGTTGAACAGACCGCGAATTCGGATCGGTTTTGTATCGGTCGTGTCTTCCTGAACCAGACCTGCTTTTTGATCCTTTTTGTAAAGAATTGTGTCGATGAGAAAAAAGATCGCCAACAACAGAAAAACAACAAACGCCATCTCGGCAAAGATATTGAAGGTCCAGAAAAACGGCACGCTATGCAGAAAGCCTAAAAACAGCGGCGGATCGCCCAGGGGTGTGAGAGAGCCGCCGATATTGCTGACCAGGAAGATAAAAAAGATCACAATGTGCATCTTTGAGCTGCGTCCGGCATTTGCCCTCAGAACGGGTCTGATGAGAAGCATAGACGCACCGGTCGTTCCGATCCAGGAAGCGATGGCCGTGCCGATAACAAGCATGAGCAAATTGACAATGGGCTTTCCCTTCAAAGTCCCTTCGATCAATATTCCCCCGGCTACGGTGAATAAGGCCCACAGGAGAATGATGAAAGGAATATAATCGATGAGATAGATATGAAAAATTTCATACAAAGCCGGACTTCCGTAGGCAAAAATAAACGGAACGGCAAAAACGGTCGCCCAAAAAGCGGATACTTTGCCGAAATGGTGGTGCCAGAACTGGGGAGCAACCAGCGGGAACAGGGCAATCGATAAAAGAATGCCCACAAAAGGGAAAACACTCCACAACGGCAAGAGTGTGCCCAGATTATCGTGTCCATTTCCATGATTCCCGCCCTGTGCAACATCGGTCTCGGAAGCAAACATCAAAACTGCGATCAAGAGCAGAAATCCGATCAGTATCAAAATGCTTCTTTTACCCATGCCGACTCTTCCTTCCTGTTTGAGTGGTAAATCATCGGGGAGAATTCACGTCGCCTGTTTCCGAAAATTAAAGTGGCAATATATTAAAAATGTACAAAAAATAAAACAAAAATAGCCGGTGCCCAAAAACCGGTCACCGGCTACTTTTGTAGGAGGAATTACCATGGCCACTTATTTTAGAAACGCCATCTTTTTGATGCTCACAAAGTCTCCGGCCATAATCCGGTAGTAATACACGCCGGATCCGACCTGTACGCCGGTGTCGTTCAGTCCATTCCATAATGCAATATGATACCCGGCCTGGCGCTCCTCGTCAACCAGGGTTCTCACTTTTTGACCCATGATGTTATAGATGTCCAGTCGAACGCGAATCGGCCTGGGCAACTCATAGCGAATGGAAGTCGTCGGGTTGAACGGATTGGGATAGTTCTGCGACAGATCGTATTTCCTGGGCACCTCCATCACAGCGGCTACCGGTCCGTGCTGCGTTTTGAATCCGGAAGTGCTGACGTCTTCGATCTTGTAGAAATAGACCTGCCCGGCACTGACCTCTTTATCATTGAAACGGTATTTTCCGTCCTGGCTGCTCGGCAGCAGCTCGTCGTTGATCTGTGTATAAACACCGTTTTCCGACATGCTTTTGAGCACGTTAAACCCGGCGTTGCCCACTTCTTTGGAGGTCTCCCATTCGAGCCAGACTCCCTCGTAAGGGGTTACACGTGAAGTAAAGCTGGACAGCTCCACTTTCGTATACATCCACGTATATGGAGTCGATAATCCATCCATATCGCTCACAGTTACGCTCAAGTGATGTTGTAACAGGGATGCATCGCTGGTATCCCAAACATATACGGAATCCGTGCTGCTCAGGACCGTGCCGTCCAGCATCCACTTGTAGCTGAGAATATCTCCCGGGTTCGGATCGATGGCTTCGACAATAAAAGTGATCGTGCCGCCCCACAGCTCGTCGATAACGTCTTTTGGGGGAGTCACTTTAATAATAACAGGTGCTTTTGGCAGATATTTTACCTGAATGGCGAGAGAGTCTATTCTCGTCCGGTTTTTGGTATCCGTGGCGCTGAAAGAGGCATAATAGGTCTTGCCGCCCATGCCGAATTCCGTGGGCCAGAGCAGGAACTGGGTCGCCGTATTAAATGTCGCTCCTTTTGGCAGTCTCAACGCCTGATATTGAACCACTCGATCTCCGGGATCTTCATCGATGGCCTTGACGGTGTATTTGAGCGTATCGCCTTCATTCACACTCACGCCATCCGCTGTCCACTGAAAATCAGGCCAGTGCTCATCAACGCCGGTTGCGGAGAACTCTCTTTCAAAAAAGCCTCCCGCCAGGGAGGAGCTGGCGCGCAGCGTATTCACCACGGACAATGGCCTCGGCCCCAATACCCAATGAACCGATGCCAGTCCTTTCGAATTGGAAATAACCGGCTGAGCTTCCACCACAGACCCTCCGCCGCCAGTGACGGCGAACCTGGCCAGCCCGTCCCTCGCCGGGTTGCCATACTGATCATAAAAAATCACGCTGACCGGCTCAGGCAGTTGCTCTCCCATTTCGAACACCTGGTTGTTGCCGGAATACATGTCCATCGAATACGGCAAGTCCGCCTGGCCGGTAATGTTAAAGGTGATTGTCCTGGGCGACAGGGTCGAGCTTGTCGCCTTGACAACATTGACACCGGCTTTTATGCCGAGAGTATAGCTCACCGAGGCGAAGCCGGAAGCGTCCGACACCGCATTGACGGTCTGTTGATTATTGTTCAAATAGCCGCCGTTCATACGGTTCTCGACATTGAATGTGACCGTTTCACCTGCCACCGGGTTGCCATAATCATCGGTCGTCATTACCGAGAGGGCCTGGGCCAATGTGCGTCCTACTGTACCGGTGAATTCGGTTCCATAAGGCGCGTCCATTTTCTTAGCCACATCCGCAGTCACATTAATGCCAAAAGT
>METF01000075.1:4171-4289 GCA_001771235.1 Candidatus Zhuqueibacterota bacterium RBG_16_48_16
ACGGACGGATTGCTGACAAGCTCGGCGCCGAAATAATGGACGCCGGTAAACTCCGTGCCCGCCAGACCGTTGGCGCTGGCAACACCATACATGTCCGAAACAACCGGATTTGCGCTGG
>METF01000075.1:4312-10651 GCA_001771235.1 Candidatus Zhuqueibacterota bacterium RBG_16_48_16
AATGGTTTAAATCTCACGCTCTCACCCCAGAGCGGACTGCCCGTATTATCGACGACTTTTACAGCCAGTGTGGGAATGGGTTTGCCGGCGCGGGCGGAGCCGCCGTTACCGCTGACATGGATGAGGTTAACCGCAACGGCCTTCTTGCCCTGCAAAAAGAAACTCTGCGGTGAGCCGCTCAGATTGGCGCCGGCAGCATCCGTGGCAAACGCTTGCACGATGTTCAAGCCCACTTCCTCACCAAGGCGATAGGAGCTCTGGGCAATTCCATTGCTGTCCGTTCTCACCGGCTGCAGTTCTACCAGGGCGCCGTTGGTGCGGCCATCCTGTACCGCAAAGCGCACCTGATGATTGGCAATTGGATTCTCATACTTATCCGTGACCAGAACCCGAAGCGGCCTGGGCAACACGGTGCCGATATTGCCTGTCTGCCCATCGCCGTTGTCGCCCGGCGCTTTGTCCAAGTTAGAGGCAGCAAGAGGAATAAATTTGACAGCAACTCGCTGGCTCAAATCGATCATGTTGTTCACATCGCGGGCCGTCACGATTTTGGTCTCCGCTTTCGAGGATGCCAGATAACCAACCGCTACGCCGTTGGCATCGGTCGGCTGAGTGGGATTGGTGATGATATTCTTTTCGCCGGTGGCCTGGATCACAACGGCCTTTCCGGACACCGGGTTGCCGAATTTATCCTTCAGGGTCACCTTTATGGTGGCACGATAATTATCCGGATCGGCCTGAACCTCAACCGGAAAAGCCTCAATCGTGGAGACGGTGGCGTCGGTCTTGCCGGCAATGGCGTTGGCGCTAAAAGTCAAAGGAGAACCCTCAAGCGGTGTGATGCCATTGGAGGAGGTCGCCTCGACCAGGTTGTTATTCGCACCGACGGTTGTGCCCAGGCGCCATTTCAGCCTGGCAACCCCATCATTGCCGGTTTTTTTCGTCACCGATTTCAATGAATCGTCGCCGAGAGTTCCGTTCCCTGTGAGGACGCGGAACTGTATGGAGTGATTCCGCACCGGGTTGCCGAATTCATCCAATGCCTTGACGGCCAGCTCGATCGGCAGGAATTCGCCTACCGTGCCCGTCTGGCTATCTCCACCGGCTTTGGCCATGCTTTTCGCATCGCTTTCCTCTGCCGATTCGTAGAAAATGAGCGGCGAGCCTTTCAAGTCTTTTCCTTCGTATTCGGCCCTTGCCTGCACGCGATGATTTTTACTGCCGGCCCTGTTGCCGAGATAGAATTCAACACCGGCGATGCCGTTCGAATCGGTGGTCTTGGTCTTGACGGTATCCACCTTGCCGTCCAGCGTTCCGCCGTCGCCCGTGGTATGGGTCAAAACGGTGAACTTGACAGAATGTCCCGCCTTGGGGTTGCCGAAAGCATCTACGACTTTGACCCTGAGCGGCTCTTCCAACGGATTGCCCAGGCTGCCGGTTTGGTTATCTCCGGAAACGATGTATAGAGAGTCGGGCGGGCCGATCTGGGACGATGCCTTGAATGTATACGGTGAGCCCGCCAGGTGGGCCGTATTACGGCGAGCACTTGCCACCAGCTCATTTTTTTGCGAGCCGGGCATGGGACCCAAAGTCCAGCTCACCTGGGCGTAACCCGTCTCACCTGTTTTCGCTGTTTTTTCAACCACAGCCCCGTCAATACTGCCGACATTGCCGCTCACATCGTTCACATGGAACAACACATCATAATTCGGCACACCGTTTTTATATTGGTCGACAATTTGCACCCGGATTGGTTTTGGCAAGACCGTTCCGACTTCACCGATCTGGTTATCGGTCGTCAGATCGGCGATCATCTGCGTAGCGACATCCGGTAATCCCGATGCCTTGAAGACGATAATCGGGTTTACGGCCAGGTTACCAGCGCTTGCTTCCAATAGGTTATTTTCCACGCCGCTCTTATCGCCAAGCTTCCAGGTCACCTGCGCGATGCCCGAGTCCGTGCTTGTCGGTACGGTCACCGTGGTTACGTTGTTGACTTTGCCGCCGCCTTCTGTGACCGTGAAGGTGACATTATATCTGCCGACGGGATTGCCATGATTATCTGTAATCCGAGTCCGTATTTTTTGAGCCAGGGGCTGGGCAACAGTGCCCTGCAGCGCCTGGGTGGTGAGTTTCACCTGTTGGTAAGCAGGCGCGGCATTGGCAACAGCCGTGAAGGTGCCCGGGCTGCCATCCAAATGGAAGTTATTATCGTTAAAGGCGGTAATACCGGTGATGAATGTCGCCGGAACCGTTTTTAAGGTTTCCGGCATGGTCCACACCACGCTGGCAATGCCTTCCGTCGACGTGGTGATATCAATTGAAGTAACCGAATTGCCGCTCACCGGATCGACCAGAATGCCACCCTTGCCCTGTATCTGAAAACGCACGATTCGCGAGGAGATCGGGTTGCCATGTATGTCCGTGACTGAAGCCTTTAACGGGCTGGACAGGGGCTGGCCGGCCACGCCCTGTTGATTGTCCGTGGTGGCTACTTTGACAAGTTTTGCCGGCAAGTCCGGCAGGCCGGTTGACTGGAATAGGACCGGCGATCCAGTCAAAGGCGTGCCCGGTAAATCTTTTCGGTTCGAGCTCACCTGTACTTCCTGGGAATTGGCTCCGGCGGATGTTCCCAGGGTAAGCGTTGCCCTGGCCTCGCCGGTCGTGTCGGTCGAGACCGTCGTCTCCGAAACACCGGCAAAATTTCCGCCGCCTTTGGTAACTTTAAAGGTCACCGAATGATTTTTTGCCGCATGGCCGAGTGGATCGGTTACTTTGACGACAAAGGGCGCCGGCAGAGGATTGGTGACGACTGCCTGCTGGTTATTACCAGAAACATACTCTATTTTCACCGCCACGATGCCGCTGGCTATGGCTCGGAACGTGACAAGATCCGCTGTGAAGGTGACGGCTGCAACGCGGACAATGTGTTCTTCGCCGTCCTGGGTTCCCATGGTCAGCGTCACCTGCGCCCTGCCGTTGGCGTCCGTCACTCGATTGAGGCTGGTCTCGCCGCCGCTGCCCAGGGTAGCGCCAACGCCTTGAATGATGTCGAATTTTACCGTCTGATTGGCAATGGGATTATCACAGGCATCCCTCACTTCAACGATAAACGGATTCGGCAGTGCCACTAAAATCGGGCCGGTTTGCACCGGATTGTCGCCGGAAATCTTGACGATTTTCGTGGGCTGACCCTTTTGCGCCGTGGCGATAAAATCGATGGGCTGATAAGCGGGAACCGACACACTGGCGCGGACTTTTTGCTGGCCCGGCGTGCAACCTAGTTCCCATGTCACGCTGGCCCGCCCGCTGGCATTGGTTTTCACCTGCACCAACTCCTGGCCGTTCACCAGTCCGTCACCACTGATGACCTCGAAATTGATCGGGTAGTTTTCATAAGGCTTTGAATCTTCATCGAGCACTTGCACCACCAGTGGATCGATCAATTGCTGACCAACGATGCCTGTCTGGTTGTTGCCGCTCACATAGCTGAAGGTTTTGATCTTTTTGCCAAGCTCTTCGGTGAACACAGCTTCCTGGCCGGCCAACTGCGGCGATGTCGCCCGGACTTTGAACGAATCGGTGGCGGAGCCAAAGGTGAATTTGGTGGTCGCCGCTCCCTGGCTGTTGGTCGTGCTTTGCGCAGGATTAACAGTCGCATCGCCAAAGGTGACCGCCCAGTTGATGGTGACACCGGGAACCTTGTTGTTAAACTCATCCTGGGCAAAGACGCGCAGATCGATCTGCTCTCCCGGCGCCCCTTTTTGCCGATCCGTAACCGGGTCTTTTGCGATCTTGGTGGCGGCATGGGGAATCGGCTGCAAGTTAAAGGTCACCGGCGAGCCGTCCAGCGGCGTCACGTCATCGCTCTTGAATCCCGAAACCTCGATGACCACCGGCGTGGCATTGGTCTTGAAGGTGACGTGCGTATAGGCGATGCCGCTGGCGTTGGTGACGTTGGGCACGAACGGGCCAGTGCCGCCGACGCCAGTGCCCGGGTTTTTTTGTGCCGCCGACAAATTCGTATCCACCACGAGTATTTTATCCCAACCCCAGCCCGGCTCGAAAACGATCAGGTTCACTTTGTGGCGTCCTGCTGTCAGCGACTGGGTGAGCAATTTGACCCAGGTCCACACCGAGTTATAATTCGTCACCTCGAAAAAAGTCGAATCGTCACTGTCAAAACTGACATAAATGCCATTTCTCTGGCTCGAATCTGTTCGATACCTGAGCCAAAATTCGTAGGTCTTTTCCTCCGGCACGTAAATCGGTATTTCGACGGCGCGTTTATCCCGTAATCCTGGGACATAAGGGGTTTTGACATAAGCCTGTCCGGAGGCGCCGGCATCTTCTTCAATGGTGGCTGTAGACAGGACTAGGTTGCCGGCCTCGACTTCTTTCCAGATTTTGCCGTCAAAGACGAAATCTTCAATTTCATCCAGTTTTGCCTGGCCTTGTATGAGCTGAAAATCGACCACGACTCCTTCCACCGCACCGCCATTTTCATCTTCAACGATGACGGCAACGGAATCGGGCAACTGCTGTTGTATAGGGCCGCTCTGATTGTTGCCGGCATAGACACCGATGGAAGAGGGGCCTTTGGATTTGAACCAGGCCGAAAACACATCGATATTGTTATGGTCGGACAGACCCAGGCTGGCGCCGCCCCAGAGCAGAACGCCGCCATAAACCTCATCCAGATTGCTGGCGCTGTTTAATGTAAACGATGCATCATCCTGTCCGTTTTTCAGCAGCTTGACGGTTTTGGTGCTGCCGTTATCGGTAATTTCCGCTTTCAGCTCATCACCCGCGACCGGTGCTGTCAACGCCCCTGTGACCTGTTGGATTTGCGCCCCGAGGATGCCGTTGGTGATATTAAATACCAGGATCTTGTCTTTTCGATAGATCATGAATCCATTGGCAGATGCTGAAGGTGCATCAAGCAGTACGGCCAGACCGGCCGGGATGTAGCCCCCCAATTGATCGGTTTTAATATTCGTAGCGCTGAATTTCACCCCAACATGATAAGCCCCTTGCTTGACAAAGGTAGCTAAATAATTCCATCCGCTGGCCGCAGCACTTAGAGCCATTTCTCCATTGTGAATCTCATGCGAGGCCGTGATGGACCAGTCTCCGCCAAAAGCCGCCCGGTTGAAATCATCATCGACACGAACCAGGCCTCCGGTCGTCGTTCCACCACCGCCACCGCCTCCTTCCGGAGTTGTTGCATTCGGCACATTCGAAATTCCGGACTCGTTGCCGGCGTCGTCTCTCACTTTAATAGCGAAATGATAGGTCGTGCTCGCCTGGAGATTGGAAACGGTCAAGGTCTCGGCCAAACCGGCTGCCTTTGGCGTGGGCGCACCGCTCACTTGTACTTTACTGGAAAAATTCGCCGCCGTAATGGCGTTGGTGGCGTAGCGAATATCATAAGACGCCGCCGTGCCGGTATTGCCGTCATCTCCTGTGGCGGTCCAGTCCAGCTTGATGGAGCTGGCAGTGAGCGCGGTAGCACTTAAATTGGTGATGGCAGAAGGAGCGGTGTTGTCCGTTGTTGTACTGACTGAAAAACCTTCCACATCGTTCGCTTGTTGGCCCCGCAGCATGACGCCCGCGTATGTTGTCGTCATATTCACACTTTTATTGGTCGGTGTCACCGTTGCCACTGCAGTGCCGCCGATAAAACATTGAAAGGCATAGGTCGTCTTGTTAAAAACGACCCGCATTGTGGAACCCGGTGATAACGCTTGGGTGAACGTTGGTGAATCCACGCTGGAGCCCGCGAGGAAACTGCCGTTTTGTACCACCCACACCCTGAACCAGTTTCCGCTTCCGCTGGTAGGAACCCGGTACTGGATCCAGTAACCATTAGTGGTCGCATAATTGTTCCCGCCGACAAAGACGATGCCGCCCATCTGTAAGCCTGATTCGGTAACTCCTTCGGCTGCGGAGGCCCATTCAACCGAGGCTTCCGTGGGATTGAGCGTGGCCGTGTAGACGGCGAGGAAATTATAGCCATCCGTCAATGCCTGGTTATGCAAATTCCCATTATTGATAACCATATCCGGATTCGCAGACCAGTTGGCTCCTAAAGCACCATTTGCCCTCTCAAATGTGTCGGTCTGGGCATGGAGCACTGCAGCGGCCATGAATAACGTAACCACGACAATGCACGCGACAGAAGAAGGAGTAACTCGTTCCATTTTGGGTAACCTCCAAAGAATTGTAAGATGAGTAATGTTTCAGGTCAGTACAATTGTTTGCGACTAAGACAAGAGATGCAAAATACGACAGCGAGAAACGCAACATAACTTGTTATTAATTAACAAGACTCGCTTA
>METF01000076.1:0-189 GCA_001771235.1 Candidatus Zhuqueibacterota bacterium RBG_16_48_16
CGCTGCCATATAGCCGCTTCGCCCTCCTTTGCCTGGATGTGCTGCGATTTCCTTCGTCGCCTCCTGCCTGTAAATAATACTTTGAAAAGAGTGCTTTTATGCCTGCCCATCGAAGGGAATAATTTGCATCATTCTCCGGCAAAGTCCTTATGCAATGAAGGTGTTGCGGCAGCAAGCAGATCGCACCGC
>METF01000076.1:377-646 GCA_001771235.1 Candidatus Zhuqueibacterota bacterium RBG_16_48_16
CAAAATTGAGTGATTGAGCCCAGTTCATCATTTTCCAATTTCTGTTTTATTTGCAAGAATGAATTGTGTGTCATCAAGAAGGTGGGATAGAATCCCCACCCTACGAACTGTATTCGCCATCGAAAACTGTTTTGCTTTAATGGGGGAGGATAATGGTGAGGATTAACACAGCGCTTGCTTTTCTCGGCTGTGCTTGTGTACAGCAATAACTGAATATGCAACGCCTTTACACAACTTCAGGAAGTTGATATTCTCTTTTCGGATGTGTC
>METF01000076.1:730-2705 GCA_001771235.1 Candidatus Zhuqueibacterota bacterium RBG_16_48_16
ATTTCGTGGGCTTCACGCTGATCGGGCGTCGCATTAAGCAGACGTGGGAAATAAGCCAGCGGCACACCAAGTTTTCGACCATCGGCAAGCTCTATCCACATGGTGTCGAAATCAAAGGTGATCTTTCGCGCAAGCGCTTTATTCGGGAAAAAATTCATTCCATTTCCTCTCAATTAGTTCTTTATTGTCTTTGACAACTTGGGACAATTCACGTAGTTCTGCCGGCGACATGTCATAGGACTCGGCAACACGCGCGTCCGGTAGTACCCAAAATTTGGCAACAGCTCCACCCTTTCGAACATGCATAAGCAGAGGTTCGCGCGGATTTCCTTCATTAGCCCAAAAGAAAAAGCGATAACCTTTGTGTCTCAAAATGACCGGCATAATTTAAAATCCAAATTTGCTTAACTATACGAACAAAATTTGTATTTTTCAAACTCTTTTTACAAGATTCTAAATTGGGGTTTTGCAGGCGTTCAAGCGTGAGCACTCAGTTTTGCGAAGCCACCACAATGTCTGTTTCAGCTCGCGCATGAAGTTTTGTCTTTGCCACAAAACTTTCGGCGCACCATGAACTTGTCGTGAATTCATCACCAAACTTCCGACAAGCCACGAACTCGCCGTGAATGCACCACAAAACTTTGAAGCTGCCGCGAATCCCTGTCCCAATTTACATTCGAGCTTTCTGATTTGTCAAAAACTCCCTCCTCAAATCTAGGACGCGCATAACGCAAGCGTGAGCGGCTGGCAAGCAGAAGATAAAGTTTGATCGAAGAACAGACGTTGGAATTACCCGATCATGAAAATCATGCCTCTGCTTGCCAGTCCGCTCGACGCATTGTTAGGCACAAATCTATCATTTCATGATGTATTCAGTTTTGAGCTATCTTCTCTTCTTCAGTTCTTATTGAGTCAATAATCTCTCGGCAATCTATTGTCTTTATCTGATTAACAAGTTTCCTTGCTAAATCGTACTTTTTCTCTTCAAGATAAACTAAGGCCAAGTTATACATGATATCTTCTGATGATGGCATTGATTCCAACGCCTTCTGCAAAACCTTCTCAGCTTCAAGAAATTGCTTTTGCTCATATAGCTCAACGCCTTGATTAAACAACTTCTTTACCTGCCGATTTACAAGTTTTGCTGAAAAAACAGCTATAGTTGCCCAATATACAATCCAAAAAATAAAAGCACCTGTTCCAGCAATTGCCCGAATTGGAGGAACGATAGCAAGTAATGTCAAAATACACATGGCAAGCCCTACCCCAAATCCCGGCTTGCTTTCCACAGCAATATTTCTTTTTCTAAATTCATTACTCAATGATTCTGCAATGTTTTTTACAATCACGAATTGCCAGTATAAGTTGTACAGGGGAAGCAAATCCCACCAAACTGAGTTTGGAGACATAGTTCGACACTCAACAGAACACCTTGACAACGCCTTCCTGAGTGTAAGAAGGTAAAAAATTGGCACACCTAATAACAGAAGAATGATTATCCGTTCTGTAGGGCCGATATTCATAACATTTTCTCCTTCGTTATGCCTAACCTAGTTTATCTTCCTGTATTGTCGAATTACCATGTTTCGCCATTGAGAAACTTCTTCGCCTTGTTTCTCCATGGAGAAAGTTAATGTTTCTCTGCACATCTTTGTTTTAGGGAATTCTATGAAATCTTTTTGCAATATTGATCATTTCATTTTCCCTACTGGAAACTACGGCCGCATTCGGAATTGGTTCTAAAAAGGTGGTTCAAATTTACATGGTTGGGACGAAGCCGGGCTGGCTTCTAGTATAAGAATTATTTTTTCCCCTTTTTAATTCCATATTTTTATGTAAAACCCAAATCGAGCGATTCCAGTGTCATTCAGTAGAAATCTTAATAATTTTGCGCGCAAAAAAAAGATTCTTCCAGAATGACATGATGCCTTTCAAGTGAACGTTTCAAGGCAAAATCGCTCAAATCAGGTAAAAA
>METF01000076.1:2954-10474 GCA_001771235.1 Candidatus Zhuqueibacterota bacterium RBG_16_48_16
ACCATGCTGTAATGAAAGGTGCGTTCTGCAAAGGTGCGGCTTTGCAGCGCTTTGAGGAATCGATTTTTAAAATCGTCAAAGTAGGCGCCGTAAATATGATAGCTGTCCGCCTGGTGAACATATCGCCCTAAATGCACGGTTGTACCTGACAGCTCGGAAATCCTGTCGGCGATCTTTTTTTGCAGCCGGACGAGTGCAAACATGTTCATAAAAGCGGCTTTGTAAGCATCGTTCGAGCGAAAGCGGACATTGGTGTTCAGGTGCCATGCGCCGCTTTCATCGGGCAGGATGCGGCACCATAGACTCTGCAAACAGGCGGGGTCGTAGCAAAAATTATCTTCCCACACTTTCCAGGTAACAGCCTGCGCCCGGCGGGTAAAGGGTGTTTTGGCCAGTTTTTGAGCGATCTGCTCGATTTGATCGTAAGGTTCTTTTTCCCCGGGAACGCGGTAATCAAACAGTCGCTGGTGGTAGGTGTACTCCCAGCGGGTGTCGTTTGGGTCGTCGGCCGAGCTGCGAACGCAATGATCCTTGATGCCGTCGAGAACCTCCAGCACGTATTCCTGCAGATCATCGAGTCCGCCGGGAAAATCTTTGTGGATCATCGGCTCGCTCAGCGGATCGTGCACCAGGATGGTCATCGTGCTGTCTTTGCTGGGCGGATCGTCCGGCTTGTCGTATTCGGTTTTCACGTCGCAGCCGCGCTCATAAACGCTCACCAGCGATTTTTCCCAGGCTTCGGCAAGGCTGGTTCCTTCAACAAAGAGTACGGGGATGTGACCGGTCATTGGAAATTCTCCAGGTTAAGATTCACCAATAGGCAATGAGCATAATCTCACGATTTTCTTGGTGTTGCTTTTCGCTATTAGTTATTGGATTGTGAAGGTTTGTAGTTCAGCCTTTAGGCTGGTTAGCAAGCTAAAGCTTGAACTACGAACTAATACTATATGAAATTATGAAACAGGGAATTTCGGACAAGCTTAAAACTCTCAAAGTAGCTCGAGTTCACAGGATGCGGTATTTGGCTTCTATTGAAAAAAATAGATGGTGAATGAGCAAAAGGTATGAGCAAAAGGTATGAACAAAAAATCTGACAGTCAAATTCTTTATGTAACCCTGACAGGGTCCCGAACCCTGTCAGGGTTTGCCACATTGATTAGACAACCCACCCCTAGTGACACAAATATTTCAGGGAAAAGACGGTCACATCGTCTGATTGGGGGACGCCTCCGGTGAATCTTCTTACCTCATCGAGAACGCCCTGATTCAAAGCCGGCAAAGAAGATGCGCCGACCTGTCTCAATACCTGTTCCATACGGGCTTCGGAAAAATCATTTTCAAACTGATCCATTGCCTCGATGACCCCATCGGTATACAGGAAAATCGTTTCCCCAGGCTGCAACAAAACATGTTGTTCTCCATAGGCATAATGATCGACGAACCCTAAGGGGATGCCATCGACAGTCTTGAGCTGTTCGATGTCGCCGTTCTTTTTTATAAGGTATGGTGGGTTGTGCCCGGCATTGCATAGGTCCAATTCTCCAGTGCGAATATTCAATATTCCATAAACGGCGGTCACATACACGTTGGAGACGCTTTCTCGCACGAGAGTGCTGTTCACTGCTTGCAGACATTCATTGACGGGTAATCCTCGTAAAGCGGTTGATCTAATGCAGGTTTTGCTGACGGCCATAAAAATGGCGGCAGGAATGCCCTTGCCGGATACATCTCCGATGAAAAACCCCAATCTGTTTTCATCGATCATGAAAAAATCATAAAGGTCTCCGCCAACTTCTCGGGCTGTTTCCATCGAGGCATTGATCTCAAATTCTTTTTGATTTGAGAAAAGAGCAGAGTTGTTCGGCAAAATTGAAAGCTGAATACTGCGTGCAATTTCCAGCTCCTGCTGAATGGCTAATAATTTAGTGCGCGTTTCCAGAGCGCTTTTTAAAGTCGATAATTCCTGCAAAGTTTTCTCAATGGTAATTTCAAGGTCGACGAAATTAATGGGCTTTGTAACAAAGTCAAACGCGCCGCGATTCATGGCCGTACGGATATTCTCCATATCGCCATAAGCTGAAACAATCACCGTTTTGAGCAACGGATTATTCAGCTCGCGTATTTTTCCCAGCAACGTCAGGCCGTCCATATGCGGCATATTGATATCGGTTAATATGAGATCGATGCCGTTATTGTTTGTTAATAACTGAAGAGCTTCGACTCCATTTAATGCCCCAACAAATTCTAATTCATTTGCACGAATTTTCTTGCGAAATTTTTGTCGAATAAGGTCTTGAAGATCCGGCTCATCATCCACGATCAGGATTTTATGGGGCATGAAGAACGGCTCCTTTAGTATCTTAAAAGTCAATTTTTGTACAAATATGGCAAAAGGTAGATTCTGAAATATTTAACCACGAATTTTCACGAATTAAGCGAATTTCACGAATTTATACACCAAGACTAATTGTAATTCGTGTAAATTCGCGCTTAATTGGTGCAAATTCGTGGTTGTATTTTATTGGGCTCCGGTTTATCCGGCTTGGGATATATGATTAAAAGTCTCTCGCTCTACGGTATCTTGGGAGGGCATAAAATCATTCATCGACTGGCAAATGGCCCCGAATCGACACTAGGATGGATGCCGATTACCTGGGCAGACGAATGATAAATTCGGTAAATTCTCCTTCTTCCGTTTCAAAGCGAATATCGCCGCCGTGTTCCTTGACAACAATGTCGTAACTTAATGATAAGCCCAGTCCCGTACCCTTGCCGGTCGGCTTGGTGGTGAAAAACGGCTCAAAAAGTTTGTCGCGAACTTTTTCAGGGATGCCATTGCCATTGTCGCGGATTCGAATTTCAACGTGATTCTCCTGGTTTATGCTCTTGACGACGAGTTTCGCAGCAAAACCATCCCCCGCTTCGATTCCTTTTTTGTGCGCTTCATAAAATCCGTTCGTAATGATGTTGAGAAATACACGACTAATGTCCTGTGGCACCACCTTCATCAAACCGATGGATTCGTCAAATTCTTTTTCTATGGCGATGTTAAACGATGTGTCGTGTGCTCGCATGCCGTGGTACGCGAGGTTGATATATTCATCGAGCACGGCATTGATATCGGTATCCTGGCGCTCACCGGATTTGCCCCGCGAATGTTGCAGCATGCTGCGGACAATGCTGTCGGCTCTTTTGCCATGCTCGCTGATCTTTTTGGCATTCTGCCCAAGGTGCTGCAGGATGTCAAACAGATTATCGAGATCGTCAGCATTCAGGCGATCTTTATGTTTTTCCAAATCCTGCCTCAGCTCCTCTGCCAGCTCGATGATGATATCAGCAAAGTTGTTGACAAAGTTGAGCGGATTTTTAATCTCATGGGCAATACCCGCTGTCAATGCGCCAAGAGAAGCCAGCTTCTCCTGAGTAATAAGCTGCTCCTGGGTGGCTTTTAAATTTTCCAGCGTGGAGTTTAACTGGCGATAGGCATCGGCGTTGTCCAGGGCAATTGTCGTATAGGTTGCCAGACTTTGAAAAATGTTAAGGTGATGGGGCGTATAGGCATTCTCCCGGAAGCTTTGCATACTGATGACGCCGAGAACCCGCTCTTGCAGGACGAGAGGTAAATAGACCATAGAAACAGGTTCTCCCGCGCTGCTGCCATCCTCAAGTTTTCTACCCAGGTGAGAATAGTGTTGAATGTATTTGCTATACTCTTTACGGACATTATTGATAAAGACAGGCTTGCGGTTTTCAATACACCATACAGGGAATTGGTCTTTGTTCTTTGTTGTGCGGGAGTAGGGTGCGTAGCGTTTTCCCTTTTCAATCGCCAGCTTATATTCGATCTGCTCCTTTTCAGGATGGAAAATACCTACTGCAAAGATTGTTGCATCCGCCAGGCTGTTAACGCGCTGGTAGAGCTTGTAAAAGATCGTTTCGAAATCAAGCGAAGCCGTTATCTCCTTACCGATTTCGCTCAGCAGCTCGACGTTTTTCTTGCGCTCGTTTTCCGCCTGCAATGCTTTGGATGTGGCTTCGGCCGCCTCGGCGCGTAACTCCGCTTCCCTGAGCTGGGATTGTTCCCGTTCCTTTTTCGTCAAGCGCCGCCGTTGGACTCGATCAGCGACGAACAGCAATCCGATGAGCATCAAGCCATAGAGGGTATAGGCCGCCCAGGTTCGATACCACGGCGGCAGGATACTGAAGGTGTACGTGGCCTCCTGACCGACGTGTCCGTAAATGTTTTGCCCACGCACTCGAAAAGTATATTTCCCTGGCGGCAGGTTCGTATAATCCCTTTTATTTTCTTCTGTCCAGGGCGACCAGCGGTGGTCGAATCCTTCCATGATCGATTGAAATTTATTTCCCGAAGGATAATCATAGGTTGTGGCGGCGAATTCGAAGCGCAGGGCGTTGTCGGCAAATTTCAGCTCAGGGGTGAAAGAAGTTCCGTCAGGATACAAACCTCCAAAAATAACCGAATCTCCTCCCGCAATGACCGATCTGATCAAAGTCGGGAAATCCTTTTCATAGTCCTTTTCGATAAGCGGATTGTACCGGATCAGCTTTTCGGTGCTGCCAATCCAGACAATGCCGTCATCTTCCACGTAAATGTCCGACGAATTCAAATCAGCAAAACGCTGGAATTGCGCCTTCTCCGTCCTAAACGAACCATCAGCTCCTCTTTTGAGGACTGCCGTTTCGCGACCAAAATTGATCCAGATGTTGCCACGACTGTCCTCGACCACGCCGTTGCTCGGCAAAGAAGACCCGAAAGAGACGATATGGCTCAACATGGAATCAGGCTCAAACTTTTGAGCTCGTTCGTTAAATCGAAAAACGTTCTCCGGTACGACAAAAATGGGCTGCCCTTCTGCTGCAAAGACGCCCACTCCGCCATCTGTGAGCAGACCATGTTCGCGGCCGAACCGCGTTATTTGCGGGGTGTCCAGGGAGGTCGTTGAGAAAGTAACTCGTAAGAGTCCCCTATCACTGGTGCCGAGCCATAGCACACCCGGCTCGATCTCAATAATGTGGGTGATATATTCGTGAACGCCGTCGATCCGTCCTTCGCTGATCCACTGCCCGGTTTCGGACTTGTCCAGCCTGAAAGAAGCCAAGCCGTCAAAGAGACCGACAAACAATCGTTTGTTATCCTGTAGTGACCGATGCAAGATGGACGGATAAAAAGAGAGTCCCACCGACTGTTTGATGGGCAAGGCCCTGTTTCCTTCGATGCGATAAAGCCCTGTGCTCACCGCGACGAGCAAGGTTTGATCATAAGAGAGCAGGGAAAAGCTTTGAAGATTGCCGGTGCCGAGGCCTGTCACGGGTTTGAAGGTTGTGGTTGCAGGATCCAGGAAAAATACGCCATTTGATGTGCCTACATAGAGTATGCCGTTATGCCGCAGGATATCATAGACTCCTCCGATTAAACCGGAGGTCGGGCCGTAAAACGATAGCGGAGAAGGCGTTTCTATTTGTACGATGCCATTCTCAGGTCCTAACCACAAGGTGCCGTTGCGGTCGACAAAAGTTGCGAGAATCGAATTCCCAGGCAATCCGGTGGATTGATCTAAAAATTGCAATGCCCTGCCATTATGATCGATGATCACGGCTCCCCCGTTTATGGTAGCCAAACAGAATGTTCCATCCGTCAGAACCACGGCGTCATATACGGTGTTCGTGAAAAGAAAATCGTCCGCCTCTGTCTTAAACGGCTGAAACGATTTGCCATCGTACAAAAACAATCCCCGGTTAAAAGTGCCTACCAGAATCACGTCGGCTTTGCCGTTCTTGTCCTTTTGAAAAGGCAACATCACCTGCAAGCGCTCGTCGGCAAACTGCGAGCCTCCGGGAAGAAGATGCAACGAGTCATTCTTCATTTCCATAAGACCCACGCCGCTTTGCTGCACGTAATAAACACCATTGATCCAGAAGGCATAATTGAACCGCCCTGCGGGCTTCCAGATTTTTACGGTCCAGTTTTCCGGGGCAGATTGGCCATCGCCCTTTTTTTGATCAACAGAGCTCCTGTCCGGCGTAAATCGAAACAGCCGTTCGCGGGTCTGGAAATAAATCCCCTTATCGGTAACAATGGTCGTCCAGACATAACTGAAAACCTGGTTCTCTTTTGGGATGTAGTCAAGCAGAGAAACGTACTTTAATTGTCCGACGGCGTCCGGCTCCAGATAGCCAAAGTCAGCCGAAGCGCCGACATAAATACGTCCGTCTTCATCGATGGCCAGGGAACGGGCAAATGTCTTATTGGCGGTTTTAATCATTCGCCATGATGATCCGTCATATTCCAGTACGCCGGGAGCGGTGCCTATGTAAATCACGCCGTGACCATCCTGTAAAAAGGCCCATGTTTGCGGATCGGCGCCGGTTGTTTGTGGAGTGTAGGAGGTGATAACAGGCAGGCCGGTTTCGTTTTGGCGAGAATCAGAAGTGGCATAAGAGGCAAGTGCCGTGCAAAAAAGTACGATGAAAACGCACTGATTTTTCAAATTGATCCCTTTGTCGTTTTTATTTACCAGTTAAGCCTCTTCAAAAAGTTTTTTCTTCAATCCTTCAAAATCAATTGGCTTGGTGAAATAATCCTCGCAGCCATATTCAAAGGCGGTCTGGTAATTCCGTTCATCCCCATAGGCCGTAATCATGCACACTTTTAAATGACCGTATCTTTCCTTGATTCGTTTCAATAACTCCAGGCCGTTCATACCGGGCATATTTATGTCCGATAAAATGCGGTCAAGGTTTCGAGTTCCATGTTGTTCCAGATAATCCAACGCTGCTTCGCCGGAGAGGGCGAACAACAGCTCGAGCAGGCCGGCCCTGATTTCCCTGCGAAACCTTTGCTGGAACAAAAATTGGACATCTATTTCATCATCTACGATCAGAACTTTCATAAAATTGACCTCGGTTCTTGAACAGTGGTGGATAGGCAGACGAAAAGTGATAATTCTGCGTGTACTTACGTAATGTCAAGTTCATATTTCTCGTGTGACGTGCGAATGATGTTGATTTGAGAGACTACCCCGGATTGCGCCTGGCGGCGTTCTTTCAAATGCAGAGTTTGCTGATCGTTTCCTCCAATCTTTCTGCTTGAAAGCGCAAGCACGAAGGCCTGGCAGAAGTGAATCTTTCCTGTGCTTCTATGTGATGAATATTTATGCTGTCTTACATCTGCAGACGGGTTGCCTCTCAGAGTTGCCTAGAACACTTAAAAGAAGGGATGACTACAACACAGGATGCTGCAAAAATAATCCTTGTTATGGGATATAAGAGACGCCCCTGGGAATTTTGCATGTGAATCATTTTGACTTTATATTTGATTTTTGAAGGCAAATTCACTACAATGTCCTGATGAAATTAAGTCTGAATTCCGGCGTCTGGGATTTCACCCGTTGGGATTTCATTTATTCAAAATTGAAAGGTGGCTCATGAAAAGACCTTCCCGTCGAGATTTTATGAAAGTCGGGGCGAGCAGCCTCGCCGTTGGCCTGATACCAATTCAA
>METF01000076.1:10496-14992 GCA_001771235.1 Candidatus Zhuqueibacterota bacterium RBG_16_48_16
GGCCTGATACCAATTCAAGGATGCAGCATGTCGAAAACCGATCTGAGTACTTTAGGAAAAACGCCCAACACCAAATTTGCCGTCAACGTGGAAATGTGGTGGAGCGATTTACCATTTATCGAGCGTATTCAAAAGGCCGCCGAATTGGGATTTCCGGCGATTGAGTTTTGGGGTTATGAGGGAAAGGACCTGGAGGCGATCAAGCAAAAGTGCGATGAGCTCGGGCTGGAGATAACGCAATTTACAGCCTGGGGATTCAGGCCCGGCATGAATGATCCGGCCAATCACGACCTGTTTGAACAAAAGATTAGAGAGGCTTGTGAGGTGGCAAAAAAATTGGGTGTCAAATTGGCTTGCGTCGTTGGCGGCGATGATCAGCCCGGCATGACCCAGGAAGAAATGCACCAAAACATTATCACCGCTTTGAAACGCGTTGCGCCCATTGCCGAAGCCTGTGACCTGACGCTCATTCTGGAACCGATGAATATTCGCGTCGACCATAAAGGCCATTGCCTGTATGGCAGCACGCCGGCCGTGCGAATTTGCCGCGAAGTGAATTCATCACACGTGAAAATCAACTGGGACTTGTACCACATGCACATCAGCGAAGGCGACTTGTGTGGCCATCTCACTGAAGGCTTTGACCAGGTGGGTTACATTCAACTGGCCGATCACCCCGGGCGGCATGAGCCGGGAACCGGGGAGATCTATTATCCGCGCGTTTTGCAGGAGCTGGCCAGGTCAGGCTATCGCGGCTACGTTGGTTTGGAGTGCAGCCCATTGAACGACCCGGTCGAAGCCGCGAAGCGTGTGGCGGCGGCGGATCGGTGGACTTTGTAGTATCCCGACCTGGACATGCCCCGTTGTATGTTTGCTATCCTTTGTGGGTCCTGGTGTTTTGGTGTCTTTGTGGCGAGAACCTCTCTGAACAGATACTCTATAAAAGAAAGATCAAGTAAATAAAAACAATGCCGTTAATGTTATCCATCGTATGAAACTTTTATATTCCTACGCCCGACAGTACTGGAAGCTCATTGTCCTCGCTCTTTTCTTAGCGGCCGTTAACCAGACTTTTTCCCTGCTCGATCCGCTCATCTTTCGCCACATCATTGATAATTACGTCACAAAGTTCAGGGAATATAGCGGCCAGGAATTTGCCCGCGGCGTCGGACTTTTGCTGGCCGCCGCTGTCGGCGTGGCTTTTGTGTCGCGGGTGGCCAAAAATTTTCAGGATTATTATATCAATGTCGTTACCCAGCGACTGGGCGCGCAGATGTATACCGACGGCATTCGCCACTCACTCGAATTACCCTTTGAGGTATTTGAAGACCAGCGCAGCGGCGAAACCCTGGGCAAGCTGCAAAAAGTCCGCGAAGACGTGCAGCGGTTGATCAGTACCGCCATTAGTATGCTATTTACAACACTGGTCGGTATTATTTTTGTGCTCATTTACGCGGTCAGTGTGTACTGGCTCATTGCGCCCGTATATTTTTCGACCGTTCCTCTGTTGGGCTGGCTCAGCTCCGTGCTGGGGAGAAAGATCAAAAACATTCAAAAAACCATCGTTGCGGAGACGACGGCGCTGGCAGGCTCGACCACCGAGTCGCTGCGAAACATCGAGCTGGTCAAAAGTCTTGGCCTGGCGCAGCAGGAAATCCGGCGGCTGAACGGAACGACGGGAAAAATCTTGAAGCTGGAGCTGAAAAAAGTTCGCTACCTGCGCAGCCTGAGCTTCATCCAGGGCACAAGCGTGAATTTTTTACGAACCAGCATCCTGGGATTGATGCTTTATCTGATTTTCGCCCAGCAGATTACTTTTGGCGAGTTCTTTTCCCTGTGGATCTATTCGTTTTTCATATTCGGTCCGCTTCAGGAGCTGGGTAATGTGATCAATATCTACCGCGAAGCGGAAGCTTCGCTGAATAACTTTCAAGATATTCTCGCGATTCCGACGGAGCCGAAAGCCGCTTCGCCCGTTCTAACCGATCGCCTGCAAACGCTCTCTTTTCGGCAGGTCGGTTTCCAATACCAATCCGCTGCAAAACCTTCTTTAACGGATGTCTCATTTGATCTCCGGCGAGGCGAAACAATAGCCTTTGTCGGGCCGTCCGGCTCCGGCAAGACAACGCTGGTCAAGCTGCTGGTCGGCTTGTATCCGCCGCAGCAGGGACAAATTCTCTATAATGGTATCCCGGTTGATCAGGTCGATTTGGACCGGCTGCGGGAACGGATCGGATTTGTCACCCAGGACACCCAGTTGTTTGCCGGCACGATTCGCGAGAATTTGTTGTTCGTCAATCCACAAGCATCGGATAAAGAATGCCTGGGTGTGCTGATGAAAGCCGCTTGTTCGAGCTTGCTGGCTCGTGCGGACAGGGGACTTGACACGGTGATCGGCGAGGGAGGCGTCAAAGTTTCCGGCGGCGAAAAACAAAGGCTTTCGATTGCGCGGGCGCTTTTGCGCAACCCCGATTTGCTGGTTTTTGACGAGGCAACATCTTCGCTGGATTCGCTGACCGAGGAGGAGATCACCGAAACGATCCAGGGCGTGTCGGCCACCGAAGAGCTGATGACCATTCTCATCGCCCATCGTTTGTCCACGGTGATGCATGCCGACAAGATTTTCGTCCTGGAAAAGGGGAGAATCGTAGAGACCGGAAATCATCAAAAGCTGCTGGATCTAAAAGGATTGTATTTTGCCTTATGGCGGCAGCAGGTTGGCGAAGGCCAAAACGGCCGACTTGTCGAGCAGGTGCAGGCTGCCGCAATGTAGCGTCGCGGTGAAGGTGATCGATCACAGGGTGTTCGAATGCCTCTAATGATTTCGGTTACCTTTTAAAAGCGTATACTTTTTGATGGAGGAGAAAATGTCATGGCTACCAAAGTAAAGGTGGTAAAGGATGTGGCCGTGCTTTCCGTGAGCGGAAAGCTGATGGGTGGGCACGAAACCTGGGCTGTTCATGAAAAAGTCAAAAGCCTGATCGCCGACGGTATTACTAAAATCGTCATCGATCTGGCCAAAGTGAAATGGCTGAACAGCCAGGGTTTGGGGATGCTCATGGCGAGTCACACGTCGCTGAAAAAAATCAAAGGGGATTTTAAGATTGCCGGAGCGACCGAAAAAGTGAACAGCCTTTTTATGATCACCAAACTCATCACAATTTTTGATACTCACGCAACGACCGAAGAAGCTGTTGCTGAATTTAGCAAACAGGCATAATAAAGCGACAGGTGCTATTTTCGCCTTTGCGAATACTTGAGGTATTCATTTCTGGTGGTGAGGCCGATGTAGCCTTCATAGATTCCGCCGGGTCCGCCGAGGTCATAAACGCGCACGGCGATGATATTCTTTTTCCCGGCTTTGATCAGGTAAGGAGGGATGAAATAAGCCCGTTCTTCATCTCTGCGGGAAATCAGAAAATCACCTTTCGAGCTGCCAGGGAAATCACCCGTGCGGCCGATGACCGTGCCGTTAAAATAGACCTGGTCGATGTCATTCACTTTGCCAAGCATCAGGATGAGCTTTTCTGCGGCCAGGGTTTTGGGAATAGTAACGCTGGTGCGATACCAGGCAAAACCGTCCAGCTCCGGATAGCCTATGTAGCGCCAATATGCCGGCACATTCACCTGTTTCCAGTTTGAGTCGTCATAGTCGGCGTCAGCCCATTGCACGTCGTCCCCCGGCGAGAAAGGCCACTTGCCGCTCAGGTCAATATCCATGCGAATAATATCCAACCTCGAATAAATACCGATATTCCCTTCGATGATGCCGCCGCCTATCTGTGAATCATAGACTCTGACGGCCAACAAATTTCTTCCTCCGATGATGATCTTATCGGCGGGGATGGGATAGATGCGCTTGATATTATATGCGGTCCGGTAGTCTGGAGGGAACTCTCCTTCTCCGCCGATGAAGTGGCCATTCAAATAGGTCTGATCGACATCATCGATCCGCCCTAAATTCAAGTAGAGGTTATGGCCGTTCAAACTTGGCGGAGTGGTAAAGGAAAACCGGTACCAGGCGTAGCCGTCGTATCCGGGAAACCCCTCGTTTTCCCACTGGCTGGGCACGTTGATGACCTCCCATTCTGCATCATTATAGTTTGGATTGGCGTATGCGGGGTTGTCTCCGATCTCGAAACGCCATTCTCCTTTGAGATTGACTTCCAGCTTCAAATCCATGGGTAAAACGGATTTCACAGCGAACAGCAAAAGCAGGAGAAATAACGTGTTTTTCATCATACACCTGATGCTAAAATTCGTATTGATAGCGAGCCTGGTACAACTATTCAGCCCACGAAACACACGAAAAAACAAGTTGATTCTTTTCGTTTATTTTGTGTGTTTAGTGGGCTGAAGAGTCATTGCCTCTGTCAGTTTTGTATTCGATTTTTGCGATTTGATCTTAATCCGACCTGTGATCAAGTTACATCTCCGACTCCCACTATATTAAACAGAGAAATTATAACAATTGTCAGTCGCGTGTCAATCAATGT
>METF01000077.1:0-1918 GCA_001771235.1 Candidatus Zhuqueibacterota bacterium RBG_16_48_16
CATTCTTTCCGGCAGGCTTTCCGGCGCTGCAAGAGGCCATGATCGAGAATCACCTCCAGTTGCCGAACAAGCAGCTCACGGTCAAGCACGTGCTCGGTGATGGCGATCTGGTGGCCGTGCACTCCCACATCATACTGCGTCCTGGCGAGGCAGGGATTCAGACCGTGCATTTGTTCCGCTTCCACGGTGACAAGATTGTAGAAATGTGGGACTGTGGCCAATCCGTGACGCCCGATTCGCCGAATAAGGATGGAGCATTCTAACATGCATAATTCATGAATTGACTGAATGTGCGACGCACTTGGTTTTCTTGCAGTGAAGCAATAACCAGGCATAACTTTAGTCATTTCAAAAAGTGCGCCCCACATTTGTCACTGGAATAAGACGAGATACATATTGTTTTCTTTTTAATATAGCTCACCCCAAGCAAATCAGATTGTCAGATTCAACATGTATTTTAAGAAAGAGTTGCAATCATGGAATTACGAGCAACCACCTTTTTATTAGGCTACAGAATGAAACAAATGCTGTGGATCGTTGTGTTGTTCTTGTTGTTCACCACAACAGTTTATGCCCAACTGGCAGAAGGGCATGACAAATTCCTGGGCAATGTTTACAGCACGGCCCAGCTCCCCAAATTTGCCGATTACTGGAATCAGGTTACCCCGGAAAATGCGGGAAAATGGGGAAGCGCGGAACCAGTTCGAGATGTGATGAATTGGACAACTCTGGATGCGGCTTATAATTTTGCCAAAAACAACGGCTTTCCCTTTAGATTCCATGTTCTGGTCTGGGGAAATCAACAACCCGCCTGGATCGAAAACTTGCCCGCGGATGAACAACTGGACGAGATCGAAGAGTGGTTTAACGCCGTCGCCGACCGCTATCCCGAGGCGGACTATGTCGAGGTCGTCAATGAGCCGCTTCACGATCCGCCCAACCAGCCGGGAAACGGAGGCGGTAATTATTATGAGGCTCTCGGTGGGCGGGGTGATACGGGATGGGATTGGGTGCTCAACGCATTCAGATTAGCGCGCGATTATTTTGCCGACGCCAAATTGGTGCTCAATGACTATAGTATTGTCAATAGCTCCTATGATACCGGCAGATATATTGGCATCATCGAGCTGTTACAGGCCGAGGATCTGATCGATGCCATTGGAGTACAGGGACATGCTTTTTCCACCCGCGGCTCCGCAGCCACAATGAAGAGCAATCTGGATCGGCTGGCGGCGACGGGTTTGCCGATTCAAGTGACGGAACTTGACATCGACGGCCCGACGGATGAGACTCAGGTACGGGACTATCAGCGGATTTTTCCCACCTTTTGGGAACATCCCGCCGTTATAGGAGTCACTCTCTGGGGCTGGAGACCCGGCATGTGGCGATCGGCCGAGGGCGCTTATCTCGTCCAATCAAATGGAGATGAAAAACCGGCGATGGTATGGCTTCGAGAATATTTGGCGGGCCAGTTGGCGTCCGTCGAAAATTCAAAAGAATTGCCACAGGACTACACCGTCTTGATAAATTATCCGAATCCTTTTAACCCGCAGACCACCATTGAATATTCGCTCGAAAAACCGGGATTCGTCTCTGTGGAAATTTTTGATATGATCGGTAAAAAGATTAAAACCCTGGTGAGTGAAAATCAATCTGCTGCGGTATACAGAGTTGTCTGGGATGGGACAAATGATTCGAGTGTTAAAGTGGCAAGCGGGGTTTATTGTTCGAGACTGCAATTGAACCTGGATTCCGAAAATATTGTGAAAACAAATAAAATGTTGTTGCTTAAATAGCGCCTTAGATCGAATCGAGAGTCCGGCTTGGAGCCGGGCTCTCAATTTGTTTGGAGTTGTTTTGCATTTCTTAGTAACACCTGAGCCATAATTTCTGTCCCGTAGGGACTAAATGTTTGTAG
>METF01000077.1:2001-4109 GCA_001771235.1 Candidatus Zhuqueibacterota bacterium RBG_16_48_16
GGGACGCAGACCTTTGACTTGTTGGTTGCTACAAACATCATGTCCCTACGGGACGCAACTGGACTGATCACAAAAAAAGTTTTGGCCTAAACGAATCAGCGCGCTAGCAACATTGAGGAAAAATTTACTGAGGGTTTAGGAATACTTTCGCTATAGCAATACCATTCTCACATTCTGCGAGGAATGTCTGCTGGACGCTTCGCGTTCCGTGAAGAGAATCTGAAGAAACAGTCTAGGGCAAAGTGGACGTTGAGCATCTCGGAGCGAAAAATCCGTGATAAGAACCATTATCTTTCTCGCACTCCTTTTATCTTCTCTCTCCCTTGCAGTGGATATTTACGACTCCGGCGGGCCGCTCATGCCGGAACAGGCCGCTTATGATGTCACCTTTTACGACCTCGATCTGACCGTAAATCCATCGGACAGCGCCATCGCCGGCTCTTTGTCTGTTGAAGCGACGGTCGTCCGACCCATCGAATGGTTTGTGCTCGATCTTGATACGGTTCTTTTCATCAGCAAAGTGGTGCTCTTTTCCCCCGGGAATAAGCAAAGTGAAATCGGCTTCCAACGCGAAGGCGGTAAAGTCTGGATTCCGTCGACCCGGAGCTGGCAGCCGGGCGAGCGGATCAAGCTGACCGTTCATTACGGCGGCAGGCCGCACATCGCCTTGCGCCCGCCATGGTCCGGTGGATTCACCTGGGCGCAAACTCCAGGCGGCGCGCCGTGGATCGCCACTACCTGCCAGGGCGAAGGCGCCGACATCTGGTGGCCGTGCAAGGATCACGTGTCGGACGAGCCGGACTCGATGGCCTTGCACATCCACGTGCCCGATACGTTGACAGTGGCATCGAACGGCAAATTATTATCGGTACAAAACGATGGCGACGGGACACACACCTTTCACTGGCATGTTTCCAACCCGATCAACACTTATGGCGTGGCGCTGAATATCGCCCCCTATAAAACGATTGAGGTGACATACACCTGCGTCAATGGCGATTCCATGCCGGTGATTTTTTGGGTCCTGCCCGAAGACTATGAACAGGGCGTCCATTTCATGGCGGAAATATTAAAGCACCTGCGATTCTTTGAGGAGCTGCTCGGCCCCTACCCTTTCCGCGCGGACAAATACGGCGTCGCCCAAACGCCGCACCTGGGCATGGAACACCAGACCATCATCGCCTACGGCGCCGGCTTTGACAACTCGAAAATGACCCGCAGCGTGGACTGGGGCTTCGATGCCTTGCACCATCACGAGCTGTCGCATGAGTGGTGGGGCAACATGGTCACCTGCGCCGACTGGAACGACATGTGGCTGCACGAGGGCTTTGGCACTTATATGCAGGTGCTTTACCTGGAAAAGACCCAGGGGATGGAAAAAGCCCGGGACTATTTGCAAAGCTTTCGCAATTTCTGGAATGTAAACCCGGTCGCTCCGCGGCAATCGAAAACCTGCAAGGATATATGGAAACATGGCGCTTACTTCAAGGGTGCGTGGATTCTGCACACGCTCCGCTATCTCATTGGCGACGATGCCTTTTTCAAAGCCTTGCGGCGAATGGCCTATCCGGCAACCGAAATGGAAAAAATCACCGACGGCCGCCAGACACGCTTTGCCACAACCGAGCAGTTTCGCGAGATTGTCGAGAAAATCACCGGCACGGAGCTGCAATGGTTTTTTGACGCCTATTTGCGCAGCGCCGATCTGCCGGAATTGATGGTTGAAAAAGATGAGGGTCGGCTTTGGCTATCCTGGCACCTGTCCGGCAACGGCCTCTTCCCCATGCCGCTCGACATTTGCCTGGGTGAAAAAAAGCATCGCGTTATGGTACCGGCTGAGGGTATAGAGCTGGATGTAAAAGACGGCGATTGGCTCATCGATCCGGACAATTGGGTGCTGTGCCGGCGGGCCTTGTCCCGACCAGTCTTTGTCGATTCGAAGATACTCTTGCGCTACGCCGGAGAATATCTTGGTGAGACAGGGTCCCATTTGACCGTGGCCGTTCATGAAAACCAGCTTTTCAGCTCTGACCGCGATTATGCCGACCAGCCCCTCATCGCCCATTCGGACACCAGCTTTACCTATCGCGCGGCCGAATACGTAGAGG
>METF01000077.1:4153-6128 GCA_001771235.1 Candidatus Zhuqueibacterota bacterium RBG_16_48_16
CGCGACGAGGGTTCGATAAAAATGCGTTATACCAAATCAGATGAAATTATGAAGTGATACACTAAGCCACTGTCGACAGCCGGTTATACCCCGGCCATCAACCCCATGACAGAGCCGCGGTGCTGCGCAAACCGCTCTCTGATGCGATGCAAAAAAGCGAAACGGATCGGAAAATATTTTTCCATTTCCGCGGTAAATGGATTGCTAAAACGGTGCGGTGCCCGTCCGACCGATTCAACGATCAGCAGGTCGGTGATCCTTTTTGTCAAATCGAGAAAATCCGGGGAAAGAGCGAGATCGTCAAAAAGGCGCAAAACGGCACGGCCAAAATGAAAGGTCTTGTTAGTGAGCGCATCGAGTGTTTCGCCGTTGCACCTCATGGTAAAAACGGTCATCGTCTGATTGGCCATGTCCTCCTGAATGTCCTGCAAATCATCGACAAATTGCAGAAAGGCGCCGCAGCCGAACAAAATCTTTTCCCGGCCAGGGGTCAGCTCTCCCGCCACCAGATAGCCATCCGCCACCACCGAAGCTCCGCCCTTTTCCAGGCTTAGAGCAAACACAGCGGGCCAATCCAGGCCATTGGCACCGATCAATTGCAGGCTCTTTTTTTGAGCCGCGTGAATGTCCGCCAGACTGTCGTATACAGGCTGGCAGGCACTTCTCTCCCACTCTTCCTCTATCATCCCCACCAACTGGTAAATCTTTTCCTCCCTCCTGTTGCGTCCTTTCGAGTTGGCTCCCCGCAGTCTCTCCTCGAACCGGTGATTAAAATCGATCTTTTCTTCGGCTGAAAGCGTGGGATCATCGAGAAAATTATCGGTGTAGGGATAAAGCAGGCTGTAGGCGAAAACCGAAGGCGTCAGCGCCACGCGAAGGCCGAACAGCAGTTGCAGACAATTCATCGTCCACACATTGCGGATCGCCTGGTAAATGTCGTTGCGAGTGAGCTGGGCGTCGAAATCTTTTGCCTTTTCGGAAAATTCTTTGCTAATGCCGTCAAACCCGGATTTTTTAAAATCGGCAAGCTGGGAATCATCGATCCGCAGAACCTTATTAAAAAACTCGGCTCTTTTCTGCGCGACTTTTTCGTTTGTCGCAACCGCACCTTCTTTCAGGCTCTTTGACAAGCGGCCGTTTTGTTGAGCGCCCTTGAGCAGGTTTTCCAGATACTGTTCATTTTCTCTTTTGACCGTTGCGGAATAGGCATGTTCCAGCACCGGAAAAACCGTATCACTCCGCTGCCACAGCAGGGTAAAGTCGTTTATGAGATTTGTAAGGGGCATTTTTATGACCTGGTTAACCTGCACTTGTTGACCCTGTCGGGTCGATGATGATGCTTTATCGACGCAGATGCGGGCATTTTGTTTCAAGCAAGTCCAGATTTTGCGAAAATGGCACTTGATTACGAACATTATCGGCTGTAATTTTCAAAAAAAAGATTCTTGCGAAAGGTGTCGATTATGAACCGGAAAAAAACAAAGACCTCTGCCTCGCTGACATTTTTTGTTCTTGCGATTCTTCTCCCGTCAATATCATCGGCCCAGGAATGGCAACTGGTGTGGTCGGATGAATTTCAAGGGAACGCGATCGATACGGGTAAATGGGAATTCATGATTGGCGACGGCACAAATTACGGGCTGCCCTCCGGATGGGGAAACAATGAGCTGCAGTATTATCGAAAAGAAAATGCGGCGATTGAAAACGATGCGCTGGTCATTACGGCAGCAAAAGAAAATTATATGGGAAAGGAATACACTTCCGCGCGTTTGCGTACCGTGGGTAAAGGGGACTGGAAGTATGGCCGGTTTGAATTCCGGGCAAAAATGCCAACAGGAAAGGGACTATGGTCGGCAATATGGCTGTTGCCAACGGACAATGTTTACGGCGGCTGGGCGGCCAGTGGTGAAATAGATATTGTGGAGCACGTGGGACATGAGCCCAACACCGTTCTCGGAACGCTGCATTACGGCGG
>METF01000077.1:6341-6483 GCA_001771235.1 Candidatus Zhuqueibacterota bacterium RBG_16_48_16
GATTTCATTTATTGATCAACCTGGCTGTTGGCGGCAATTTGCCCGGGGCGCCGAATGGAACAACATCTTTTCCGCAAAAGCTTTACATCGACTATGTGCGCATTTATCAACAAGCCGAGACTTCCGTAGGCCATCGGGACGG
>METF01000078.1:0-193 GCA_001771235.1 Candidatus Zhuqueibacterota bacterium RBG_16_48_16
TCAAATACGTGCGCGCGCTGCTGTACCTCCAATATTCAGGTTTCAGAACCAAGCCTTTTCTGATGGGATTATTGTGCATGTACTCCATTTTTTGCAGTAAAAACTCTTGTGTATAAATTGCCTTGGGATGAAATTCATCTTGCCAAATTTTGTAATTTTGTCTTTTCTTTCTTGAAAACACATTGCCATTGCG
>METF01000078.1:339-3630 GCA_001771235.1 Candidatus Zhuqueibacterota bacterium RBG_16_48_16
CCATATTATTCGGTCTTGTCATCTTTAAGTCTTCCAGTATTTTTCGGAAGCTTTTTGTCTTCGGAAGAAAGGCGGCGGCGCAATTTCTGAATATCTTCGTGCGGCGGTAGTTCTTCCGGTTTGATGCCGCGCTCTTTCAACAACTTACGAACGCCAAGATTGTTTTTGATATGTTCCTGGGAGAAATCCCGGATGGTCTGCAAGGCTGGATTTTTCCGGACATTAAAAACCGTGATTTCGTTGGCAAAATCCTTGGCTTTGATCGTAATTGTCGGCAGGAAATCTGCCAAAGGACGGTTTTGGGGAACTCCAAGCCGCTGTTTCATCTCGCCGGTGGTGTATCCGCCGAACAGTGCTTTATCGCCTTTGCTACGGATAATGGCAAAACCCCTATCGTCAAGGCCGCGTTCATACAAAATACCGGACAGGTCTTTTTCCGACAAACTTAATTTTTCCCGTGCCTGAAGCCGTTCCCACTCGGCAATGCGTTTTTCCAGAATCTCCTGTTTACGGGTTTGGACGGCAAAATAATTCTGGGCAAAGGCAATGGCGTCTTTGCGTGGGTCTCCGTTCTGCGCTATTAGATAGCAGGCGTAACGCGTCAGCATAATGTCTTCAATCTCGCGTTTTGCTCCTGAGCCAATGTCCACCATTTTGTTGACGTCAACGAAATGGTCTTTGGGTTTCTGGCCGGCGTTTTTACAGGATGTTTCCGCTTTATTTATTACCAGCAGGAAATTCCGCCAGTCTTTGTAGTCAAGGAGTTGCTGCAGGTCCCGGGCAAACCAGAATTCAACACCCTGTTCCGTAAAGTTAGCGAAGGATTCAAACTCGGCTGTTAGCGATTTTATGAGTTCTTTTTTCATATATCTTTACCTTTGATGCTTTGTATAATTACACCCTCACCCGCATTTTGCCGGCCAGCAAAATTATTGTGCATGTACTCCATTTTTTTGCAATAAAAACTCTTGTGTATAAATTGCCTTGGGATGAAATTCATCCTGCTAAATTTTGTAGTTTTGTTTTTTCTTCTTTGAAAATACATTGCCGGTGCACGATTGTACAGGTTGAGAAATATACATTTGTGTCTTTGTGAATTCGGTAATGTTTCATCGCTGCAATCCTGGCTTTATAGCTTTTGGTAATTAAGTTGGGGGTCGATACCCCAGCTTATTTTGCGCCCTGGGAAAGATACCCAGGGCGAGCAGAAATTGCATGCGTTGATATGACATCATTTGCTAAAAGAGCGGCAACAGGCATGCTGCAAGCTCACTGAAAAGTGCGCCATAAAATGTTAAAAAGACCAGCCGACCTTGAGATTTATTAAGGTCTGCAATTCGGAGTTTTCAGCGTTTTCTCGCACATACACTGGTCCATATTGTGCTTCTGCGGTGAATCCGGACTTTATCACAATTTTATATCCCAAGAAGCCTCCTGCACGTGCACCAACGTAATACGCCATCGGGTTTGCCATCTGACCATTCACATCAACATATCCGACATCTGCACCCAGCATCATGCCACGAGTGAAAGAACCAAGAAAATAGTAACGGAATTGCCCACCTGCTTCCCATATACTGTAGGTCTTGCCCTCATCGGTGACCGCGCCCGCTCCCAGCATCGCGGCGACGCTCATTTTTGAGGCCAATCGAAACTCACCCGTTAGATGAAATTCTGGATTCAAGAGATGAAAGGGGGAGATGGTAATCGACACATTGTGCTGTGAAGCATCTTCTCCAGCATAGACCGAAACGAATAAGATGAAAAGAAGCATGAATGCAATAAATAAACGCATAATAGAACTCCTCTATTGCATGTTTGAAAATTTATCATCCGCAATCTAAAGATAATAAAAGCGGAATCAGTCGTAGGGTGGGGATTCTATCCCACCATCCTTGTGAGCCCATTGAGCTTTTGTCAAATAATTCCATTCACTCAGCGCTATTATTCACCAAATTCTCCTGCTACTGTGAGCACCTCTGTATCATTTTCTCCCCAGCCGTCAGGATAATATCCTTTCGCCTTGTACCTGTGAAAGCTGGACCATTTCCATTCGGATACATTTTTCACAAGATTATGCTTGACCGGGTTGTAATGAATATAGTCAACATGTCTTTTGTAATCTTGTTCGTCGCGAATACAATGTTCCCAATATCGTCGCCGCCATATTGCCGCTCCGCCTTTCCTTTGTCTGGATATACTGCGACTTCCGTCAGCGCCACCTGTTATTAAATAATACTTTGAAAAGAGCGCTTTTATGGCTGCCCAGCAAAGGGAATAATTTGAATCATTCTCTGGTAATGTCCACATGCAATGAAGATGTTCTGGCAGCAAACAGATAGTATCGCATTTGAAAGGATGCTTTCTCTGAATCGTCTTCCATGCGCGCCTCAGTGTTTGACGCGATAAATCCGAAGTCAGGATTGGGTTCCGGTCAAATGTGACGACGGTAAAGAAAAATGTCCCGCCAGGAACTATCGCCCGGCGATAATCAGGCATGAGCTAATCGTTCTCCCCAATAATTGTTTTGACATGCGGAAAAATTCAATCGGAACTCCATTTTCGATTTCATGCAAATCGATGAATTATGCTGCCATCAGGAAGGTGGAATAGAATCCCCACCCTACAAGCTACTCATAAAGAGAGTGATTAAACTATGATTTATATATTTTTGCCAGTTATTACAACAGAGTGAGTGAACATAACATTCTTAAAGCAAAAAAGGCACAATAGAACATCCGTATTTATGTATCTTATTGTGCCTTGAAATTTTCCATGCGACCGCCCTTTCGCTGAAAGCTTTTTCTAATAACTCCATCTATTTATAAAATCTTTTCGTGAATGTCAACGGTTTTTATTTTCTTGTCCCTTATGTTGAAACATACGTTCGCAGATCAATTGCCAAAAACTCAATTTACATAGGGAATTTTTCTATCCTGCAAATTCTTCGTGACCCGGTGCCTTTGTCTATAGTTTGTGAATGAATCGGACGAGAAATACCCTGCTTTTCAAAAAAGTTGCCGGACTTTTACCTAAAAGTTGTAGGACTTTTGTCCAACAGTTGCTGGACTTTTACCCAACAGTTGCCGTACTTTTCCAACTCAGTCCGGGGCACACAAAAAGGGTACCCCGGACCGGCGATTCTACTCCTTTTCAAAAGAGACACGGTCGAGGGCCTGGTTTATTTCCCTGCCCGGGCGAAAATTCACATTGATCCGTTTGATGTGGTCTGAATTGAATTCCTCCGGGGTGGCTGTTCCTTCGCTGGAGATGGTGATCGACATAGAGCCG
>METF01000078.1:3707-6605 GCA_001771235.1 Candidatus Zhuqueibacterota bacterium RBG_16_48_16
CACATCGACAATGCTGACCGTGGAGATTTGCTCGACCTCTCTGGACAAATCGCAAATCATAAATCGTTCATCGTAAATCGTGGATCATCCTGGCAAGTCATATCTCCCCACACGGATCAAAAACCCACACGGATTTTTTAAGAGTTTTTCCGCGTGAAACATTCACAGCTCCCCCAGCCGTTTTTGCAGCGTCTTGAAATTGATGCCGAGTGTTTTGCACGCCAGCTTTTTATTGCCATTGTGCTCGTTAAGAATCGTGCGGGCGTACAGTTGGGTCATTTCCTTTTCGGTCATGCGCGAGCTGCGGGCGTTTGTCAACAGTTGCATCTCCGGCCTCTGTTCGTGAAAGCTCAGGTGGCTGACATCGATGGTGGCATTCCTGCAAAAAAGAACGGCGCGCTCGATGACATTTTCCAGCTCCCTGACATTGCCGGGCCAGTTGTATTCGACCAGCATTTTCATGGCCGCTTCCGAAATGCTGTCGACGCTCTTGCTGTTTTTTGTGGCGGAGATTTTCATAAAGTGTTGAGCCAGTAGGGGGATGTCTTCTTTGCGTTCCCGCAATGCGGGCAAATGAATGGGCATGACATTAAGACGAAAATATAAGTCGTTTCTAAACCGTCCTGCCTGGATTTCCTGGTCGAGGTTTTTGTTGGTCGCCGAAATCAAACGCATGTCGCTGCTGATGCTTTGGGTGCCGCCAATGCGCTCAAAGGTTTTTTCCTGAAGAACGCGCAGCAGCTTGACTTGGGTGGAAAGCGGAATGTCGCCGATTTCGTCCAGGAACAGCGTGCCGCTGTTGGCCAGCTCAAAGCGCCCCGGTTTTTGCCGGATGGCTCCCGAAAAAGCGCCCTTTTCGTGGCCGAAAAGCTCGCTTTCCAGCAGCGTTTCCGGCAGGGCGGCGCAGTTGATGGCAATGAAAGGATGGCTCTGCCTCGGGCTGTTGTAGTGTATGGCCCGGGCGACCAGCTCCTTGCCGGAGCCGGTTTCCCCGCTCAGCAGGATGGAGGCGTCCGACCCGGCCACCATGTCGATGATCGAGAAAACGCTTTGCATGGCCGGACTCTTGCCGATGATTTGGCTGAATTGATAGCGCTCGGAAAGCTCTGTGCGCAATCGATCCAGCTCTTCAAGATTGCGTTTGTTCGCCAGCGCTTTTTTAATTTTGAGCAGCAATTCATCATTGCTGCAGGGTTTGGAAAGGTAATCAAAAGCGCCGATTTTCATCGCCTCTACAGCGGAGGGAATGGAAGCAAAGCCGGTGATCATGATAATCGTCATTTTCGGATCGAATGCTTTGATCTGCTCCAGGAGCTGGATGCCGTTGGTTCCCTGCATGACCAGATCGGTCAAAACCAGGTCGAATGGCTGTTCTTTGATCAGGGCCAGGCCGGCTGCGGCATTGGCTGCCGCGACGACGCGGTAACCCTGTTCCTCCAACAACCCTGAGGTGAGCACCCGAAAAGCTTTGTCGTCGTCAACCAGCAGGATGGCCTGTTGTTTACTCATGGTCGTTCTCCTGTGCTTTTGGCAGCGTGATGATGAACAAGGCGCCTTTGGGCAGGTCGGCTTCTACGCGAATTTCGCCACGGTGTTGGTGAATGATTTCGTAACTGACGGACAATCCCAGGCCGACACCGTTCACCTCGGACTTTGTCGTGAAAAAGGCGTCAAAGATTTTGTCCTTGTGATCCGCCGGGATGCCGCAGCCCGTATCGCGGAAGTCGATGCGAATATGTTTGTGTTCCTGTACAGTCGTTATCCCAATCTCTCCTCCGTCCGGCATGGCTTCTTTGGCATTCAAAAGCAGGTTCAGAAAAACCTGGTTCAATTGATCGGGGTTGCCGTCAACCTGGCACGGACGGCTGTCAAAGTGCTTGATAACTCGGATGCCGGTATTGTCAAAATGCTTTTTCGTCACTTTAACGAGATCGCTCAACACGTCGTTCACGTTGAGCCGGATCCGTTCCTGTGAACCGGGACGGTAGAAATCCAGTGTGCTGCGAACGATCCTTTCCAGCCGTTTGACTTCATCATAAGCGATCTCTACCAGCGCTTTGGATTTTTCGCTCGCTTTCCTGCTGGCCGATTCCAGTGCGCTTTGTATGTTGTGAATGGGATTGTTCAGCTCGTGCGATAAATGCGCAAACAACTTTCCGGTGGTAGCCAGCTTTTCCGAGACGACCAGGCGCTTGTAGGTCTTTTCCAGGTTTTCGATATTTTGTTTGAGTGAGATGCGCATGCTTTCAAAGCTTTTCGCCAGGTGGCCGATTTCGTCCTCGCCGGATACGGCCACCGGGCTGTCCAGATCACCCTGGCTGACGCGCTGTATGGCGTTGACCAGCCTGGTGACCGGCGAGGTAATGCTGCCGGCAAGGAACAGGCTCAGCATCAAGGTGATGGCCAGGGCAGCCAATCCCACCAGCAGCAGCAGTCGCCTGGTAGGATTCAGGATGGGCTTGAGTGCTTCATCAAGAGACTGCATGAGAATCAGGTAATGGGGCCCGCCCTCTTCGTTGAATGCCGTTGCTATGGCGAGATGCTTTTCTCCGTCGATAATGACCTCGGCAACCGTGTTCAGATTTTGAATGGTTGACAAAAGCTGCCTGCCCGTCTCCGCTGAGCTATCCAGAGCTTTTGGATCGGCTGAATACGAGCTGCTCATCCAGCCGCCGGATTCCCCGCTCGAGTCAAGGCTTACAAAACCGATCTCGCAATCCGTCAGACTGTGCAGGGTACTCAGCAGCCTTGAGCCGATTCTGTAGCCAATAGAGATCGTTCCCAGCAGGATGTTTTCCCCGAAAGGGTTCAGGATCGTGACAGGCGTGGAGATGATTTGGAAAGTCTCGTGGTTTGTGCTGTACAATTTTACGGATTGTCGCAAAAGCAACGCTTCCT
>METF01000078.1:6625-9414 GCA_001771235.1 Candidatus Zhuqueibacterota bacterium RBG_16_48_16
GCCTGCGGATTTTTCAGCTTGAGGTCGCCCATCTGCGTGAGAATGACACCTTCAGGATCCGTTAATACCAGGAAATCCGTTTCGATGAGCGGCTTGAATTTTTCGGCTTCACGAAAGACGGTCGTGGTGTCCTTGGTATCCAGCGCTGCCTTGAGCCGCGGTTCTTCCGAGAGGATCAGGCCCCTGGTCTTGAGCAGCTCCAGGCGGGCTTTTTGATATTCCTGAAGCACGTTGAAAACGCTGTGGATGTTGTGCACCAAAGCGGTCTTTATCTTCTGCTTGATTTCGAGACTCACCACCACAATGATGATGGTGATCGACAGGGCGATCAGTCCGCCAAAGGGCAAAAGAATCTTGTTGCGAAAATTCAAGTGCATTGTTATGCTATTATTTTGGAAAACTTTTCTTCTAACAACATTTTTGTAAGCACGCTTTAAACCTTTTATCAACTATGTACCTTGAATTTTGAGTCAAGGTTTAATTGCATTTTACATGCGTTAGCAAGAGGAATAATGGAATAATGGAATAATGGAATATTGGAATTGCAGATCGAATCGAGATGGGTATTGGTCAATTAAGCCCATTATTCCAGTTGCACTCCCATTCTTCCATCATTCCAATATTCCAGTCTCTTTGTTAATAATTTGACGTTAATCGTTTCGCTCTCGTCGGTTTGAGGCGCAGCTTCGCTAGAAATTATGGTGAAACGTGAAAAGTCAGACGTGAAACAAAAAACATTGAAAACGGTTTTTTCCGGTTTCACTTTTCACGTTTGACGTTTCACTTGCGATTAAACGCATTGGGAGTACTTCTGGCTAGTAACCAGCCGATAATTGCACCGCTATATAATCATCTCTTGGATCGACGCGGCTGGTCTGGTTTGTTTGCAGCACGATTTTGGCTAGCGTCTCTCTTTGAATGTAATAACCGATTCCGAATTCGATTCTGCTCACATCATCATCCCATTTCGTTTTTGCGCCGCTCGTCATAGTGACCTCTTGAAAAAGCAATTGTCCGAACCGGCTCGCCAGGAACAGTCGGGGGAGGAGCTTGTATTTCCCCTCCACATAATAGCTAAAAACGCCCAGCGGATCGTCGAAACCCGGATAGGACCAGCGATTGTAGAGGCCCTCGGCAAAAAATGAAAAATGGCCTCGTTCATACGCAAGATCGACGTCGTAAAGTGTTTGGTTTGAATTCATGTCATTGGCGCCATAGGGCACTAAATAAGGGCCGTGGCTGGCGGAAAAGCCGATATTCGCTCCCATAATCGGTCGTATTCCCAATCGGCCTGCCATGTTGAGTCGCTTGCTATAATTTGAATAATAGGAAGCGGATGGAGCGGTGTTATAAAAGCCCGCATTCAGATCAAGCCAGTTCAAAAAAGAGATGAAAAACTCAAAACCGGGGCTGTAGACTGTTCTGTTCAGAATGCGCAATCCCTGTCCTAATCCGCGATCATTGAGAATGCTGTAACCGGAACTGCCCGCTTCATCATGTGTGGCCGTCCGGTACTCGTACATGATGGGCAACTGGATCACGGGATTATATTTCGCTGAGCGGCGGGCCATGACGTTGCCGATAAAAGTGCCAAGCATACCGGTTTGAAATCCTGCGCTCTGCTCGCGATTTAGATAGACTCGGATCGCGGCATAATCCACTCGCAGCCCATCCTGCTCCAGACGGAGATCGCCAAAGATGTAGGATTGCTCCGATACTTTCATATCCAGGTAGCCGCGCAGCCGCCATTGAAATGTCGGGTAGCCGCTGTTGATCACATTTCCCGAAGAGGTAAGCGGAGCGCCATCCTGGGCGTCTATGAATTCCGATTCAATCCGGCCGTTCAGCCTCATTTGCGAATAGGCGAGCTGGCAGGCGATCAACAAGGCGATGAGAATGAGAAAACTCTTGAACATCATTTCTCCTAAAGCGAAATATCCAGGGTGACCTGCCCGGTAGCCGGAACAGTCACTTTTCTTTCCGTTGTGAGTCCACGCCCTGCAAATACCGCCAGGGTAAACGTCCCTTGCGGCACTGCGCGGATGAGAAAGGTGCCATCCTCTTTGATGGAGCAAAAATAGGGGTTCGGAAGAACCAGAATGAATGCATTCATGTGGGAGTGGATTTCGCAATAAACGCTCACCACGCCGGGCCTGTCGAAAAGTACCGATTTGGAGGTTTTGGTCGGGTACTTGCCCAGGTCAAAAGTCTTGGCAGCGGAAAATGAAAAGACATTGTGGTAAACCCGGTCGTTGTTGGGGAAATCAACGGTGCTGCCGACCAGTACCGGCAGGATGTATGGCACGAACTGCTCGTTGCGTTGATCGAGGATTGGGTTGACCCTGGGAATGGCAAAATTGCTGTCGGGAAAGGCATCGGCGATGTACACCACCGCGCGCACCGAGTGGCTGGCGGTCATGCCCATCTTGGGCGCAGGCCGGGTGGTGTAGCGCGGGATGGAGATTTCCTCCTCCTGGGCGGGCGAGGCAAAATGCACCTGGCCGCGGATATCGCCGCCTCTAGCGGCTATGTGCAGAAACAAGAGCAAGAGGAGCGACACATAAGGATGAAGATTGCGGATAGATTGTCTCATTGAAGCACTATCAGTGGGTTTTTAATTAATATAGTAACCCTGACAGGGTTCCGACCCCTGTCAGGGTTACTCATTTTCCATATTGAGGAGTCATCAAAAACCTTATTTTGTCTTAAACCTTAGTAGCAACCAACATCGAGTAAAAACCTACCTTTTTAGCTTATTTGATTAGAATAAGGTAATGAAGTTAAAATGT
>METF01000078.1:9432-10773 GCA_001771235.1 Candidatus Zhuqueibacterota bacterium RBG_16_48_16
ACTAAGGTCGGAAAAGTGAATCTTGCTGGCAAAAGTAACTCGAAAACCGGGCGCGTTATTCCAATAACAAATCATTTACAGCATTGACCAGAAATATATAGCTAGCGCCAGCGCTGATGACGTATTCGTTTTCTCCCCACAAAAAAGGCCAGTCTTCTTTGTTCTCGGGAAAATCCGGCTTGACGACAAGAACGCCGGGAACGACACCGCCGGCGATGAAGGTAAAATCAGCGCGGTTGTTGCCATAGGCGATGGTTTTCGAATGCGTTCCCACAGCCGAGACAAACGATATATCGGAACCGGGGTGGCAGCCGTAAATATAATTTCTCATTAAGGATTTCCCCTTGCCTTCTTTCCTTTTTCTGCTTATTTTGTTTTTAGACATTTTTCAACGTTGTTGACATATCTTGGAGAAATGAATTTATGCAAGCCAACCCCTATCCGCCGGTACCTCCCACACCCAAAGAATACTGGGAAGATAACGAGTGGGCCGACGAACACATCGGTGAAATTGCCGAAGCCCACCCCAATCTTTGGGTGGCGGTTGTCGACAAAAAAGTCGTCGCCTGGGGCAAAGTCATTGCCGATGTACGCACAGTGGCTCAGGAGAAAACGGGCAGAGCGCATTTTCCTATAGTCTTTGCCGAAAGGGGAATCCATGTCTACCAAAGTGAATTTACACTTCCAAACCAAGATTGATATGGAGTTTTTGTCGCAAGGTGTTCATCTTCGGCTCATTCGGCTCCTGGGCACCGTCCAATTAAAAGCTCCAAACGGTTGGTCTCCTGAGGCGAGGGTCATTATCGACACTGGCAACCCTGTTACTATTATCCCATATTCCATTTGGAGCCAAGCTGATGTCCGGATTCTTATCCAAGGTAAAACGAAACTTTTCGGCTTGGGCTCTGATGAGGCGGCTGGGCTTTCAGGTCAATTGGCCGAAGCCACCCTTGTTTTCAAAGATCCCTCGACGACCTCGCCACCCATTAAGTATAAGGCCCATATTCTCGACGATGACAGCGCTCCTTTTCTTATCGGCTTTGAGGACATCCTGACCTCTGCAGAACTGGTTTGCAACTACAAGTCCCATACCGCATGGTTAGAAATTTGACATGCCAATGAGCTCCGAGAATTAGACCGAAAATAAAACGATTTTACACTCTCCTTAGAAAGTTGAATGCTGACTTTTATGCTGCAAATTTCGCATGATCAGCAGTTTTCCTACCGATTGACCACAATCTTCCTGACCCTCACAAACTCCCCCGCTTCAAGGCGAATCAGATAAATCCCACTTGCTACCAGACGGCCAAGAGCATTATTTCCCGCCCACAGCGCCTGATG
>METF01000079.1:0-1605 GCA_001771235.1 Candidatus Zhuqueibacterota bacterium RBG_16_48_16
GAAAAGAGGTGAAATATGGTAGAATTAGCTGAAAAAATATATGAACAAGCTCTTGATCTCCCAATAGATGATCGATTAATTTTAATAGACAAGTTACTCATTAGTACAAACTTGCCAACTCAAGACGATATAGATCAAGCGTGGTCAAAAGAAGTCGAACGCCGATGCCAGGAGCTTGACAGCGGGAAAGCCAGACTCATTCCTGGAGAAGAAGTGTTTGAAAAAATTAAGAAAAGATTTTCAAAATGAAATACAGCTTTCATGAAGCCGCTGAGAGAGAATTTTTTAGTGCAGTTGAATATTATGAAGAATGCCAGTCAGGTTTGGGACTAAGATTTTCTGAAGAAGTTCACGCTACTATCGAGCGAATATGGTTGAAAGGAAAGATAATCATAGGAGAAAATATTTTATGGATAAAAATCTTTTTAAAAAAGCATTAAAGATGCCTCCAAATGAAAGATTAACATTTGCTGAGTTAATCCTCGCAAGTTTGGACTATGAAGAAGCCGAAATTCGTCAAGCATGGATTAATGAAGTAAATGACCGAATGAATGCGGTCAATGAAGGGCAAGCCAAATTATTAGATTTTGAAAGCCTTTACAATGACAATTAAAATTCATGAATTGGCCACTAAAGAATTTAACGAAGCAATTGAATGGTATGAACTTCAATCGGAAGGTCTTGGCAAAAGATTTAAGCGTGCTGTAATTGAACAAATAAATAAAATTAAAAAGAACCCAAAGTGGTATTTAATTGAAGACGATGCTATTTACAAAGCATATATTCCCAAATTTCCATATAAAATACTTTTCACAATAGAAAACAACAAAAATATAGTTGTTTGGGCTATTGCTCACATGCATAGGAAACCATGGTACTGGCAGTCAAGAATGCGCTAACCGGGGCAAATCATCCGTTTTAATCCGTCTAATCCGTTCAAGTCGTGTTCTATACACACTATGAGTGGAAACCACATGTTTGAAAACTGAAAGGATTTTACAGTGACGAAAAGATCAACAATTCTTCTTACCCTGGGCATCTTTATCGCAGTCCAGGTTTTTGCCCAATGGTCGCCAGAGGAACGGGAACGCATTAACAAATTAAATCAGGAAGATCATCAATTGATGATGAAACTGCTTGGTATAACGGAGCTTCGACCCGGCCCATCCGGCGATCCCATGGCGCCAAACGCCGCCAATACGGATGAATCCAAAGCAACACCGTACACCTCTTTGCCGGATCCGCTTTTATTCAACGATGGCACGCCTGTCAAAACAAAGGATCAATGGGAAAAGCGCAAATTAGAGATTTTTGAAGATTTCGATAGAGAAATTTATGGTAGAGTTCCCGAAAAAACACCGGCAGTCGCCTGGAAGGTCGTCAGTGAAAAAGACACGGTTAATGGGGATTTCCCCATAACCACAAAACAGCTCGTTGGGCATGTTGATAATTCCGAGTATCCCGCCATAACCGTCGATATTGAGATGACCCTCTCCCTTCCTCAAACCAAAACCGGGCCGGTGCCGGTTATTATTGAATTCGGCTGGGATTTTTCAAGATGGTTGCGAAGGCAACAACAGGATGCGGCAGCGCAGCAGCGCCTTT
>METF01000079.1:1635-2085 GCA_001771235.1 Candidatus Zhuqueibacterota bacterium RBG_16_48_16
AGCAGCAGCTTTTGGAAAAAGGCTGGGGTTATGCCATCCTCGTGCCGACCAGCATTCAGGCAGACAACGGGGCCGGCCTGCGCGAAGGAATTATTGGCTTGGTGAATAAAGGGCAACCTCGCAAACTTGATGACTGGGGAGCGTTGCGCGCCTGGGCCTGGGGTGCGAGCCGGGCAATGGATTATTTCGAGACCGATCCCGATGTAGACGAAACGTGTGTCGTCATCGAAGGACTCTCTCGCTATGGCAAAGCGGCCATAGTGGCTTTGGCCTACGAACCACGTATTGCGATCGGGTTTATAGGCTCATCAGGTGCCGGCGGCGCAAAAATACTCCGCAGAAATCTCGGGGAGCAGGTAGAAAACCTGGCGTCGTCCGGAGAATATCACTGGTTTGCACCGAACTTTATTAAATATGCCGGGCCGTTGTCAGCGTTGGATTTACCGGTTG
>METF01000079.1:2151-2391 GCA_001771235.1 Candidatus Zhuqueibacterota bacterium RBG_16_48_16
ATGGATAGACGCAAAAGGCATGTTTTTAGCAGGCGTGCATGCCGGTCCGGTTTATGAGCTTTTGGGTAAAAGCGGATTGGGTACGGACCAATTCCCTCCGCAGGAGACTTTGCTAGTGAGTGGAGAGATTGCCTTCCGCCAGCATGCCGGAGGCCACACAGTCGGCCCGAATTGGCCGGTGTTTATAAAATATGCTGAAAAGTATTTTTCAAGATAAAAGACGAGCGTCAATTGGCTCAA
>METF01000079.1:2401-2937 GCA_001771235.1 Candidatus Zhuqueibacterota bacterium RBG_16_48_16
TTGAACTCGACCTGCCCCTGCAGGTACGACGTGTGGCTGCCAACGCGAATGTGAAAGATGATGAAAATAAAAAAGAATCGAACATTCACAAAGGTGCAAAATGAAATTGAACAAGTAGTACCGAAAGAACGAAGCTATCAATGTTCGGTTTTTATCCCCGTTTCTTTTGATAATTCTCATCATAAATTCGCATGCACAGACATCACAGGTCAGCGGCACAGTCTCTACCTCCACAACGCCCGTGCAAAATGCCTCTGTTACCTTCATCGACAACAGCGATACGACCAGGCAATTCTCAGCTTTGACAAACAGTTCGCAGGGTGGGGATTCTATCCCGCCGTTTTGATGGTAATGTAATTCATTCTTCCGAATAAAACATTTTAGTTTGTTTTGTGTATTTTGTGGGCTGAATATTTATTGCTTTCAGTTAATCTTTTTAAAAATCAAGATCACCGGAAAATTGTACATCATATCATGCACCGGGAATTCGCCGAGGAATTTGTGTCCGAACAGGCACGGGGTGGGATCGTATTTTT
>METF01000079.1:2986-3151 GCA_001771235.1 Candidatus Zhuqueibacterota bacterium RBG_16_48_16
GTAATTCTCTTTGGTAAAATCGAAACGATCTTTGAGTCGCAGGAAATCATTGATATCAAAGCTGGTCACGACAAGCCAGTCAGGTGTTTTTGCCAGCAAGGTGGGCAAATCCTTTTCCGATATAATGCGATAGCTGTCCTCACGAATGGGCGGATCGTCCCTGTG
>METF01000079.1:3468-4467 GCA_001771235.1 Candidatus Zhuqueibacterota bacterium RBG_16_48_16
AGAATCAACAGCCGGTATTTATTGATTTTGATGATTGCCGCAACAAGACCGGCAAAAATCAACATGGCGAACAATGGGCCGCCCCAGTAGCGAACATTGACAAACAGGTGATGGGCGATTTTGTTGCCGACGCCGATGAAAATAAGCCCGTGGCCGCGTCTCTGTACGCTCGCCTGAAAAAGAAAATCCTGCAGAAATGTCTTAAAATCCAGCAGCGTATAGGGCGTGGAAACAAGATAAACGAGAACGGACAGACCAAGGGCGATGACGATCTTTTTATCAAGGGTGCAGCGGATCAGCGATTGTATTTTTGAACGAAAATTCCCCTGGCAGGATAAGCCGATTTTAATCCAGTGTGCGACCGGTATCATCAGAACGACCAGCCCGGCGTTATACTTGGTGCCCGCGGCCAGGCCGCCGAACACTCCGGCCAGCAGATAGGCGCGCAGCGCATCGCTGTCCAGAATCCTGAGCGAATAATAAAACGAGATCAGAAGAAAAGCCGTGCAGGGAATGTCGGTGGTGACATAGTGCGAATGAAGAACATGTACGGGCAGCACGGCGAGCAGCAGCGCGCTCATCCAGCCAGCGGTCTCGCCAAAAAGCCTCCTGGCGATTCTAAAAGTCATATAGATGGCGACCAGGGCAAAACAAACCGTCAGCAGCCTGTCGACGATGTAAAAAATTGTGGGGTCGCTGCGGTACAAAGAGGTGAATTCCCCGACGCTGCGGTAGTGACCGGTCAGGTATCCGCCAAAAAAAGTGAGGGCATTGGCGATGAAGATGAGCTCCATTTGCAGCGAAGGATAGATAAACAGATGGGGATTGAGATCGCCAGTGAAAAAATGGACGCCGCGCGCCACCAGCAGCCGTTCGTCGGGATGGTAGGCATAAGGCAGACCCCACTGGATGCCGAGAATTCTCAACAGGGCGCCGACGGCCAAGATGACGAGAATCTTTGAGGAAATGATCGAGCGAGCTTTTTCTTTCAAGAGCGGC
>METF01000079.1:4512-4789 GCA_001771235.1 Candidatus Zhuqueibacterota bacterium RBG_16_48_16
GTTCGTCCTGGTAAATCGTCCTGACCAAAACATAGTGTTCCTCGATCGCCGCATAGCCTTCATCATCCGGCCAGCGCGTCACCTGGTTTGCGTAAAGGATGATAAACCGGTAATGCTGTTTCTTTATCGTCCCGATCAGCTCCGGCGTAGCTCCCCCGGTGTTGTAGGCATCGATGGCCGTGTGATCCGGCAGGTAGAATTTCAATATACCCGGATACCAGGTGAGGATGGAATCCTCTTCGTCCGCATGCTCTTTCAGGTAAGCCGCCGCCTGCTT
>METF01000079.1:4917-5059 GCA_001771235.1 Candidatus Zhuqueibacterota bacterium RBG_16_48_16
AGCCGGTGACCAGGTACAAAAAGGGCAGCAGATAGATGCTGTACCTGGCGGACATGATGTGCTGGCGAAGCATCGCAATTAAAAAGACCAAGGTATATATCAGCAGCATGACCTGAAATCGCGCCCGGTAATCACGGATGAC
>METF01000079.1:5249-5744 GCA_001771235.1 Candidatus Zhuqueibacterota bacterium RBG_16_48_16
GCCCACCATAGGAGCAGCAAAACGACCAGAAAGAATCCAACGGCGAAAAAGACGTTTTTTGACAGGGTCATCTTTGCCTGGCGAATGTGCAGGTGCGCTGTGGGATAAATGACCAACAGCATAGCCGTCAGGCCGCCGGCGATAAAGGCGTACTCCATAGTGGCGCAAAGAACGGCTAAAAGAACGGCTATGGTGTAAAGATGAATGGGCTTTTGTGATTCGAGAAAAAAGTGGGTGAAGAAAAATACCAGCATGATGAGAAGACTTGCTGCAGTGTGCATGTTCGCCACACCGCTGACATGAGTGCTGATGGGCATCACGGCCATTAGAAAAGCAGAAACAAAGCCGATAAAAAGTCCCTCTCGCGGGATGGCCGCAACGCACAACAGGAACAGCGCTACGCAAAAGAGGGTGCCCACCAGGCGCGAAGGAAGTCGGACCGCCTCTTCATTCTCTCCGAACAACAGGGTTGAGGTGCGGATCATATAGGCCACA
>METF01000080.1:0-620 GCA_001771235.1 Candidatus Zhuqueibacterota bacterium RBG_16_48_16
CTGCCGCTGCCAAAACGCAAATTCATCCATTCGGCCAGGGTCATCACCTGGGCGCGCCTGTTCCACTTGCCCATGAAAATCATCAGAAAGGCCATGATAAGGGTGACGCCGCCGCGAATCTCAATGAAAAATCCGCTGGCACCCAGGGCAAAAATAAAGGCCGTATTGATCATGGTTCCGCTGACATCCAGGTTCGATGCCATACCGGATGCCCCTAAAGCCCACCAGGGCAGCGACCGGTCGCCGAGAAAATAGGAATCGATACCTCTTTGGGCTCGTCTTTGCGCAATCAAGCCGATAAGAACTATGCCGCTGAGATAAACGACAACGAGCGTATAATCGAATAGAGTCACTTTGCCTTCCCATCTTTTTGTTTATTAAAGCTGCTTGAGAATCCTGCCTGATTTTGCTTTTATACGGACAGTCATTTTCCGGGGAAAATCGCATTCCCGGTCGTCGAGTAAATCCCGCCATTTCGAAGCACTAAATCTCAAATTCACGGATCGATCTTCCAGGGAATTGTTCAGCAAGACAACGATGCGGCCAGAGCCAAGTGTTCTCTCAAAAGCATACACGTCCTCCTCGTCATCGACAACCAGCGCTTTGAAAGCACCCAGCGA
>METF01000080.1:847-952 GCA_001771235.1 Candidatus Zhuqueibacterota bacterium RBG_16_48_16
TTCCCGCTTCGTCGCCGTAATAAATCATCGGCGCACCCAGGTATGCCACTTGAAACAGCACAATCAGCTTTTGTATTTGAATTTCCTGTTCGTTCGGCTTTCGAA
>METF01000080.1:1438-1545 GCA_001771235.1 Candidatus Zhuqueibacterota bacterium RBG_16_48_16
CCATGCCTGCGGCTGAAAACCGTTTTCATCCTCCTGAAGCTCCGGTAGCTCGTTGACGTCCCACCAGCCCTTGTAGCCGAATTCGGATTGCGGCGTCGCCGGATCGT
>METF01000080.1:1555-4264 GCA_001771235.1 Candidatus Zhuqueibacterota bacterium RBG_16_48_16
GATATAAAACCATTGGGCATAAGGCGATTTTTGTTGGTTGCGAACGACATCTTTAAAAGCCCAAAAAGTCATGCCCACGTGGTTCCAAACACCGTCGATGATCACGCGGATATTCCGCTGGTGGCACTTTTCCAACAGGAGTAAGAACAGCGAGTCCGCCGTCGTCCATTTCCAGGTTGCGGGATCGTCCGGTCTTTCGCTGGCTATCAGTTGTTTGTCTCTTTGCGGATTCGGACCGAAATTGTCATCGATATGATGATACGTGGCGGCATCATATTTATGCAGTGAAGGCGATTCAAAAACGGGATTGAGATAAAGTGCGTTGACGCCGAGATCGGTCAAATAGTCCAGCTTGTCGATTATACCCTGGAGGTCGCCGCCGTATCTTCGCCTTTGCACGTGAAAGTAAAATCCCTTGTCATCCTGTTCCCAGGATTGCAGGGCGTACCAGTCGCTGGTCCACGGGTGTACGAATATTGGAGAGGTGCTGTCGTGCGGCCACGAGCCGATGATATCGGCCAGTGCAGGATCGTTTTTGCTGTCCCCGTTGCGAAAGCGTTCTGGGAAAATCTGGTACCAAACGGCCTGTTTCGACCATTCGGGCACTTTCATATTCGGTGCTTCCATCGAATCGTCGGCCAAAGCGAGCCGGCATAGCAGGAAAAACAGAGAGGTGAGAATGACGGGCTTGATCATATCATTGGTCTTTATTCACATAATATTTTTTCCTGGCACCACAACTCTCGCGAACAATAAGCTCCGCTTTGAGCTCGACGTGAAACTCGTCTGTCGATTTCCGCGCCATCTTTTTCATCAGCCTTTCGACGGCCAGGTCTGCCATGGTCTGCAGCGGTTGGCGCATCGTCGTCAAGCCCATATACTTGGCAAAATCGATATCATCAAAGCCGACAAGTGCCACGTCTTCGGGGATGCGGATTCCGGCCTCCTTTGCCGCCCGCATGGCGCCGACGGCCTGCACGTCCGAAGCGACAAAGATGGCTGTCGGCATCTCTTTTTCCAGCGAGATCATTTTCTTCATACATTCATAACCGGCTATCTCATTGAAACCGTGCTCGCCCAATTCTTCGCTCGGCACTTTGACCAGGCTTTCACGGAACTCCAGACCGGATTCATTTAAAGCGGATTTAAAACCATCCAGGCGAGAACGCGCCGGAAAGCTGCTGATATTGGCGTTGATCATGCCGATACGTTTATGCCCCAATTTTATCAGATGCTCCGTTGCCTCTTTGGCCCCTCTTACATTGGCGATGCCGATCGAATCCAGGCGATCGTGAAAGTGATCGACGATAACAACCGGCAGCGGCGAATCCATAAACCGCCTGGCATAGCTGTCGCTCAGCTCCAGGGAAATAATCAACAAGCCGTCGGCTTTTCTCTCGGTTAAAATTCTTTCCAGGGCATTATCTCGTGTATCGACGCGGTCGAGGCTATAGAGGATCAAATCATATTGATAGGCGCCAAGGATATTATGAATTCGCTTGAGTAATCCAAGATAAAAGTAGCTAAAAAAGAAAGGGACAACGCAGGCGATACTGTGGGTTTTCTTTCTGGCCAGGCTTTGGGCAACGCCGTGCGGTGCGTAATTGAGATCGGATGCAATTTTCAGAATTTTTTCTTTTGTCGCAGCATTGATATTGGGCCTGTTATTGAGCGCCCGCGAAACTGTCCCAATTCCGACACCAGCGTGCTTTGCTACGTCGTAAATGGTTGCGGCCAAAAGTTTTCCTCTCTAAAAGGGGAGAACCGACCTGAAATGGAAAGTACTTCCAGTGTTTTTCATGCTTATTTTCTGGAAACGCTTCCAATTATTTCCGTAAACATAAAAATATCCATTTTAAAAGTCAACATTTTATTGTACTTTTTTTAAAAAATTCACGCTAATCAATATGCAGGGACATTTCAAACAAAATGGTCACATGGAGCCTTTGGAGAATATCAAATCACAGGGTAATCTGGCTGTTTTTTAACAGCCTCTGAAGAAGCAGGATCGAAATGAAGTGGCTTGAGTTAGGAGTGGCTTGAGTTACACCCACTCAAGGCACTCTAATTACTCCAGGCACTCAAGGCACTATTTAAAATAGCTGAGTATCCATCATTCAAGGCACTCCATCAAAACATTCTTGATGATTTTGTCTTTAGTTATTTTGACATTTCTATATGGGCTGAGTAATTTGAACACCTGTAATCGGGTACCCTTTGGATCCTAATAAGCACATTACTCTCCGCGACGTCGGCGAATTCAAGCTCATTGAAAGAATCCGCTCTATCGTACCACGCCTGCAGGACGCAAGCGTCGTATGTGGAATCGGCGATGATGCGGCTGTCCTCAGGCTAAATAACGACCGCCTGTTATTAGCCACCTGCGACATCCAGATTCAAGGCCAACACTTTGATGTCAATGACTCCACCTATTACCGGATCGGCAAAAAAGCCGCGGCGGTCAATCTCAGTGATATTGCGGCCATGGGTGGAGTTCCTCGATTTGCCCTGGTGTCATTAGGACTGCCACAGGAATTGGAACTGAATGACTTTGACGGTCTCAACAAAGGAATAGGCGACGAATTGAGAAACTTTGATACCTATATTATCGGCGGAAATCTTTCGCGGTCGCCTGGCGGCATCATTATCGATATCACCTTATTGGGCGAGACCGATGGCAGCTCCTTTGTGGCCAGAGACGGCGCACGC
>METF01000080.1:4514-20790 GCA_001771235.1 Candidatus Zhuqueibacterota bacterium RBG_16_48_16
CACATCTGCACGGCGAGCAACGTGGGCGCTGTTTTATGGAAAAACAAAATACCTCTCTTTGTCAAAAAACATCTTTTTGAAAATTTAACGGCTGTTTCGGCGCTGGAGCTGGCGCTGAACGGTGGCGAAGATTATGAGCTTCTTTTCACGATCAGGCCTGACACGCCGGGCCGGCTTTTGCAGGAAATCTCAAAAGAGCTTGAAACTCCGCTCACGCATATCGGAGAGATCGTGCCTTTGGAACAGGGCGTGAAGGTGATCGATGAACATGGACGGCCGCTCAACATTGAAGCCAGGGGATGGGACCATTTCAAAGACAATTCATAGCCCGGATAAACCGGAACCCAATAAAATAGAACCACGAATTTGCACCAATTACACACGAATTTGCACGAATTAGAATTAATCTCGGTGTACAAATTCGTGAAATTCATTTAATTCGTGAAAATTCGTGGTTAAATTTTTCAGAACCTAACTTTTGCCATATTTGTACACAAATTGATTTCTAAGATACTACGAACCATTGACACAAAAGGCGTTCATGCCTGGCGATGATAATCCGATCTGGGGAGATCATCGACATCGTCATCTTCGTCTGATGAGAGCATGCTTGACAGCAGGTCTTCAAAATGCAGCCCGCTTTCAATAACTTGTTTGCTCAAAATGGAATACTCTGCCAGCCCATGAAGTGCAAATTCCATAAATGAAAGTTTTTCTTCTTTGCTGAGCTTTGGAACATAGGTTTCTACCAGAGCAGCGAGATTGGGCACCAAGTACAACGTCTTTTCATATTCGTCGTTCGAAATATCATTCAAAATATCCAGGGCATTCCCTTTTCTAAACCACTCTGCAATCGAGTAATAAGGACTTTTTTCAGGAGTCTTTTTAAATTTTTCAGGATTTGGAAAATACTCCACAAAAACCGAACGAATGGATTTCCCGATCAAATACCTCGCCACTTTGGCAGGTCCTTCCTGCTCACCCTCGTAAACCAGCTCCACCTTTCCGGTGATCGCAGGAATGATTCCATCAAAATCCGAAATCCTCGCAACGGTCTTTTCCTCCTCATGAATGTATAATCTTCTTTCCGCCGCACTGGCCAGGCTTTCATAAGCGGTTATCGGCAGCCTTGCCGAAACCCCACTCTTTGCATCAATGTATTCGCTTTTTCTCGCCTCGAAGGCGATTTGCTCGATGAGTGATTGGGCAAGCTCCGGAATCCTGACAGTCTCAAAAATAGATTTATCCGTCCTGATTTCCTGCCGGGTTATGGCCTTGGCCACATCCATTGTTTTCGGATAGTGCGTCAGAATCTGGCTCTCGATTCGATCCTTCAACGGGGTCACAATCGAGCCCCGGTTGGTATAGTCCTCCGGATTGGCCGTAAAAACGAATTGAATGTCCAATGGCAGGCGAATCTTGAATCCGCGAATCTGGATATCTCTTTCCTGCAATATATTGAACAGGGCAACCTGAATTCTGGCCTGCAAATCAGGCAGCTCGTTTATGACAAATATCGAGCGATGCGAATGCGGTATCAAGCCATAGTGAATGACCCGTTCATCCGAGTAGGGCAATTTCAATGTGGCCGCTTTGATGGGATCGACATCGCCAATAATATCCGCAATGGACACATCCGGGGTGGCGAGTTTTTCGGTGTAGCGCTCGTTGCGGTGCAGCCACTCGATCGGCGTGTCGTCGCCAGCCTCGGAAACCAGATCGCGGGCAAATTTTGACACAGGCTGAAAAGGATCGTCATTGATTTCAGAGCCGGCGACAACCGGGATGAGCTCGTCCAAAAAATCGATCATCAACCTGGCGATTTTCGTCTTTGCCTGGCCGCGCAATCCAAGAAGAATGATATTATGTCGGGAAAGGATCGCCCGCTCCAGATCGGGCACGACCGAATCATCGTAACCTAAAATACCGTCGAACAGTCTGCTGCCAGCTTTGAGTCGGCATATTAAATTCTCTCTCAGCTCATCTTTGATGGGTCTTGATTTATAGCCGGAAGCCTTTAGCTGCCCGAACGTCTTGATCTTTAAAAGCTCATTTCGAACCATGAAAATCCTTTCTGCAATCTATGTGACTCGTTTCCGTCTATTCCGAATGTAATCCTCAAAAACATATTCACCCAGGCCTTTTAAGCTGCTGTAAAAGGCCCTGCCGTTATTGGTTTTGGTGAACTCTCTGACAAAGCGCTGCAAGTAAGGATCGCGGGCAACCATAAACGTCGTCACCGGGATGCCTGCTCGCCGCAGCCTGGCGGCCTGGTTCAGCGTTTTGTTCACTATTTTTCTATCCAGGCCGAAACTGTTTTTATAATAACCGATGCCCTCTTTAAGGCAGGTGGGTTTGCCGTCGGTAATCATAAAAATCTGTTTGTTGGATGTCTTTCTTCGCCGAAGAATGTCCGCCGCCAGCTCGAGGCCGGCAACGGTGTTGGTATGAAACGGGCCGACCTGCAAATAGGGGATGTCCCTCAGCTCGACTTGCCAGGAATCATTGCCGAATACAATAATATCGAGGGTATCTTTCGGATACCGTGTTTTGATCAGCTCGGCAAGAGCCATGGCCACTTTTTTGGCCGGGGTGATCCGATCCTCACCATACAAAATCATCGAATGGGAAATATCGATCATCAGCACAGTCGACGTTTGCGTTTTGTACTCATTGTTAATAATCTCAAGATCGTCTTCGGTGAGCAAAAAGTCGGATATGCCATGCTGAACCTGCGCGTTTTTCAGAGATTCCGTCACCGCAATCTGATCGAAGGTATCGCCGAACTGGAATTGCCGCAAATCGGTCGTCGGCTCATCACCAAAGCCGGTGTGATGGGTTCTGTGATTTCCGCGCCTTGATTTCTTTAACTTGCCAAAAATCTCCTCCAGCGAGCGCCGGCGAATGGTCCTTTCGGTTTTAGCCGTCGGCCTGAACAGCATACCGTTTTCGTTGGATTCCTCGATATATCCCTTGTCCTTAAGCTCCTGAATAAAATCTCCCATGCCATAACCATCATCCGTCAGGCCGTACCGCTGGTCCAACTGGGTCAGCCAGCTCAACGCTTCGGATATATCTCCCGAGGTAAAAATGAGGATCTGCAAAAACATATTGAGCAAATTCTTGAAAATATTCTTGTCGTCCTCGGAAGGGATATAATCTGTAAATCGTATTCCGATCACCAGGCATCACCTCGTAAATAGAGTGTCTATTCAGGTATCATAATTTTTTTGCCACGAAAACTCGAAGACACAAAGGTTCACAAAGATTTTTCGTGCTCCTTAGTGGCTTTGCGACTTGGTGGCTGAATAGATACAAAATAGATGAGATTACTATTATGTTTTTGAAACCATACCCATCGTGGTTTTATTCGCAATCTGGCAAGAATCTTTTCTCCTGCCAGCGAAAAACACAATTGACTCCGTTCATAAAATTTGTTACTTTTACCATCTTTTGAAAGCGAGGTTCCATTGGCAAAAACAAAAAGACACATACTTTGGGTCGATGACGAAATCGAGCTGCTCCGGCCGCATCTCATATTCCTGGCAGAAAAAGGATACAAAGTCACTCCTGTGGCCAATGCGGAAGATGCCATCGAGCTGGTCAAACAAAATGAATATGACATCGTTCTGCTGGACGAAATGCTGCACGGCATGGATGGTCTGACGGCGCTGAACGAAATCAAAGACCTTAAGCCGGGACTGCCGATTATCATGGTTACGAAGAGCGAAGAAGAATCGCTCATGGAAGAGGCTATCGGGGGAAAGATTGACGACTATCTCACCAAGCCGGTAAATCCCAGCCAGATACTGGCGGCCTGTAAAAGACTATTAGACAAAAAAACGATCTCCGGGCAGAAAATTTCCCGTGATTACACCGCCGAGTTTCGCGAAATCGCCGTCAGGCTTCTCAGCCCAATGGAGTGGCAGGACTGGATCGACGTTCATTTACAGCTCTCGGAGTGGGATTTGGAAATCGATCAGCATCCAGATCTCGGCTTAAAGCAAACCCTCTATGATCAAAAGCGCGCTTGCAACATTGAATTCGGCCGCTACATCGAAAAGAACTACAGGGGCTGGCTGCACGGACAAAATCGGCCGGCCCTGTCCATTGATGTAATCCCGCAATTCATTCTTCCTCATGTGAAAAATGATAAACGGGTCCTTTTGCTGGTCATCGACAATTTGCGGCTGGATCAATGGCTGGTTTTGGAGCCGCTGCTCCGGGATTATTACAGGATCAACAGACAATACTATTTTTCGATCTTGCCGACGGCCACGCCTTATGCACGAAATGCGATCTTTGCAGGATTGTTTCCCAGTGAAATCGAGGAGATGATACCGGAGCTTTGGCAAGGCGATAATGAGAATGATGACCTCAGCCGCAACAGAAACGAGCAGCAGTTGCTGGAAGCACAGCTCAAAAGGATCGGGGTCGAGCTGAAACCAGAGCCGAAATATGCCAAAATCCTGGATATGCACGAATCGAGAAACGTCGCCCGAAAAATTAAAGAATATGCCAGCGTGCCGCTGTCAACCATCGTCGTGAACTTTATGGATATTTTGGCGCACACGCGCAGCTCTAACGATTTGATCAAAGAAATGATTCCTAATGAAGCCGCCTTTCGCACCATGACGCGCTCGTGGTTCGAGCATTCTCACATCTTCGAGGCCCTGCGGGAGCTTGCCGATTATGACAGCACCATCGTCATCACCTCGGATCATGGAAGCATTCGGGGTCTGCGCGGTGCTAAAGTCATTGGCGACCGCGAAACCTCAACCAGCCTGCGCTACAAATACGGCCGTAATCTCAGGGTTGACAGCAAATACGCTATGATCATCAAAGAGCCAAGAGAATACAAACTGCCCGCGCGAGGTGTCAATACAAACTACATCATATCGAAGGAAGATTATTACTTTGTTTATCCGACCAATTATCATTATTATTTGAATTATTACGCGGACAGCTTTCAACACGGCGGCATCTCGATGGAGGAAATGATCCTTCCCATAGTCACCCTGGAGCCAAAGTAAGCCATAGTGCATAGATCGATTGAAAATAACGTTTCCCAAACTTCATTGAAAACGCTTTTTCACGTGATCTCGAAAAGCCCGGAGCAGACCCAGGCGCTCGGCAAAAAGCTGGCCGGTCATTTAACCGAAGACACGGTGGTTGCATTCTTTGGTGACCTGGGCAGCGGCAAGACCACATGCATAAAAGGAGTCTGTGCCGGTCTGGATGTGGAGGAGACCGTAACCAGCCCGACCTTTACTCTTATAAACGAATATAGAGGCCGGCTGCCCGTTTTCCATTTCGATTTTTATCGCCTCAATTCTGCGGATGAGCTTCATGGCATCGGCGTTTCGGAATACTTTTCCAAAGGCGGTATTTCTCTCATAGAATGGCCGGAAATAATTTTAAACGAGCTGCCCCTCAATCGCTTCGAGGTTCATCTCTCTTGCTTGTTCGAAAACGGCCTTGAAAGCAAGAGGGATATTATCGTTTATCGCCACGCACCTTTGCTCTAAATTGCCAAATCCTGTAAATCAGAAAGATAGTCTAGTGATTTTACTCGGAATAGAAACGGCGACGCAGATTTGCGCCGCAGCTCTCATCAAAGACGGCTTGCTCCTTGCGGAATTCAGGCTCAACATCAAAAACATTCACGCTAAAAAGCTGCCGCTGCTTATTCAGCACCTGTGTAACCTGGCGGATATTGAGGCCAGCCAGCTCAGCGGGATTGCCGTTTCCATCGGTCCGGGATCGTTCACCGGTTTGCGCATAGGACTCTCTTTTGCCAAAGGATTGGCATTCACCGATGGCATACCGATCATTCCGGTCGGAACGCTCGAAGCCCTGGCAAAACAATGTCCGTCCGATAAAGTCGTGGTGCCGACGCTTTTTGCCCGCAATGAAGAGGTCTATGCCGCCGCTTTTCAGCATCAGGATGGATCGTTGCGAAAGATCAAAGAGGTCACCGTTTTGCATATTAACGACTTGCCGCAATTTGCACCCGGCCGTTTTTTGGTCATTCCTCCGGCGCACAAATCCATTCAGCAACAAATGGATCAATTGGAGCTGGAATATGCTTCCCCGGAATTCAGTTTGCCCGCTGCGGCTACGGTTGCGAAGCTTGGGTACGAACACATTTTACAGGGCGGGCCGATTCCCGACCCGGCCACGCTGGAGCCGGCGTACTATCAAAATTTCGTCCCCGGTAAGCCTAAAAAGAGGACAGGATGACAGGATTTCACAGGATTTTCAGGATAATGTTTTAGAAGATTTTTGGAAGTTGATCAAGACAGCAGTCTTGTTGATCTTTGAAGATGTTTCAGAATTTTAGCGAATTGATCCGGTTTTATCCTGCATCATCCTGTGATCCTGTCATAAATATCCGGATACCCTGTGATTGGTTCCATAACAAGGATTGACAAGCTCGCTATTAAATGGTATTCAGGAATCGACATACCGGTATGGCAGAAAGTCCGGTCTTAAATGATCATGTAAGGACTCTTTCGGCAAAGATTGGGCCCTTAGACATTCTCTTTCGGCCCATGAGCCGGAATGACCTCGATGCGATTTGTCAGCTCGAAAAGGATATCTTCAAGTCGCCGTGGTCCAGGCGCAGCTTTGAGATCGAATTGTCCAGGCCGGAATATTCGCATTCATACGTTCTTGAGCATCGTCATGCAGTCGCCGCATACACCGTCCTTTGGTTTATGGCCGATGAATGCCACATTGCCAATCTTGCCGTAGCGGCCAATTACAGAAATCGAGGAATAGGCAGTTGGTTTTTGAAGAAAATAATCGAGATCGCGAAGGATAACAGATCAACCATCATCCACCTCGAAGTCAGGACGACCAACGATGCGGCCATAAGGTTGTATGAAAAATTCGAGTTTGAAGCCGTCGGCATCCGCAGAGACTATTATTCCACTGGCGAGGATGCATTGTTGATGAGCCTGCCAATATAACAACTATCGTGAGAAATATAAATCATGGAATGGTTTAAGCGCGTAAAACGGGGGCTTCAGCCACAGGAAAAGAAAGAATTTCCGGATGGCTTGTGGATCAAATGTGAAAGTTGTTCCGAAGTTCTCTATTTGAAAGAGCTGGAAAAGAATTTTTCCGTGTGCTCGAAATGCGGCTACCATTTCAGGATCAATAGCAATGAATATATAAAGCTCTTAGCCGACGAGGGCAGCTTTAAGGAATTTAATGTAAAATTAAAGTCGGTCGACCCGCTCAAATTTAAGGATTCAAGAAGATACTCCGATCGATTGCAGGAAGCCATTGCCAAAACAGGATTGAAAGAAGCCGTTCGAACCGGAACCTGCTCGCTCAATGCCCGACCCATTGTGTTGTGCGTCATGGACTTTCGCTTTGTCGGCGGCAGCATGGGCTCGGTTGTCGGAGAAAAGATTTCTCGCGCCATTGATGTGGCGCTGCAAAACAATCGATCCTTAATCATTGTTTCGGCTTCGGGCGGCGCCAGAATGCAGGAAGGCGCTTTGTCGCTCATGCAAATGGCAAAAACATCGGCCAAGCTGGCCATGCTTTCCGATCATAAAATTCCCTTTATCTCCATTCTCACCCACCCGACGACCGGCGGAGTCACGGCAAGCTTTTCCATGCTGGGAGATGTTATTTTGGCGGAGCCGGGAGCATTGATCGGCTTTGCCGGTCCGCGCGTGATAAAGCAGACAATCGGCCAGGATCTCCCCGACGGCTTTCAAAGATCGGAGTTTCTTTTAGAGCACGGCTTTGTCGATGTGATCGTGCAACGATTCGAAATAAAGCACAAGCTTTCGCAGATTCTCTCGTTTTTCAACAATCTCGAGGTCGATCCAAAAAGCACCCTTAAAAACCGGGTTGGACAAGAGTGAAGATTCTTCTCACAAATGACGACGGCATAAACGCGCCGGGCCTGGCTGCCCTGGCTAAAGCCGTTGCGAAAATTGGAGAGGTCACAATCGTGGCCCCGGCAACGGAAATGAGCGCTGTCGGCCACGCCATTACCCTGAGCGATCCCTTGAGAGTCGCCAATTTCACCAAGAACGATCATTTTTTCGGTTACGCCGTAAACGGCACGCCGGCGGATTGTGTCAAGATTGCCTACTGGGCGCTGTTGAAGAACAAGCCGAAACCCGACTTGCTCATCTCGGGCATTAACCTCGGCTCCAATACGGGCATAAATACAATTTATTCGGGTACGGTTTCGGCAGCTACGGAAGGCGCCATAATCGGACTGCCGTCTTTTGCCATTTCCCTGGCGACGTTCACCGATCCGAATTTTGCAGCGGCAGCCGAATTCGCTGTAAAATTGGCGGAGATAGTGTGCAGGAAGCCCTTGCCCGCCGGTGTTTTTCTCAATGTGAATGTACCGAATGTCCCTAAAGATGAAATCAACGGCGTTCGCATAACCCGCCAGGGCAGGGCGCGGTATATCGAAGAATTCCAGCCGCGCAAAGACCCGCATCAGCGGAAATACTATTGGCTGACCGGTGAAAAAGTAAAAGTCGAAACCGATCCGGATGTCGATGACCGCGCTATATTGGAGAATTATATCGCCATCACGCCCATTCATTACGACCTGACCTGCTATTCCGTCATCGAGTCGTTACGAGGTTGGCAGATCGAGATTTAATACAGTACCACAGCGAAAGTTTTTCCCAAAGAAACCATTCGCAGGTTTTTCATGATTATTACGAACGCGCTGATTTGTGTGGATCAAACCTGCGGTGATCGGTCTATTTGGTCGCTGCAGTCCCGTTAGGGACATGATGTTTGTAGCGACCAACAAATCAAAAACCGCCGTCCCATTAGGGACGGGATGTCAAAAAAATAGATTGCTGCAACATCTAGTCCCTAACGGGACTGAGATCATGGCTTCTGTGGTTCCTACAAACATTAAGTCCCTCTGGGACAAAAATTACCGGCATTGCTGTTTCTGCAAACATTGTGTCCTTTCAGCATAAAATGCTTGTGGCTATACTTTCGCTACAGTACTCGTAAGAAAGAGCATCTCTGAGGAGATTGCTTCGGCAAAACTTGTCCTGAGCTTGTCGAAGGAAACGCCTGCAATGACAGCAAATTTTCAAATTGAATAATGAGAAAAGATGCAGCACTCTGAATTCATATTGATATTGGATTTCGGTTCCCAATACACCCAATTGATTGCCAGGCGGGTGCGTGATCTGGGCGTTTACTCTGAGATCAGGCCATTTTCGGTCGATGAGAAGGAGATCGAGGCGCTGTCGCCTAAAGGCATCATCCTCTCCGGCGGCCCCTCGTCGGTTTACGAAAAAAATGCCCCTCTTCCGGGCGGCAATATTTTTTCACTCGGCATCCCGATATTGGGTATTTGTTATGGCCTGCAAATTATCGCTTATATGAATGGCGGCCAGGTTCGAGCCGCAACCCACCGCGAGTACGGACGGGCCGATCTGATCATCGATGACCGCGCCGATCTTTTCTTCGATCTGGACTCCAGTCTTCCGGTCTGGATGAGCCACGGCGATCATCTGACGAAAATACCTCCCGGATTCGAGGTCATCGGACACACAGCCAACTCGCCCGTTGCCGCCATCAGAAACAGCAAAAAAAATATCTTTGGTATTCAATTCCACCCGGAGGTTGTGCACACACAACGGGGTGATTCGATCTTTCGCAATTTCCTCTTCAAAGTCTGCGACTGCGCAGGCAATTGGAGTGCCGCGTCATTCGTTGAGACAACGGTCGAAGAAATTAGAAAAAGAATTGGAACGTCGAAAGTCCTTTGTGCGTTAAGCGGAGGTGTCGATTCGACTGTGGCCGCTCAATTAGTGGCAAAGGCTATTCACCATCAGCTCACCTGTGTTTTTGTCAACACCGGCTTGCTCAGGGCGCGCGAGGCCGAGCAGGTGTGCGATGACTATCGCCATGCGGATTTTGAGTTCGTCTATGTCGAGGCACAGGAGCGTTTTCTCGACAAGCTGCGGAATGTGATCGATCCGGAAAAGAAGCGAAGGATCATTGGCAATGAGTTCATAAGGGTTTTTGAAGAGCAAGCGGGTAAAATCGGTGGAATAAAATATCTCGTTCAGGGCACCCTGTATCCGGACGTCATCGAAAGCGTATCGACGAAAGGGCCGTCGGCGACCATAAAGACGCACCATAACGTCGGCGGCTTGCCGGAGAAAATGGGTTTTCAACTGGTCGAGCCTTTGCGCGAATTGTTTAAAGACCAAGTCCGCAGAGTCGGAAAAGAGCTGGGTATCCCCTCCCACATTTTAGGCAGGCATCCTTTCCCCGGTCCCGGTCTTGCCGTTCGCATCCTGGGAGAAATTACACCCTCCCGATTGGATATACTCCGGCCGGCTGATTCCATTTTTATTGAAGAGCTGCGAAAAAACAATTTATACGACAAAATTTGGCAGGCTTTTGCGGTGTTATTACCGGTACAAACTGTTGGCGTCATGGGCGACGAACGAACTTATGACAACGTCATTGCGTTGCGCGCGGTGACGAGCCGGGACGGCATGACCGCCGACTGGGCGAATATCCCCAACGACGTTCTCGCTCATATCTCCAATCGAATCATAAATGAAGTCAAAGGCGTGAACCGAGTCGTCTATGACATTAGCTCTAAACCCCCAAGTACGATCGAATGGGAATAATGAAAGGGGCACGATATGTGCGGTATTATTGGGTATGTCGGTAAGCGGCAGGCATTGCCGATACTGATCAATGGATTGAAGCGGTTGGAATACCGCGGTTATGATTCCGCCGGAATCGCTGTGAGGCATAATGGCCATTTAAAGGTCGTAAAAAAGCCAGGCAAGATCGTCGAGCTGGAAAAAAGTTTATGCGGTCAAAATCTGTCGGGCACAATCGGCATCGGCCATACGCGCTGGGCAACACACGGCCAGCCAAATGAAATCAACGCGCATCCGCACACCGATTCATCCGGCAAGCTGGCTTTGGTGCATAACGGCATCATCGAAAACTACCAGAGCTTGCGCAAGGAATTACTGGAAAAAGGCTATGTATTTAAATCGGAAACGGATACGGAAATCCTCTGCCATTTGATTTCCGAATACAATAAAAATGGCTCAGACCTGGTTGAGGCCGTTCGCCTGGCGCTTCTGCGCGTGGAAGGCACTTATGGCATCGTGGTCATTGACGCGGATCATCCGGACATGCTCATTGCCGCGCGAATGGGTAGTCCGATCGTCCTCGGGCACGGCCAAAATGAAAACCTGATCGCCTCGGATGCCGCACCGCTGATCAGCCATACAAAAGATGTTACCTATCTCGACGACGGCGAGCTGGCTATCCTGACCTCAAGCGAAGCGATTGTCAAAACAATAAACGATGAGGTTGTGAATAAAGCCATCCATGTCATCGATTACGATCTTTCCCAGATCGAAAAGGCAGGCTATCCGCACTTTATGCTCAAAGAAATCATGGAGCAGCCCAATACGCTTCAGGATACCATGCGGGGCCGGCTGTTACTCGAAGAAGGCACAGCCAAGCTTGGCGGCATTGAAAAAGATATCGAATCGCTGCTTTATGCACGGAGAGTGGTCATTACGGCGTGCGGCACCTCCTGGCACGCGGCGCTGATCGGCGAGTACATGTTCGAGGAGCTGGTCGGTGTGCCCGTCGAAGTGGAATACGCATCGGAGTTTCGCTATCGCGATCCTGTTTTGGATAACAATTGCGTGGTCATTGCCATCAGCCAGTCGGGCGAAACACTGGATACGCTGGCTGCTATTAAAGAAGCAAAACGGAAACGAAGTAAAGCTTATGGTATCTGCAACGTGGTCGGCTCCACGATTGCCAGGGAAACCGATGCCGGCGTTTATCTCCATGCCGGTCCCGAGATCGGTGTCGCCTCGACCAAGGCATTTACCTCCCAGGTGACCGTGCTGGCGCTGATGACGTTGCTTCTCGGAAGAATAAAAAACATGTCCGCGAATCGCGGGCGAGAGATCGTGCAGGAGCTCAAAACAATTCCCGCCAAGATAGCGAAAATATTGGAGAATACCGACACCATCAAAGAGATCGCCAAAGAGTTTTACCAATGCCGCAATTTTCTCTACCTCGGCCGTGGCTACAATTTCCCGGTAGCATTGGAGGGTGCGTTAAAGCTCAAAGAAATATCTTACCTTCACGCCGAAGGTTATCCGGCGGCGGAAATGAAACACGGTCCCATCGCGCTGATCGATGAAAACATGCCGGTCGTTTTTATTGCCACACAAGATTCGGTGTACGACAAGGTGATGAGCAATATCGAAGAAGTCCGGGCGAGAAGAGGCCGCGTGATCGCCGTCGCAACCGAAGGCGATCAGGAAATAACAAAAAAGGCCGACAGGGTTATCTATGTTCCGGACACGATCGATATGTTGAATCCTTTGGTCACGGTCATACCCCTGCAGTTGCTGGCCTATCATATTGCTGTGCTGCGCGGCTGCGATGTGGATCAGCCACGCAATTTGGCAAAAAGCGTTACTGTCGAATAACTATTTTGCGGAGGAGACATTGCAAAGACTGGAAAGAATGAGAAATAACTTTAGCCAAGCTTTATCTCCTTTTTTTGTTATATGGATGGTTTTTATCCTCTCCGTTTTGCCCGTCATTCACAGCTACGCCGAGACTGCCGAGCCGGAAAGCTATTTTTATGAAGGATTGATCCTTTTCAGAAACGGGCAATACGAGCAAGCCAGGCTCAAATTCATCCTGGCCGTTGCCGACCCTCAACAAAATCGCAGGATTACCGCAAGCTATTTAATGCTGGCTAAAACTTTTCTAAAGCTAAGCGATCCCGGTTTTGCAAAAAAATATGCTTCATTGCTCGTTCAGGATTATCCGAACAGCCGCTACGTCGGAGATGCCTTAGCGATCCTGGCCCGGTTATCTTATCAAAACCGGGACAAGATCGAAGCTTTGAGCCAATTCCTCTCGGCAATCGAGCAAACGGAATCAAAGCCGCTGACGAGCTATTGTGAGAAAATGGCAAACCAGATCGTGGATTTGGGTGTGAGCAGTGGCAGCCTGGAAAAATTGCTCGAATCGAAAAAGTCGCAAGTCGCCCAATCCTGGATTACCTTGTGGCTCGCACGAACGTATTACGGAATGGGGCAAAAAGATAAAGCCGACGAGGTTATCGACAAATTTTTGAAGAATAAGCCGGACGCACGGTTTGCCACCGCCGCCCGGCAAATGAAGCAGATTCATCCTGATGACCTCATGAGATCGGTGCGAATCGGCATCATTCTGCCGCTTAACGGTTATTTTTCCCGGGAAGCGTGGGACATGCTGAGAGGCATTGCCTTTGCCGTTAAAGAACGGGGACATTTAGAAGCCCAGGTAGAATTATTCGTCAGAGATTCCAGGGGCACATTCGTCGGAACTATCGAGGCCGCAAAATCATTATTCGCCGTTGGCGTAGACTTGATCATCGGTGAGTTGGAAGGTGATAAATCCACGGCTCTGGCAGGCCTGTGCTCCCAGGTGAATGTTCCTCTCATCGTACCGGCCGCAACCGAAAACGGGATCAGCTCCGTGGGAGCGGCCGTCTTTCAGGCAAATAATGATTTTGAGACAAGGGGCAAAGCCATTGCCGATTACGCCGTGAACCGGCTCAACCTGCAAACATTTGCCACTCTCGCTCCGGCGGATGATTATGGCCACTCGCTGGCCGATGCTTTTGCGAATCGGGTCGATAGTCTCGGCGGGACAATTATAGCGCAACAATGGTATTACCCGGGGACCAACGATTTCAAAAGGCAGTTCATGGCTATTCGAGAAGCTGGTTTCCGTTATGCTTTCAGGGATACGGTTCGTGCGCGCGGTATGGGGACAAGCCAGCAGGCTGTGGAAGCCGTCTTTAATGAGATGAACAGGAAAGCCATTGCAAAATCAGAGGACAACCATGGGCTCATCGAGGCGACGGACATTCCCGTTGCAGCCATCGATGGCATTTTTCTACCGATATACGATGAGGAGATTTCGCTGGTCGCGCCACAATTTGCCCTGGCGAACATCAAAGCACAGCCGTTGGGCGGCGACAACTGGCTCAACGAAGATGCCCTGCGAAGGCAACGGAGCTACATCAATGGCATTGTTTTTATGTCAGGGTATTATATCTCCGAAATCGATCCGGAATTTCACAACTTTCAAAACAAATTCAGACTGGCAACGGCAACCAGTCCGGGCATGATGGCGATATACGGCTATAACACCATGCACGTATTGGCCCTGGCAATCGAGGCCGGCAACTGTCAAGGTCAGGATATCATTCATTATTTAGAAAACATGGAAAAAGCCAGGGTGCTTGGGGGGGAAATCGCATTCAACAAAACAGAGCACGTAAATAATGCCGTGACTATTTTAATGTTCAGCGACGGCAATGTGAATAGAATTCAGTGAGGGGAAGTATGCGCGTATTCATAAATTTTTATTAGAACAGGGATGAAACGGATCAATACGGCTTTGAGCTTTATCCGCTTAACGTTTTATGGATAATTGAAAAACGAGCAGATATCCGGAATGCTTGAGTGTATGGATGCATGATTATGTTGCTGCATGCATCCTTGCAGCGACAACATATTGAGTACACATACAAATGACTGCCAGGAATTATTGACCGGATACCTCGACTCGCCTTAATTCGCTCCAATTAAAATCCGTCTGATCCGTTTCATCCGTTAAATCCGTGTTCTAAATTGCCTGCAACTCGTCCGGGTGAGGGGTTGCAAGCTTTCTCGCCATCCGCTTTATTAGAAAGGCATCAGATAACTGGCCAACAGCGAAAAATCCGGAGCACCGTCATCCAGGCCGATTCCTAAGGCGCCGCGCACTCTTCCTCCACTTTGCAGCTTATAATCGGCGCCGCCGCTAATTAAGAAATAATCACCCTCGGTGCGCAACACAGCTTCGCCGACAAAATTCAGTTGCTCGCTGTGGGGATAGATCAAGCCACCTGCCAATACAAGTGACGTTTCATAATCGGTTTCTTCCTTGGTGTCGTAAACAACCTCGCCGTTTACAATCTTATAATCTCCGACAGTGAATTTTTTCACTTCATAAAAATCAAGGCCAAGCGTGCCAGTAAAAACCATACCATTGTCCAACGGATGTCTTGTCGCGCCAAAGGCGCCAAAATTCATACTGCTTTGTCCGTATAATTTGTCGCTGCCGATCGGCAGAGTCACGAAAGCACCCACTGAAATTTTGGTATTATCGGGGACGACGTTATATCGTCCCGATACCAGCAGATCGGATATCCCGGAAGTGCCATCCCCGCCGTCAGGCGAATAGCTCATAAAACTCAAGGCAGCATTGAGCTCCAATTCCGGCATAAGCGGGTATCCTCCTTGCGCGCCTAGCGATAGGACGCTGCCTCCATCATAGCCATTATAAACCAGACCGCCCTCGCCATACGGAACACTCGTAATTGTTGCATCTCTAAAGAAACTTTGAAACAGACGTACATCATCCGAGCCATTCTGGGCAAACAAAATCCCTGCAATGAACATGAGGGCAAAAGCCACAGGTAGGTGAATTCGTCTCATCATCATTCTCCTCAATTTAAATGAAATTGTGATTAGTGCTTTATGATAATTGTGAGTTAAAAGTGATTTCACTCTCGATCAATGAATACTGAATACTATAGCCTCGTATATGTTGCTAAAAATCTATTGGATCGAAAACCACATTTTTGTCAAGTCCCCGGTGCTGCGAAATGTAATGCCAAGATTTGATGGGTTTTGTGATCCAAACAAAAAGCTGATTTTGTTTATTCACATTTCTACAATTATTTTTAAAAATTACAGCCAATAAATCACTTTGAGTTATCGGTAAATTTGTTACATTTATCCGGTTTTTGCAGGTAATCCGAGTTACTAATTCACCGCCCGCTATGAAGACAAATTTTAACGAAATAGTAAAACGTTGGAAGAACGGCAAATTCGACCCGGTCTATTTATTTGCGGGCGAAGAAGATTTTCTCCTTGACGTATATCTAAAGGAATTGCATCCTCTATGTCTCGAAGCCGGCTCGGAAGATTTCAATCTGGATGTTTATTACGGCAGCGAAGCAGAGGGCTCTGCCATCGTCAACGCGGCATCGTCCTACCCGGTGATGGCGACGCGGCGGCTGGTCATTGTCAAGAATATCGAAAACTTGTCCGCGCAAAGTCTAAAAATCCTCGGCAAGTATGTCAAAGCTCCATCTCCCACCACATGTTTGGTTTTAACCGCCGCCAAATTTGATGCTCGCAAAAAACAG
>METF01000081.1:0-258 GCA_001771235.1 Candidatus Zhuqueibacterota bacterium RBG_16_48_16
GCTCGATGCCAACTTTCCAAAACTCCGTGAAGTAATAATCACCAGCGTTACTACGGAGAATCAAGCGGTAAAAAATCCGTCCGTCTATAGAGTGTTTCCCAACCCGGCAAAAGATTATGTCTTTATTGAATCCGAACTACCTGTCAAGCAAATTAACATTTATAATCTCCTCGGCCAACAGGTGTTTGAAAACTCATACAATAATTCATACTCTGAAAAAATTCATATTGGCCATCTCCGGTCAGGCTCATATTTCAT
>METF01000081.1:287-7723 GCA_001771235.1 Candidatus Zhuqueibacterota bacterium RBG_16_48_16
TTATCCATCGGCATATTTTTTATAAATAATCTTTTTGCTTGAATTAATAAGTTTTTTCGTTAAATTATTCGTAGCTTTTCGAAAACACCGAGGGGATATCAACACTTTGTCACCACAACATTTTGACGGGAGGTCTACTTATGAACGTTAAAAGAGTAGGTGTTTTTGTTTACAGTCTCGTGCTGATTCTTCTCTTTACGCAAGCCGTTTTTTCCGGAACCACAGGTAAAATTTCAGGAAGTATTACTGATCAGGAAACCGGGCAGCCGTTACCTGGCGCCAACATTACCATCACGGGCACGCTACTAGGAGCCGCTGCCGATGTGAATGGCAACTATGTTATCCTGCACGTGCCGCCCGGCATTTATGACATCCAGGCTTCGATGATCGGCTACACAAAGGTCATAATGAGCAACATTCGCGTCATGATCGATCAAACGGCAAAAGCGGATTTTGAACTCGGCCCGGAAGTGATTTCGGGAGAAGAAGTCACTATCGTCGCGGAAAAGAATATCATAAAGGAAGATGTTGCGACCAGCGTTGTGGCCATTTCAGAAAGCGAAGTCGAAACATTGCCGTTGACGTCCGTCGAAGAGGTCGTGGAATTACAGGCCGGTGTCGAGGATGGCCTGGTCATTCGTGGTGGAGGAGCTGATGAGACGCTTTACTTGCTGGACGGAATTACGCTTCGCGACCCAAGGAATAACCAGCCGATCACCGGCATAAGCCTTAGCGCCGTCAAAGAAATCTCGGTAGAAAGGGGCGGCTTTAATGCGGAATACGGCCAGGTACGTTCAGGACTCATCAATGTGATCACCAAAGAGGGTGATAGAAACAATTACTGGGGATCGATTACCCTCAAGGCCAGCCCTCCTGCCGCCAAACATTTTGGCCTTTCTCCTTACGATAAAAATTCCATGTGGATGAAGCCATACCTGGATGACGCTGTCTGTTGGACAGGCACGCAAAACGGCGTTTGGGATGAATACACCGCGCGGCAATATCCGATCTTTAGAGGATGGGATGTCGTTTCCCAGGAGCTTCTTCAGGATAACGACCCGACAAATGATTTGACCCCTGAGGCTGCGCAGCGGCTTTTCGATTGGGAATACCGCAAGCAGCCCGTAACGGATCAACCGGACTATAACATCGATGCCGGTTTCGGAGGACCGGTGCCTTTTATCGCAAACAAGCTCGGCAATCTGCGGTTTTTTGCCAGCTACCGGCGAGAGCGGGAAATGCTGCTGGTGCCTCTGACCAGGGATGATTATCTGGAACATAATTGGAATTTAAAGATGACGTCGGATCTTTCCAGCTCGATGAAGCTCACCTTATCGGGCCTGTCCGGCAAGTTTTACACTGTAGCCGCAAACGAGGGCGATCACATTTACCTGACCAATGAATTCGGCCCAAATGACAACCGCGCTACCAACTATTGGCATCCGACGATGTTTTTAAGAACGCCTTTGGACATCGCCAAAGTGACTGCCGAACAGCGATCCGGGCGCATTTTCTCAGATTCCTGGTACTCGGGTGCAGAGGTGGGGCATTATTCTTTTGCGGCAAGATTAATCCATACGTTAAACCCCACAACTTTTTACGAAGCCAGTATTGAACATCTCGCCCGGGAATATTTAACCGGCCCGGTAGAGGCGCGCGATACCACTCGCAAATATGAAATCGTACCCGGCTACTATGTCGACGAGGCGCCATCTGGCTGGAGTCCATACTCCACCGGCGGAATCGGTGGGGCGAATCAATTTTTTGGCGGCCACACGGGTGAAGCCCGAGATTCGAGCCGCATCTCCGCCACCACGCTCAAGCTCGACCTGACCAGCCAATTGAACTTTAACAATCTTGCCAAAGTAGGTCTTGAATTCGTTTATAACGATTTGGATCTTCGCTATGGCGATGTAAACGCTTTTACCAGCAGGATCATCATGGTCAACGAGCACCAGTTTCCCTACCGCGGTGCATTTTACGCCCAGGACAAGCTGGAAGCCCTGGGATTCATCCTAAACGCCGGGCTGAGGCTGGACTTTAGCAATGCCAATGGCAAATGGGTGAGACCGGAAAATATCTATGATAAATCTTATTTCTCATCAGACTACGATCCGCATGGAGAATACCAGGCGGAGGATATCAAGACCGAGCTTTCACTCAGCCCACGCCTGGGAATCTCTCACCCGATCACCGAGAATTCAAAGCTCTTTTTCAACTACGGCCATTTCAAACAGCTTCCGACCTACGAAGAGCTGCTGCGTCTAGGACGAGCTGCCGGAGGAGCTTTGAAAAACTATGGCGATCCCAACATGGCCCTGGCCAAGACGATTTCCTATGAGCTGGGATACGATCATGTGCTGTTCAACACTCTTCTCGTCCAGGCAGCGGCATTTTACCATGACGTCACCGATCAACTCTCATACACCACCTATGCCAGTGCGGACGGAAGCGTCATTTACAGCGCGGCCACCAATGACAGTTACGAAGACATCCGCGGATTTGAATTATCACTGAACAAATCATCCGGCTGGTGGTCCGGCTTTGCCAACTATACCTACCAGGTGAATACCTATGGCTATTTTGGCAGAAGGAACATCTATGAAAACCTGTCGGAGCAGCGCCAGTACGATGAGAATACGCGCTTGCTTTACCAGGGCAAACCGATTCCGCAGCCTTATGCCCGGGTCAGTATGATGTTGCGCTCGCCTGACGGTTTTGGGCCGGGTTTTCTGGGGATCGATCCGCTTGAAGATTGTACCTTGAACCTGCTTTATTTTTGGCGAGCAGGAGAATATATCGATTGGAATCCCTTTAACCGGCTGGAGGTCTACGACAATGTGCAGGTGCGCGATTATCACAACATGGCTCTGCGGCTCAATAAGACTTTTAACATAAGCACCATGCGCCTCACCTTGTTTATGGAAGTCGAAAACCTGCTGAACACCAGGCGGCTTTCCGGCGCCGGTTTTTATGATGGATTCGATTACCAGTATTATATGGAATCGCTCCATTTGACTGCCAGCAAAGACTATGATAATCTTGTTGGCGATGACCGGCCCGGCGATTACCGCAAGGATGGTGTGGAGTTCCAGCCCATCGAACAAATCGGCAACACAGCCGATCTGGTCAATCCGAATCTGAGAGTGATCTATTACGAAAGAAACAGCGGCAAATATATGAGCTATGCCGAGGAAAACGGATGGGCAGAAGTTAACAAAGGCAAGATGCAAAAGATATTAGACGACAAAGCGTATATCGACATGCCCAATCAATCGTCCTTTAGCTTTTTGAATCCGCGGCAATGGTTTTTTGGCCTCAAGATTTCGTTTGATTTATAATATGATAAAAACTTTACAAACGAGGGAGCAAGGATAAAAATGAAAAATTCTCTAAAAAGATCTGTATGGATATCCATCTGTTTCTGCACTCTTGTTCTCACCGGCGTTGCGGAATTCGGTCACGCTCAAGAGGTAACCGGGCCGCATCGTGTTAAATGGCTGCGGGTGGGGACATTGCATAACTGGTATTCCAATGCGGGCGCTGAAGTGGAATACGGCCGGCGTGGCCGTGCGGCTGCGGAATCCCAGGACCAGGCGGATCAATTGAACTGGGAGGCACAATTCCCACTGCAAGACCGGGCCTGTTCCAAAGGGTTATGGATTGGCACCACCAACTATGATGATCCGGTGGATGGAAAAAACTATCCATTCAAAGTGGTTCAGGCAGGTCCGCGTTTTGCAAATACCCTCACCAACTTTATGCCGGAAATCTTTAAAATGGTCGGGAAATCTCCCCATCCCTCCGTGGTGGTCGACGGCCTCAGCGCATCGGATAATATCGTGAACGATGTGGTGGATGAATACGACGAAAGCATGAAAGCCGATAGAATGATCGTCAACAAGCTTCACTCAAGCATCGGCGTCACGGTCACGCGGAAAATATATGCCTTTAGCCAGCAATATCACGACAACTATTTTATTTATGACTTTGTGTTCAAAAACACTGGCATTCTCGATCTGAATGGGACAACGGTGGAAAAAACCCTTCCCGGCGTGTTCTTTTTCTTTAGCTATCGTTATGCCCCCGGTTTTGAAGGCGGGATGAGGAGCTTTGTCGGTTCGGGTAACGTCTCCTGGGGCAAGAATACGGTGAATGATGTCGTCGGCCAAAATCCGAATGCTGCGGATTTTCAATTTCGCGCATTTTATTCTTATTATGGACCCCACTCCGGCAGTCCCGGTTATGAATCCGATTGGGGCGATCCGAATCACAACCAGGCCGATCATCTTGGCGCGCCGGCATTTTTGGGCGTTGTGACGATTCATGCGGATAAATCCCCTGGCGATCCCGGCGATGATTTGAGCCAGCCTTTCTCAACACAATATCTAGGCTCGGATCAAAATATCAACAGCGTCATTGATTCCTACAATCGAGACGCCATGGTGCAGCAGTACACGCTTATGAGCGCAGGCCATCCCGAAAAAACCCATGCACAGGAAGTTGGAAGCGAGTTTGCTGACAGGTGGGGAGGCGACGGCGGAGGTTACTCGCAATCCATCGCTTTTGGCCCCTACACTCTCGATCCCGGGGACAGCGTTCACATCGTTCTGGCCGAGGCTGTTGCCGGACTCCGCCGGGAAAAAAGCACGGAGGTGGGGACAAAATGGTTCAGTAACACCGCGCCTTTTGTCCTGCCAAGTGGCACCACTACCACAGATCGCCATGAATATAAAAAAGCGTGGGTATGGACGGCCAAGGATTCACTCTTTGCCGCATTTGAGCGAGCGATTGAAAATTATAACAACAATTTTGCTATCCCCGAGCCACCGCCGGCACCAAAGGATTTCACCGTCACTTCCGGTGGCAATCGCATCATTTTGACCTGGACGGATAACGCCGTGTCGTCGCCATATTTCGACGGTTATCAAATCTACCGCGCCATTGGCAGACCGGATACGCTATATGACAAAATATTCAGTTGCGACAAATCCAATTACGTTCACAGTTTTGACGATACATCGGCATCCAGGGGCTTTGATTATTATTACTACATCCAAACCAAGGACGACGGCGCGAGAAACTCGGTCCATCCGGGAGTTCCCCTGGTAAGCAGCAGATTCTACACGATGACCAATCAAGCCGCACAACTGCAACGAGAAGCGGAGGACAATCTCTCTGAAATTCGTGTCGTCCCCAATCCGTTCAATATTCGGGCTTCGTCACTGCAGTTCGGCAGCACGACACCGGACAGGATCGCTTTTTACGGGCTGCCGCCGGAGTGCATCATAAAAATCTATACCGAACGAGGCGATCTGATCGAAACTATCGAACACCTGGATGGAAGCGGCGATGAGTTATGGGATTCCGTAACCTCGTCGCGGCAAATCGTGGTCAGCGGTTTGTATATCGCCTATTTTGAGGTCACCAAAGATTTCAACGATCCGCAGACCGGAAAACGGTTGTTTAACAAAGGCGATAATACCTTTCGCAAGTTTATCATTATTAGATAGAGGGAGCTTGAAATGAAAAGAATATTCTTTCTTTTTAATTTGGCGGTGCTTTTAATATTCTGTATTTCCGTGCCGAATTTAAAGGCGGAAAATGTCAAGCTGGCGCAAACGGGATTTCAGTTTTTGAGCATAACCTCTGACGCCCGTGCCGCGGCCATGGCGGGAGCGATGACCAGCGCCGAAATGCGATCCAGCTCATTATTTTTCAACCCTGCCTGCATGGCCAACATGACTCCCTTTGTGGATATTTCCATCAGCCATAATAAATGGATCGCGGACATCACCCATAACACCTTTAGCCTCGCCCTGAATCCACAGGCCGGTCGATACGGCGTTTTAGGAGTCAGCATCCAGTCGACGGATTACGGCACGGTTCTCGGCACACGTGTGGATATGAATGCACAAAAGGGCTTTGTCGATACCGGCGAGCTTTCACCATCGGCCTTTGCTTTCGGCGTCGGCTATGCAAAAGCCCTTTCGGATCGATTTTCCGTCGGTGCCCAGGTGAAATGGGTCAAGCAGGATTTGGAAGACAGCGTCATCCCGGTCACCGACTCGACAACGACGACAAAAAGCTATGAACTATCCCCGTTTGCTTTTGACTTTGGCACCCTGTTTAAAACGGGATTTAAAAGCCTGGCATTCGGTATGTCCATTCGAAATTTTTCCAAAGAAATCAGCTTCGAGCAGGAAGGATTTCAACTACCCCTGGTCTATACAATGGGCGTTTCGATGGACTTGATGGACTTTTTTGAAATGACGGGCTCGGATCAGTCGCTCTATTTGACAATCGATGCAACCCATTACCGATCCCATCCCGAACAAATCCTGGTTGGATTAGACTATAAAATTATGAACTTGCTGTCGCTAAGAGGCGGACTGGCAACCAATAACGACGAAGACAACTTTACATTCGGATTTGGTGTTTCCCAGTTTGGCCTGATGGTGGACTATGCTTATACACCCTTCGGCGTATTTGACCAGGTTCAGCGTGTCACCGCCAGGTTTTCGCTGTGAAAAACGAGCATTGTCAACGCATGGTAAATAATATGTGTAACCTGCTGGTTGGAGAATCAAAAATGAAAAAGCATACATTTGTTAGCCGGTTTTTTCTGTCTCTTTTTCTTTTGCTTATGTTAAGCCTGGGCTGCGAATACGATGGGCCGGATCCGGTGTGGTCTCCCGATTATTCGAACGGCTCTTCCCCCACAATTTCCCGGGTCGAGCCGGCAAATTCAATGGCGGCCATGACGATTACCATCATCGGTGACAATTTTTCACCGATCATGGAAAACAACTCTGTTTATATCAACGGAGAAAAAGTTGGGCTCAAAAGCGCCTCGAAAACCGAGATCGTCATTTACAGGCCGAGCATCACCGGAGATTCCTTAATTATGAAGGTTGTCGTCAAAGGTGCGTTCTCTATCGCAGAGTCCGGGCCATATAAAATCGAACAAATGATCAATTCCCTTGATGCTTTCGGGCAAACAGATGACGTGAGAACAATCGCCATTGACGCGGATGGTAACATCTATGCCGTATCAAGAAAGATTATTTATAAGGTGACGCCCGAAGGCGTTGAAACAGAGTGGGGTAGCTTTGCAGGAAGAATATCGCTTATAAGAAGCGGACCTGATGGCTACCTGTATGTCCAAAAATTCAATAGCAACTCATTTTCCCGCGTACCCCCGGAGGGTGGAGATCTTGTAAATTTCGTCTCTTTACCTAAAAAGTCGACTTTTTTCGATTTTGACAGCTATGGCAACATCTTTTTAGGAGGCGATGAAAGCGGGATCGTACTGGTTAAACCGGACAAATCCGCTGCAACGCTGGGAATTTACGACGCTTTCAATATCAAAGCCCTCAGGGTGTTCGAAGGATACATCTATGTCGCCGCCGAATATACGGGCGAGGATACGGGCA
>METF01000081.1:7771-8263 GCA_001771235.1 Candidatus Zhuqueibacterota bacterium RBG_16_48_16
CGAAGGCAGGGAGCCTGTATTTGACTGGACGAATTCGGGAGAATACGCCGAATCGGAAATTCTCGATATCACCTTTTCGCTCGACGGCGATATGTATATTGGGACGGACTATAGCAATCCCGTATTGATCGTCCATAAAGACGGCAGCACAGAGCCGCTCTATTACGGACTTTTCTTATCACCGGCTACCAACCTGGTTTGGGGCAACGGCAATTCTCTCTACATCAACCGTGGCGCTGCTTATGAAGCAGTACAGGTAGTCGCCGTAGAAATGGGCAAACCCGGCGCACCCTATTACGGACGCACACAGTGAGCAGAAAAATATCATCCACTGCCTATGAACCGCTTCTGAAACAACATTACAGAGAGTAGCTGTCATTGCGAGGCGTTTTTTGCCGAAGCAATCTCCGGTGGACAGGCAAGAGATTGTTTTGCTGAGAAGCGCTCGCAATGACACCAGCAGTCTATCTTGGAGTAAACGATAATTTGGAA
>METF01000082.1:0-188 GCA_001771235.1 Candidatus Zhuqueibacterota bacterium RBG_16_48_16
AGCTCAGGACAAGTTTTGCCGAAGCAATCTCCTGAAAAGTAAGGGGGATCGCTTCGCTCCAACAAAGCAAATTGAACAGTAAATGACTCATTTCCTCCGCTCGCAATGACAGTTTTCTTTCATTTCCCTAGTTTTCGTTCAAGCACTAAATAGTTTACCGGAAATTGCGTTATTGGGAGCCCGACGTG
>METF01000082.1:213-562 GCA_001771235.1 Candidatus Zhuqueibacterota bacterium RBG_16_48_16
GAATTCTCCCCGCCTGGCTTTTTCCTTTTTTAAATTCAGACTTGTTTTTGCAAAAGATTATGGTATAATTGCAACACAGGTTCTTTTGTTGCTCACATTACACAAGATGAATCTTGAGTTGTTTAGGCTAAGGATGATCAATAAAGGCTAATCAATTTCAAGATTTTCTAAGAGTATTGAAGGCTTTTAATGCCTTTGAGGTAGAATATGTTTTGATCGGCGGTGCTGCCCTGATCTTGCATGGCATGGAAAGATTAACGCGAGATATGGACATATTCATTCAGAATAATTCAGAAAACATGCAAAAACTTCGCAAGGCTCTCAATTCCATTTTTCACGATGGTTCCAT
>METF01000082.1:628-2242 GCA_001771235.1 Candidatus Zhuqueibacterota bacterium RBG_16_48_16
TATTGATCTCTTGACACGAATTGATACGGCATTTACTTATGAGGAAACACTTTGGCTATCGAGGACACACCGGCTCATATTCAGGATATTACTATTGAAGGCTATCGGCGCATGTCGCCCCAGGAAAAGCTCAGGCGAGTGAGTGAATTGACCAAAGCCGTTCAACAACTCGCACTCGCCCGGATCAAAAAGCAATACGGCGACATATCGGAACATGAGCAACGCCTCAGGCTGGCTTCGCTGTGGCTGGATCGGAATACGATGGTCCGCGTTTTTCAATGGGATCCGGAAATCCAGGGGTACTAGTGTGATACTGGCCGAGCCGATAGCGATCACCCAACAAATTAGCCTGGAGCTGGAACGACTGGGCATAAAATACCTGGTCGGTGGTTCTCTGGCTAGTTCTCTGCACGGCGTTCCACGGGCGACCCAGGATGTGGATATGGTCGCAGATATTCAACAGCAGCACATTCCGTTTTTTGTTAAAGCTTTGGAAGCGGATTTTTACGTCGATGCCGGGATGATCCGGGAAGCAATTCAACGACAAAGCTCTTTCAATGTCATCCATCTTGCCACCATGTTTAAGGCGGATATCTTTATTCTAAAATCGGATAGATTCTCACGGGAAGAGATGGCCCGCCGAGAGCCATACCAGGTCACAGATCGTGCTGAAGAGAAACTCTTTATCGCGAGCGCTGAGGATGTGATCGTTCATAAATTATATTGGTACAAGCTGGGTGGAAAGGTATCCGAACGACAGTGGAATGACGCGCTGGGCGTTCTCCAGGTGCGAAAGGATCGACTCGATATCACCTATCTTTTTCATGCCGCTCAACTTCGGGGAGTCGTCGCGTTGCTGAAGAAAGCTTTGTCAGGTATCAAAATCGATGAATAATGGTAAATTTAAGACTGGAGAAATGATATGGGCTTGACAATTCATTATAGCGGACAATTAAAGTCCCCGGCTTTGATCAAAGATTTCCTTGCCGAGCTGGCCGATATTGCTGATTCCATGGGTTGGACGCACCAGGTTATAAACGATGATTTTTCCAAAGAGCCTGATGCCAGGTTGGTACATACATCCCACGGCGCGGAAATCCAGGGGAACCTGGGGCTCAAAGGCATTTCCATTTCCCCTCATCAGGAATGCGAGCCGTGCACGTTCTTTTTCGATCGCGACGGCAGGCTGTGGGATATCGTCGATGCCATCGGTCGCCAGCACGATGATAAGGAATACGTTCCGTGGGTGCACGTCAAGACCCAGTTCGCTCCGGCGGATGTGCATATCAGCATCATAAAATTGCTCAAGTATTTGGAAAAAGTCTATTTTGCCAGATTCCAGGTAAAAGATGAAGGATCGTATTGGCAGACCGGCGATGAGAAGGTGCTAAGGGAAAAGCTGGCATTTCTCAATGAAAAATTAGACCAGGTGGCGGCTGCCCTGGAGAACAGCGAAGAGGAGCTGAAATCCGCGGCTTCGGAATCGGAATTGGCTGACAAGATCGAGCGGATTCTGTTGGAGAGATTCAAAAGGCGATCAGGAGAATCGTCTTAATCCAAACTAGTGGAGCGTTTCCAAATTATCGTTTACTGCAAAATAAACTCTTGTTGTCA
>METF01000082.1:2280-2978 GCA_001771235.1 Candidatus Zhuqueibacterota bacterium RBG_16_48_16
CGCTGGAGATTGCTTTGGCAAAAAACGCCTCGCAATGACAGCTACTTTCTGTAATGTTGTTCAGGAACCGGTTCACTAGAAGTGAGGAAAATGGACAATACGAAAAAAAACGCCGGGGTAACAAGCTCGAGGATCAAATTTTGTGATATGCGCTGCGAGCATGCCGCCTTCCCGGACCAGGCTGCGCTCGATGGCTCCAATAGCTGTCGCACCTTTGCCGCCCTGTGGTGCAAGGAGTTGCAGCAGCTCGTCACCAGGAATGCGCCTTGCGCCGTCTTGTTTGGACAGCGAAGACCCAAGTCTAACTTGTAGAGCCTGAACGATAACTATTCAATCGGAAAATTTGCTGCCGTTGCGAGGAGTTTTTTGCCGAAGCAATCTCCTGAAAGGAAAGGGGGATTGTTACGTCGTTCGTTCCTCACTCCTCGCATTGACACCGCCGCTAAGGAGCTTTCGTTCAAACACCAAATAACGTGTCCGGCAGTCCGATCCACACAGCAGGAGAATTTCACTTGAATCAATACGCCCTTCTATCCGATATCCACGCCAATATCTGGGCGCTGGAAGCTGTCCTGGAGGATATCCGCCGGCGTGGCATTGAACAACTTGTCAACCTGGGCGACTCCCTGTACGGGCCGCTTGAGCCACAAGCCACGGCCGACTGCCTGATGCAACTCTCCCTGTTGATGATCCTGGGC
>METF01000082.1:3183-9755 GCA_001771235.1 Candidatus Zhuqueibacterota bacterium RBG_16_48_16
TGGCCTCAGTGAGTCAGACGGTTGTTCTGTGTGGACACAGTCATATTCCTCGCACCGTTCACTTGTCCGATGGGCGTCTGGCCGTCAATCCCGGCAGCGTCGGATTGCCGGCCTATTCGGACGATAGGCCAGAGCCGCACAAGATGGAGAGCGGCAGCCCGCATGCCCGCTACGCCGTGCTGTCGCACACCGCGACGGGCTGGATGGTCGAACAGCTAGCGATTCCTTATGACTGGAAAAAAGCGTCAGAGAAAGCCAGGCAGAACGGCCGCGATGATTGGGCTGTCTGGCTGGAAAGTGGCAGAGCTTGATGGTAAATGGTGCCCGACGGCCGCTTGCAGCCGAGCGCTTTTAGCGAAGCGATGGGGGCGCTCCGTAGAGGCAGTTGTAAACAAAGTTTTTCTGCAGTGAAGCAATAAATAACTACCTTATTTTTGCTTTAGAAGCCTTAGTAGCAAACAACATCGTAAAACTCTACTTTATTACCTTATTTGATGAGAATGAGGTAATAAGGTTAACATGTGGTGGCGATTGTTTTTCTACTATGGTCAAAAGGACAAAAATAAGGTTTCAGGTATGTATGTCGATATTAACTCAGGCGAGGGCGATCACCGTTCCGATAATCCCACCGGGCCGATACCGAGAGATGATGGTTTTATGTGAGCATAAGGACTGTAGGCAAAATGGCTATTTATCCGATTGAGAAGAAGCAGCATGTCACTTTTTGCCGCGTCAAAGCTTTGCCGATTTTGCAGCAGAATCGGATCGCCGGAGGTGTTTTTGATTTTTAGCGGATTTATCGGGATGTTCCGGTCGTAAAATGCGTAGTGCAGGTGCGGGCCGGTCGCGATGCCGGTTTTGCCGACGTAAGCGATGATGTCTTTTTGCCTGACTCTGACCCCTTCTGCGATGCCATTGGCAAAACGGCTGAGATGGCCGTAGAGAGTGGTGTAGCGTTGATTATGATGCCTGATCTTGAGGTAATTGCCCAGGCCGCTGTTGTAGCCTTTTTCAACGACGATGCCATCGGCGGCGGCGGAAACGGGAGTGCCCATGGGGGCGGCATAATCGACAGCGTAATGTGGACGCAGTTTTTTCAAGATCGGATGACGGCGGGCGCCGGAAAAATAAGAGCTGATTCGTCGGTAATTGAGCGGTGATTTTAAAAAGGTTTTTTGAAAGGACTTGCCGTCAAGGTCGTAATAGCCGCTTTGCCCGGGCGCATTGTCAAAATAGACGGCCGTCAACGCCTCTCCTTTGAGGAAATACTGTCCGGCCAGAATGCGGCCATAACGCACAAATTCGCCGAGGCTGTCCGGCCTGTCCGGATGGAGCAGATAGGTTTTTTCATAGATAATTCTAAATTCATCACCATGCCGTGGATCGATGAAAAAGTCGATGTCCCATTGAAAGATATCGCTAAACAGAACGATGAGCTCCGGCGACTCATTGAGCTCGATGATGGCATCATACAAAGTAGTCGACACCCGGCCGTTTAAGGATTCGATTTTCGTTATCACCGGTATCTTGATGCGTTGCGCCAGAAATTCGTCCGTCGAATCCCGCTCAACCGTTATGCATAATTCCTGGTCATCGATATACTCGAATTTTTGAAATGTTCCCACAGAGTCGGTATAGACGATATAGGTTTTCCCCGGGCGGATGTGCCTGACATCGAAGTTTTGAGCGAATGCCCTGGCGATCTCATAGACCTCCGTTCGGGCCAGGTTATAGGGCGTCAGTATCTGCTCCAGCGTCTGGCCGACTTTTATGATGCCTTCGCTTTTCACAAGCTCCGGCAGAGGCTTTTCCTCTTCAAAGTAAGGCTGCCGGGTTTGCAGGTCTTCGTGGTTTTGATTGCAGGCCGGCACAAGCGACATGACTGGAATGAAAAGTAAGAAGAGTCGGGCTTTAATCTGTCTGACAAAAATCATGTGGGCTATTGAGTTTGTTGGATGTGTTGAATAAAGTGTCTGAACGAAAACTATCGAAATGAAAGAAAACTGTCATTGCGAGCGGAGGAAATGAGTCATTTCCTGTTCAATTTGCTTTGTTGGAGCGAAGCAATCCCCTTACTTTTAAGGAGATTGCTTCGGCAAAACTTGTCCTGAGCTTGTCGAAGGAAACGCCTCGCAATGACAGCAAATTTTTAAATAAGTAGTTTTCGTTAGGACACTGAATAGGCTATCATTTATTAAAGCCGAACAATTTACCGAATTCATTTAAAAAATTCAATGTCAAATTATGATAAATAGTTTAAAGATGCTGATCACCGGCGCAAGTGGTTTCGTGGGCGGACATATTTACCACCAGGCGCGGCAGCAATCGAAGACCTGTGCCATCTATCACCAGAACCCACCCAAAGAAATGTCCGGCGAATGGCGGCAGGTCGATCTGACAGATTCCTCGAAGATGCAGCATGTCCTGGACGATGTCGCACCGGATGTGATCATCCATGCCGCAGCCGTCAGCAATCTGGACGTGTGTGAAGAGTCTCCTGACCTGGCAAACGCCGTGAATGTAGTGACGACCGCCCGTTTGGCAGCCTACGCCCGGGAAAAAGCGAAAAGGCTCATTTTCATTTCTTCGGATATGGTCTTTGACGGAAGTCGGGGCATGTATAAAGAGACCGATGAAACCTACCCCATTTCCGTCTACGGTCGCTCCAAATTGATGGCCGAACGGGCCGTTATATCGGAAAAGAGCAACTGGGTTGTAGTCAGAACGGCTCTTGTCTATGGCAAGCCGCAAACCGGCGGCTCCTCTTTTTCGGAATGGCTGGAAAGAAAATTGCGCCGCAACGAGCAGGCTCATCTTTATTATGACCAGTTTCGCACGCCTGTTTGGGTCGATAATCTCGCAGAAGCAATTTTGGAGCTGGCAGCGGGTGATTTTACCGGCGTGATCCATCTGGCAGGGGCCAACCGGATCGACAGGTTTTCGTTTGCAAAACAATACTGTCTCTTTGGCGGATTCGACGATGAATTGCTTGTAGCAAAATCCGTCCACCAAGACGCTCACATCGCGCCGAGGCCGGTCGATGTTTCTCTTTCAGTTGACAAGGCTCGATCCATTTTGAAAACCCGGCTGCTGTCCACGGAAGAAGGGCTGCGCCGGCTCTTTTCATCGGCGTCGAGGAGTAATAATCCGCGCTGAAGGAAGAGACGGTTTCCGAAGAATGCTATGGGCGAATCTGCATAACCAGTTTTTTTTGCGCAATATTGGAAAAAAAACTGTACATTCTGCAGCATCGTTCAGATTCAGGATGAATGCGCCGATATTGGTGTTGTAACAATTCAGGTGTTTGCCACGAAGTCCCAAAGACACCAAGATTCACCAAGATTTTTTCCGAGCATAAAAAAAACGCATAAAAGATCAGAACATAAGCTCAAGAAGTTATGTACAAATAGTTACTTTGTGTTCCTTAGAGGCTTTGTGACCTAGTGGCTAAAAAATATATTATCAGGCGACGGATCAAAAATGCCCCATACATACGATGTAGCCATCATTGGCGCCGGGCCGACCGGATTGAGCGCCGCCATTGCGGCGGCGAACAGGAAGCTGGATTATCTCGTCCTTGAGAAGGGCGTTCTGGTGAATTCCATTTTTCACTTTCCGAGAAACATGACTTTTTTTTCAACGGCGCCGGAAATCGAAATCGGCGGGTTGCCGTTTATTTGCCAGGGGCAAAAGCCAACCCGCGCCGAGGCGCTGCAATATTATCGACGGGTGACGCAATATTTTCGGCTCAACATAAAATACGGCATCAAGATCGAATCCATTACCCAAAAAGCGAACCACCATTTCATCGCCGAAAGCGCCAATGGCGAGAGCATCGTGGCAAAAAATATTATTCTCGCTATCGGCTATTATGATAATCCCAATCTCCTGGGAGTTCCGGGCGAGGAGCTGCCAAAGGTGAGCCATTATTATTCGGAGAGCCATTTTTATTTTGGCAAAAAGGTCGTCGTCGTCGGTGGAAATAATTCGGCGGCAGAAGCTGCTTTGGAAATATTTCGCGCCGGGGCGGAGGTGATCCTGGTGCACCGGCGGAAAGGGTTCGATGATAAAGTCAAATACTGGGTGCGGCCGGATATTGAAAACCGGATCAAGAACGGCGAAATCACCGCCCATTTTAACAGCACCGTGCGGAGAATCGATGAGCGTGTTGTAACAGTTCAAACAAAAGACGGCTTGATCGAGCTGGAAAATGATTACGTCCTGGCATTGGTTGGCTATCATCCGGATGTGTCGTTGATGCAAAAAGCGGGTGTTGTGGTCGACGCCGATAGCCTCATCCCGGAGCACAATCCCGATACCTACGAAACGAATGTCAAGGGCTTGTATATTGCCGGAGCATTGACGGTTGGCAAAGAGGCGAATAAAGTCTTTATAGAAAACGGGCGTTTGCATGGTGCGAAAATTATTGATGAGACATGCATCTCTTAAAGAAGCGATTGACCTGTGGAGCAAGCCTGAGCGAATCGTCCTGGTCACTTGCGTGGATCAGGAAGGAAAGCCGGTGGTGATAACGGTGAGCTGGCAAATGAGGGCGTCTTTCCGGCCGCCGATGATGGCTATTGCGGTTCATGAAAATCGCTATATCCACACCTGTATTGACTCGATGAAGGAATTCGTCCTTGCCGTGCCGGGGCAGGATATGGCGGAAGCCGTTTTGATTTGCGGATCGCCGGGAGACAGCCGGCAAGACCGCTTCGAGGCGGCACATCTCAAAACAAAGAGCGCTGAATTCCTCCGGTCTCCGCTTATCGAAAACTGTATCGCCAACTTTGAATGCCGAGTGGTGAATCAGTTGAAAACCGGAGACCATACCATTTTCGTCGGAGAGGTTATTGCTTCCTGGGTGAATGAGACCGTTACGAAAAATCTTTTGGCGGTCGATGATGACGAAGGATATATAGTGCTGGCGGAACAGGGCGCGTACAAAATCGGGATCGTTAAATAGTGCTTGAACGAAAACTACTTATTGAAAAATCTTCTGTAATTGCGAGGCGTTCCCTCGACAAGCTCAGGACAAGTTTTGCCGAAGCAATCTCCTGAGAAGTAAGGGGGATTGCTTCGCTCCAATAGAGCAAATTAAACCGGAAATGACTCATTTCCTCCGCTCGCAATGACAGTTTATTTTATTTTTGCTAGTTTTCGTTCACACTCTAAATAGATAGAGCAAGCCCTGACAGGGTTTCGAACCCTGTCAGGGTTACAATCATCGTTCTGCTAACGTCTGAACGAAGACTATTCAATTTGTAGCTTTACTGTCATTGCGAGGCATTTAAAGCCGGAGCAATCTCCTGAAAAGCAAGGAGATTGCTTCGGTGTTCTTTCCTGACCCCTCGCAATGACATCACAGAAGAAGGATTGTCGTTCAAGCACTCAGTGTCGCGCGCCTGATCTGGCACAAATCTTTCCCAGCACTCAGCCGCTCTCAACGGCTGTAAATCGCTCGGCTTTTTCAATCAGATTCGTCAGTGACTCTCCCATCCGCCCTGGCCGTGTTTTTCGGCGTGTCGTGTCCGCAAACGCTCAGGCCAGTCCCTTGCCCCAGATAAAGTCTCTTCTCTTTATGCCCAGTTTTTTCATTTTGTATCGCAGGTTGGTCTCCGAAACTCCCAGCAAGCGGGCGGCATTGCTCTGGTTGCCGGCAAATCTTCGCATCGTTTTGGTAATGAGCTCTTTTTCCAGGTTGGAGATCGCCAGGTTGAGGTCCTGAATCTGAAGCTTGGTAAATACTTCCTTCTCGTGCGCAAAGGGCAGGGCATCGACATCGAGCTCTTTTCCCGGCGCCGTCATGACCAGCATGCTGCGAACGGTGTTTTCCAATTCTTTTAAATTGCCCGGCCAGTTGTGCTTGAGCAATTCCGTAAAGACCTCGAAATTGACCGGCGGAACCTCTCGCTCTGTCTGCTGGCACAACTGTTTCAAATAATGCTCGAACAGGAACGGAATGTCCTGTTTGCGATCGCGCAATGCCGGCAGCCGGACGGAGAGGCTTGATAAGACGAGGAACAGCTCGGAGTCAAACGAGCCGTCATCGAGCTGGGTTTGAATGACAGGCGATGCGGTGGCGATGATGCGAATATCCGATTCAACGGCTTCGCCTGACTTTGGGTTTTTCAGATACGCTTTCTTGGCGATGGGCAGCAGCTTATTCTGCGCCTCGCTGTCAAGTTTTTCAAAGGAATCGAGCACCAGCGTTCCGCTGAGCTTGTTGTTTTCATCGACACCTTGTTCGAAAAATTTGACATTCACTTCCTGCTCGATGGCGGCATTCACCCGCGTTGCCTCGGTAACGACCAGGGGCAGGTCTTTTCTCGGGCTGCTTTCGAAGACAGTCTTGGCCGCAGCCAATCTCTCGGTTCCCGATTCTCCGAAAATGATGGCGTGCTCATCGCTGTTGCCAACGACGGGCAAATGCTTCTTCAGTTGGGCAATTTCCGGCGAATTGCCGATGAGATCGGGTTGAGAGGACAAATCATTAAAACCGTTTTGCATCATACCCTCCTTTACAAAAATGTTAAAGGTTAATGGAGTTCTTTTTCCAAAAGACTGCCCAG
>METF01000082.1:9955-10081 GCA_001771235.1 Candidatus Zhuqueibacterota bacterium RBG_16_48_16
TTTGGGTGTCGGTGTGGTGATCGATGACCGCGAGGGAGGTCATGTAATTTTTATCGAAAATGAACCGTTCGCGGAGCTGATGTTTTTCCGATTGCAGGGCGGCATAACGCAATCCCAGCGTCAAGA
>METF01000083.1 GCA_001771235.1 Candidatus Zhuqueibacterota bacterium RBG_16_48_16
AGAGACATAGAGCAATCTCATCAAGATAACTACTCTGTGACCTTTGTGCCTCCTTCGAGCGCTCTGTGTCCCCTGTCTTATTTGGGCTGTTTTTGTTGGACACAGAGTTCTCTGAGGACCACAAAGTGCACGGAGATGGTTTAGGTCTGACAACCAAAACAGGATGGATCGTCGCATGAGAGAGATAAAGCCATTTCAACAAGATAACAACTCCGTGACCTTTGTGGCTCCTTTGTGATCTCCGTGTCCCCTCAAAAGTGTCCGGTAGTGAAAAATGGAATAAGGGAGAACGACATGATGCCAACCATCGGATATGGAGCGCTATTGATTGCATTTGTGGTCGCTGTATTCACGACCATTGCTGCTTTTCTGTCTGGCAGATGGAAAAGCCTGTCTCTTTATGAATCGACCGAACGAGGTTCCAGGGCTTTATTCTTATTGGCCTCACTCTCCATCTTTGCAATGGAATACCTTCTTGTAGGCAGAGATTTTTCTATCAAGTATGTGGCCAGTTATACCAGCACCACTTTACCGCTTTTCTATACCATCTCGGCATTATGGGCTGGCCAATCCGGCTCGCTTTTATTCTGGGCCTGGCTGATCTCGTTCTTTACTATCATTGTCCTGCGTCAAAATCGTACAAAAAACCGCAGCCAAATGCCTTACGCCATAGGCGTTTTGTCTTTTGTTGCGGTTTTCTTTTTTCTGCTCCTGGCTTTTGTCGCGAATCCATTCGAGCGGCTTGCCGTTCCTGCTCAGGAAGGCATGGGCATGAATCCCATGTTGATCAATCCCGGCATGGTCTTCCATCCGCCAACGACCTACCTCGGCTATGTCGGTTTTACCATTCCTTTTGCCTTTGCTTTGGCCGCCTTGATGACCGGGCGCCTGGACGGGCAATGGATCACCACAACCCGCCGCTGGACCATCCTTTCGTGGATTTTCCTGACAATAGGGAATCTTTTTGGCGCCTATTGGGCCTATGTGGAGTTGGGCTGGGGCGGCTACTGGGCCTGGGACCCGGTGGAGAATGCCGGCATTCTGCCCTGGCTGACGGCCACGGCTTTTCTCCATTCCGTGATGATCCAGGAAAAGCGGGGCATGCTCAAAATCTGGAATATGGTGCTCATCGTATTGACTTATGCCCTGACGATTTTCGGGACGTTCATCACCAGAAGCGGGATTATCTCTTCGGTGCATTCTTTTGGCGTTTCGAATCTCGGCCCCATGTTCATCGCTTTTTTGGTGATTTTGCTTCTCATCTCTTTTTACCTGCTAGTTCAACGCCGCTCCCTTCTTCGCAGCAGCCATGAATTGGATTCGCTTATCTCCAAAGAGTCCACCTTTCTCTACAACAACCTGCTGTTGACAGGACTGGCATTCGCCATATTTTGGGGCACTATTTTCCCTATGATTTCCGAGGCTGTCCGGGGCGTGAAAATTACCGTTGGCCCGCCCTTTTTCAACCAGGTCGCCGTGCCTATTGGGCTGGCCTTGCTATTATTGACCGGAATGTGCCCGCTGGTTTCGTGGCGTAAAGCGACCAGCCAGAATATCCGCAGGCATTTTATTGCTCCGCTTGCTATCGCCACAATTTCCGCGGTGATTTTTATCGCCAATGGCATTCGATCCGTTTATACGCTCTTGTCATTGACGCTATCCGCTTTTGTTTTCTGCACTATCCTCATTGAATTCATCCGAGGCACGCATACCCGGGCCAGAATGAGATCGGAGAACCATTTGCAGGCCCTGTGGCGCCTGGTTCTGCTGAACAAACGGCGATATGGAGGCTATGTCATTCATATCGGGGTGATCATGGTCATCGTCGGGATTACCGGCTCAAGCGTTTTTAAGCAAGAGAAAATTGCCACCTTGGTTCCGGGCGAGAGTTTCACCATCGGCAGTTACCAGCTAACGTACCGAAATCTCGACTCTGTCCGGGAAAAAGGGCACGGAGTTGTTGCCGCCCACCTCGCCGTGGACAAGAATGGAAAAGCCCTGGGCGAGCTGGTGCCGCAGAAGCATTTTTATCAGAACAAAGAGGCCACAACAGAGGTGGATATTTTCACATCGCTCAAAGAGGACTTGTACGTCATTCTAGCCGGTTACGATCAAGAAGAGAAGGCGACTTTTAAAGCTCTCATTAATCCGCTGGTCAGTTGGCTATGGTATGGCGGCTTTGTCATGGTATTGGGGGGACTGCTGGCGATTGGCCCGGAAAAACAAAAAAAGTTGAAAAAATTGAAAAGAGCCAGGTCAGGTCAGCCATTTATACCTGAAGAAGCTGCGCTCAATTGAGAGGAGGCATGGCCGCTAATGCGCTGCCATTTTTAGTACAGGATGTTGATGTCTTCCAAGCAATTGGCCATTTTGTTTGTCCTTCCTCTTTTTAAACATCCCGTCCCTAACAGGACGGAGGCTTTTGACTTGTTGGTTGCTACAAACATCATGTCCCTAGCGGGACCGGCATCGTGGTAGCAATAAATCCGTGTTCTATACTGATTCTGGCTTGTCCAGGTTGAGGAGCTGACAATGAAAAATTTGCCGGGGATAACGTTTTTGCTGCTTGTTTTAACTGGCGCCGGAATGGCCCAGATCAGGGATATCGAGGACAAGCTGAGCTGTCCCTGCGGCTGCGCAATGGTCGTTTCCACCTGCCAGGGTGCTATGGAGTGTTCCGCGGCAAGCAGAATTGACGCCAGGGTACAGTCCCTGGTCAAGCAGGGCATGGCCAACGATCAGGTTATCGCCAGTCTGGTCAATGAATACGGAGAGAACATATTGGCCGCTCCCACCAAAAAGGGCTTTAACCTGGCCGCCTGGATTCTGCCTTTTTTCCTCATTATCTCTTTGGCCGTGCTGCTCTATGTCAAATTAAAACGCTGGAGCGGGGACAAGCCGGGCGATTCAAATGCTGCCATGCCGGAATCGCCGCAAGGGAGCGAGTATGAAAAGCTGCTGGATCGGCAATTGGAAGAATTTGAAACCTGGAGCAAAAAATGAATGCTATTCTTATTTTCGGTCTCTTTACCATCGTGGCCGCCTATGTTGCCGCTCCGCTTATCAAAAAAAGGGATGGAGCGACGTTGGTGAAAAACGATGATGGTTTCGATGACCTTGAGACGGATAAAAATAATCTCCTCGCGACCATCCGTGAGCTTGAGTTCGACTACCATACGGGAAAATTATCGGCGGCGGACTTTGAGCAGCTCGAAAGGGATTATCGGAATCGAGCCGTGGCCCTTATCCAAAAAATAGAAGAAATAAAAAATAGAGAAATGGATGATATTGAAGATCAAATCAGGGCATATCGGCAAAAGCTCGCAGAAAGGATGTTCTGTAAAATCTGTGGAGCAAAAAGCAACACGGACGATAAGTTCTGTTCCCAATGCGGCTCGCCCTTGAATTCATCATAAGCCAATGTAATTGTTTTGATGCCATGCTAAAGGTCTATTCAGGTCTACTTTTGACGGGATTTACCCACGAGAGTCATCGGGGCAGGCAGGATGAACAGGATTTAAAGCAGGTTTTCTATCCAGTCAATCCTGTACATCCTGTCCGAAAAATAAAGCCTGAATCACGCAATGACTAACCGAGAGGTAAAAGATGAAGCACATATCATCGCTCATTTTCGTCTGCACGATTTTCGTCCTGTTGCTGCCGGGAAGAACCGCTAAGGCAGAATTATGGCTATCGGGTCGAGTGGTCAACGGAACGGATGATGGACGGGCTGTTGGGAAGCAAAAGGTTCTGCTCTATGAAAGCAGCTCGGTTGCAAATGATCAAAAACCTCTCTCGGAAGCCACAACGGATCATAAGGGCACTTTTCGATTCCGCTTGGCTGATTCACTCATCAATGGATCGTTTTACCCGGCGATAAGATTTCAGCAAGTCGATTACCACGGCCAATCTTTTAAGCTCGACCAAAAAGAATCGCTGCTCGACGACCTGGTTGTTTACGAAACAACCGATAGTGACGCCAACATTGCCGTCTCTATGCAGCATGTGATCATAACGCCGGGCACGGACGGGTTAAAGATCAAGGATGTTTATTTTGTCCAGAATACCGGCAAGAGGACTTTTACCGGCGGCGAACAAGTGGCTGCGGATAAATTCTCTACATTTTCCATCCCGGTGCCGGCGGATGCTGAGAATGTGAGCGTCAGCGGCGACCTGATGAGCTGTTGTTCTGTGGTTAAAGATGGCCGCCTTCATGAAACCATGCCATTGAAGCCCGGCTATCGCCAGGAGATCGTCACCTACGACCAGCCGGTTCGAGATCGCAGCTTTGTTATGAACCGGCATGTCGTCTATCCCACGGCTGTTCTGGACATTCTCATCCCGGACAGCGCGGTTGTGGTCCAGGCCGCCGGTTTGGTCGGCATGGGGACCCTTAATATTAAAGGCCTGAATTATTCCCATTACAAGATCGAGCAGATCGCTGCCGGGACGAATCTGCGGATCAGCCTGGCAGGCTTACCAGGCAAGCCGATGGATTTTAAATGGCCTGTCCTTCTTGTGGCAGGGATCATCATCATGGCTTTTATTGCTTATGGTATTTGGAGAAGAAGACAATCGGAAAAACCCTCGCCGGCGAATATTTATGCAAACCTGCCGCCGTCAAAGGTAAGAGAAGTGCTGTTGCTGCGCATTGCCTCGTTGGATGATTTGGCTGCGGATGGAAAAATTGAGCAAGAAGCTTATCAAAGCGAGCGAGCGCGATTAAAAGAGCGGATTTTACTATTGGCGGATTTGGCAGCAAAGTAAGAAAGCTCGTAGTCCAGCCTTTAGGCTGAAATTACCAAGCTAAAGCTTGAACGGCAAACAAAAAACCCAACATGTGCTTGTGAAATGGAGTACATGGGCAGCCAAGACAAGGCTCAATGAAGCCACACCGATCAAAAACGCACACGGATATTTTTAAAAACACTTTTCCGTGTGGTTCTTTAATCCGTGTGGTCAAAGATCGACAAAAAATTGTCTATAATTGTCGATAAACACCTAACGAGGTGTTGAAAATTATACAACCACTGTAGAATATTCTTCAACATCTTTAAAAGGGCAATTTATTCAAATGGGGCTAATGCATTAATTTCCAGACGATAAGCCTCGCCAAAAATTTATGGCATAATGATTGACTCTCTCGGCGCATAACTGGTATGAAGAACTTTTATAAAAGGAGAATCACGATGAAAAAACTAACCTCAGCTCTTGTCATCACGGCCACAAGCTTCTTTTTGCTGGCCGGTGCTTCTATGGCTCAACATAGCGAGCATCACCAGGGGCAAACGGCGGATACCACCAAATCGCAACACCAGATTAAAAAAATGCCGATGCAACAGCGGATGATGGGCAAAGAGGGCATGATGGGCGGCAAGGGCATGATGTCCGGCGGCATGATGGAGATGGGAGAACAACACGCCACGATGATGGGTGCCGGAATGATGCATGGCGACATGATGGCGGGCCACGATCCCTTGCTCATGGAGATTCACGACTTTGGCTGTCCCGGTTTCCTGTTGAAATCCGCTGAAGAATTGGGGCTGAATGAAAGCCAAATCGAAAAACTGAAAGCCTTGCGCGACGATTTTAAGAAACTGGCGATTCAGAAAAAATCGACTGCCGACGTTGCCAAAGTGGACCTCAAAGCTCAGTTGGATGCCGGCAAGCCGGATTTCAATGTGGCAAAGGCCAAAGTGAAAGAGATCAATGACAGAGAGCTTGAATTGCGTCTGGCCCTTCTGGACAAGATTGAACAGGGACGCGCCCTGCTGACGGCGGAGCAGATGGAAAAATTTAAAGAGCTGCCCAAATCCTGTTGCCAGGGTGGGCATGGCATGATGAAGTAAGCAGAAAAGGGCGATGATTCATCATCGCCTTTTTCGAAAAGACAAAGAAGGGCACAGAAATGATTTGGCTTTTTAACCAGTAATAGAGGCTCTTAATGAGTTATTATTTTAGCAAGACAATAGAATCATCATTCGAGGATGCGATCAATAAAGTGACCGAAGAGCTGAAAAACGAAGGTTTCGGCATTCTCACGGAGATCGACGTCCAGGCGACACTAAAGAAGAAATTGGATGTCGATTTTGGAAAATACAAAATACTGGGCGCCTGTAATCCGCCATTCGCCTATAAAGCGCTTCAGGCAGAACCTCGGATCGGAACGATGCTTCCCTGCAATGTGATTGTCCAGGAGACAGAAGGCAACCGTATCGAAATTTCCGCCGTCGATCCGGTCGCTTCCATGCAAGCCATTAAGAACGACAGCCTTGGAGATATCGCCGGACAGGTACGCTCCGGATTGCAGAAAGTAATCGCTAATGTGTAGAACCTCTCTTTATGTATGGAGACAAAATGTTTGATATCACCCTGTTTCATCCGCAAGTGGTACATTTTACCATTGCTCTGTTTTCGATCTATGTGTTGTTTGAAATTTTAGGTGTGCTTACTAGCCGCCAATCTTTTCGCCTGGCCGCCTGGCTTAATCTTTTGTTCGCCGGCGCGGCTGCCGTGGTGACGGTTTTAACCGGCTTGCTGGCGGCCAATAATGTCGGCCATAACGATGCCGCCCATGAAATCATGGAACAACACGAAACCATCGGTTTCATCGTGCTTGGCATCATTCTTTTGTTGGTTGTATGGCGGGTATTATTGAAGGGCAAGCTGCCTGGCAAGTTATTATGGCTGTACATCGTGGTGGCATTGGTCGGCGTCGGTACGATGTTCTTTGGTGCCTGGCTGGGAGGCGAGATGGTTTATATTCATGGCGTGGCGGTCAAAGCCGTCCCGGTGAGCGAAGAAGAAGCCGGGCATCATCATGAGCACGGCGTGCACAATGACACCGCCGGCGAACCCCATGAGATGGAAGAGCATCATGATCTTGACCAGCCCGCCGGTGAAGCGACTTCGGATTCGACAGAAACAAACGTGCATCGCCATGCCGATGGCTCGGAACACGTACACCAACACTGAGAACGGTGGCATTCGACTCGGCATGACAATGTTGTTGGATTTATGAGTGCTTTGACAGTATGTCTTTAACAGAAATTTCTCTTAGCATACGGAGGCTCGCAAATGAAACATAATGTTGATCCTGTTTGCGGCAAAAAAATGAATCGGAACAAAGCCCATATTGTCATCCACTACCAGGGAGAGGATTTCTATCTATGCTGTCCATTATGCCAAAAGGTCTTTGAAAGGAGGCCTGAAAAG
>METF01000084.1:0-10057 GCA_001771235.1 Candidatus Zhuqueibacterota bacterium RBG_16_48_16
CTTGACATCCCTGGTTATGCCGCCGTAATTCCACCAGTCGGTATTGAGGGTGGGAACGGCTTCCTTTTTTCTCTTGTTATCTGCCTTTACGATTAAAAAGTTATCCTTTTCCTTAATTAAATCGGTTATTTCAAAATTGAACGGGGTAAAGCCGCCGAAATGTGTTCCCAGTTTGGTGCCGTTCAAATAGACATCGGCCTGGTAATTGACTGCGCCAAAATAGACAAACACCCTGTTGTCAGTTTTTGTCTTTTTATAGTCGAATGATTTTTTGTACCAAACCGTGCCTTCGTAATAGAACAGCCTCTCCTTTTGCGAATTCCAATCGCCCGGAACCCGGATTTTATCCGACCTGTCAAAATCGTATTCCACGAGGTCCGATTCATTCTCCGGTTTGGCATTCATAAAATAGGCCCCTTTGCCGGGATTTTTGAAATGGTCATAAGCCTCATAACGATAATTGTAAAACCCGTTCTCGTAAGGATCGATTATATAATTCCATTGTCCGTTTAAGCTCAGACAAGGCCGATTATAGGTGTTTATGATCAAATCCTCTAGAGCAGATAATTGCCCCGAATTCAGTGCTAACAGAAGTATGATTGTTGTTATGATTCTTAAAGATTTCATGAGCAGACTCCGGTTTAATGATGAATTCCGGACACCGATGCCCGGGCGCTTAAATAACCCTGTGATCGGAATGTTAGGAATATACTCTGATTTTTGCAATTAAAATTCCTGGCAGTAGATAGTTTTTGAATGATCTTCTGCCTGCCATGCCTGGTACCTTTTCTTTTTCCTCTCCCTCGCAGAATGAAGGCCAAATAGCATCGCAACAATCCTTCTCGTCAAGAAAAAATCATTTCACAGCTTCTATTACATATAGTGACATTAAAGAGCAAAAATCTCTCAAAAATAATCATTTTTTCTCTTGCAATTATCTGCCCGATTTATTATTGTGTACCACCTGCCTTTGCAGCTTTTGTTCTGAAGTTTTTGGGTCAGGACAATATGTTATCGCCTTCTTTGATTCATCACTTTTAATAGCTTAATTGCTGGTCAAGTCAGTTGTTCGCTCGTTGTGGGTATAGCGCGTCGCGACGTGCTCCGTGAATTGGCGCGGCGATTGACAAACAAGACTCATCAGCTATTCTCCTGCTCGCTCATAAAGCACCCTTTGCACATTTTCAAGATGATGCCTGTTACGGGCACGACTGGATTTCGCTAAATAACCGAAGCACAAAACAGATGGTGCCCCTGCGATAAATGCTTTTGGAGGATGATGACGTGGTGAAGAGGCCTTCCCTTTCAATAATTCCAATGCTACTCTTGTGCATGCAGATGTTGACACCCCTGGCCGTCGGCAAAACAAACGCTCCATCGAAATCCGCTGGCGACCATCCTGTTGCGATTATTTTAAGCGCGGATGATCTGAGCAAATCCGCATCCTCATTTTATAATAATTCATCTTTCACATCACACTCGATCCTGACGCTTGCGGATCAACACTCTTTGGCTCGGATGGACGCTTCCGCCGGCGGCACATATCTATTCACCGCTCTTGAGCAAGAGGATGCTGTATGGCTTGAATGGCTGACCGATGGCCGCAATCCGCCGTATATGTATTTTATCGAAAAAGTGTGCGACGGCGAGGGGGATATCGTGGCCACGGTATTGGGGAATATGGGACAGACGGTGCAACTCAACAATGACAATTATTACGCTTTCAACGCTCGTGATTACAGCGCCGCCAGCAGCCGGCAGGTTACCTATCGCCTGGGCGCCATTTATCCTACCGGCCAAAAGAGATATTTTCAGACGGCAACATGCGTCCTGTCCGGAAACACATTGCCGATAGCTTTTGAATTGACCTCCTTTCGCGCCAATCCAACCGATTTTGCCGCAACGCTTGCTTATAGTATTCCCTGGCTGCCCTGGATCTCGCAGGTCAATATCTCCATACTGGACGACCAGGGCTATCCTGTGAAAACACTGGTGGAAGGCGCGCATGATGCCGGAAAGTATTTTACCAAATGGGACGGCACGGACGAGCGAAATAAACTGGTCGACAACGGTATTTATTTCGCGAGGATGACCATCGATGGGACAGTACGAGGGGCAAAGGTGTTGTTGGTGCTTCGGATGTAGAATTGCATTAGCTTTACTAAACCCAACCTGGACAAGCCCCGTTGGATGTTTGCTATCCTGCGGGGCAAGCCAGAACCAAAAAGTTGATCATTATTTATGGCAGATGACTAAAACTCTAACGCCTTTCCCCCTTCTTCATTCAGCATTCAACATTCTATATTCATCATTCCCGATTAGATCTACGATTTACGATGAGTGATTTACGATTTGCGATTTTTCAGGGCGGTTTCAATAGTTTTGACAAATTACCAAAGGTCTGGTAAAGCTTTAGCCAAATGCGGTACGAAAAGTGACGCCAGCGGCAAAATATAGCCCATCTCCCCGGCGGAAATGTTTTCAAGAACCCGGGACAGTGCCTGGTCAACGCTTTTCTCCGGAATCATGCCGGTGCGCTTGACCATTGCCTCATCCAATGACGAGACAAAAACAATATGCGCCTTTTCCGTTTTGGTCTTTAGCGCCAGGGCCGTGTGGCCGTTTATTTTATAATCATCGAGCAATCGCACGCCGATCTCCGCTGCGGATCCCCCGGTAAAATACTCCATAAAAGTGTTCGAGCCGATGCCTTCCCGGCATTCCGCTACAACAACCAGAAAGCCGCCTTCTTCGACCGCCTGGAATGCGTGATGTATCGCCTTGTGGGCCTGGATGAGATTGACATCACGGGGAAAGCCGCCGGCACTGGCAATGACCACCCTGGCGCGTCGTTCCAGGCGAATGCTGTAAGCATCCCGGACAAATCGAACAATTTCTCTTTGCGCCTCGACGAGCGCACCGGCCTCTGCTTTGACGATCTCCCCGTTCACGTCCAGCGCCACCTGGATGGAATTACACCTGGGGGTGAATTGCATAATTTCCACCAAATCCCGGTACACCGGATTGCTGTCGAGATTGCCATCGTTGCAGCCGGTGTGAAAAGTGCCAGTCCGGGGATCAATGGTGCGGCGGTGGTTGATGCGGATCGTCTCATAGCCGGCAACGCCGGGCATAATCATCTTGGGGCCGCCGCCGAATCCGGCAAAATAATGAAACAGGATGGCAGAGACCGTAACAACCACATCCGCCTCAGGCACTCTTTTATTAAGATAAAAAGGCGTTCCGTAAGAGGATGTGCCGGCATGCACCAGGGTTTGCCGGTCGCGGGAGTCATGTTGCTCGACCGGGTAGGTGTCGTATATTTCCTCCCCAACCAGGCTTTTGATCGTCTCCCGCGGCTGAAGCACGTGGCTACCGTTGGCGACGAGGATGGAAATTCGCGCGCTAAAAACATCTTCAAGCTTCCGGGTGAGAAGCGGCAAAACAAGCGGTAACTGGCACAGCCGCGTGTGGTCCGGCACAATGATCAAGACGGACGGATTCCGGGGCGGGGAGTCACGCTCTATCTTTAGAACAAGATCGTTTACCGCTTGGCTGATGATGTCGGTTTGCGAATGGGGGGAGGATAGAATTGTTTTGCTTAACACCTGCCAATGGATCGTATCGGGCAGGTCAATTTTTAAGGAAGAGTGTCCGTATTTTAATTCGGCTTGCATGGGCACTTATTTGTCCAGCAAATCCAGGATCTCTTTGCCGTGCCCGTCGGCGTCTACCTTATGAAAGACATGCTCCAGCTTGCCGTCTTTGCCGATGACAAAGGTCTTGCGGATGACGCCCATGTACTTTTTGCCGTACATGCTTTTTTCTCCCCAGGCGCCATAGGCCTCGGCGACTTTGTGGCCCTCATCCGACAGAAGCGGGAAATTGAGATCGAACTTGCCGATGAAATTGTCGTGGGACTTGAGGCTGTCCGGACTCACTCCAAAGACGACGGTATCTTTTGCCTCTATGTCGACAATGTTATCTCGGAAAGAACATGCTTCTTTGGTGCAGCCGCTGGTGTCGTCTTTGGGATAAAAATATAAAACCACTCTCTTTTTGCCAAAATAATCTCTTAGCGATATATTCCCGCCGTTGCTGGCGGGCAAGGTAAAATCCGGTGCCGTGTCCCCGACATCGAGATGAATTACTTCAGCCACGATCTGTCTCTCCTCAAGGTGCTTTCTTTTGAATACGGGTGACTTCGTTTTCTCCGGTATCAATAAACCTGAATCCAGCGAGTCCAGGACTCGTCATAAAGCTCGCCATAAGCCGTTGAATGGACAAGCTCCATTTCTCCCATATCTCTTTTATCGACAAAAACGAAAATGACGCCTCCCTGGACAGCATAATAGTGCCAAATTTCGTAAGGTCGGTTTTCGCTGGTTTGGGGATATCTTTCGATATCATCAGGATAGCCATAGGCAAGCATAACCCTGCCCTGGTCGGCGCGATAGCCGGATCGGAATGGCCCTTTGAAGGAGTTGTTGGCATGTTCGACGCGCTTGAGATAATTCTGTTTATATTCGTTCTCCGGCGTTCCGGGTGTTTCATCCCGCTTGGACCAAAAATCCTTTAAAAACGTCCTTTTGCCTTCATGGTTGAGCGTTTTATAAAATTTTTTTTCATCAGGCGTCGCAATATATTGCGCCCAGTCAAATTCCTGGTTCAGTTCTTTCTCACTCATGATATCATAACGCGAAGCATCGATGCCGGGGCTGCCGACTCCCGCAACCTCTTCCTTCTTTTCAAATGCCAGACCGCCCTCTTTAAAATCCGCCTCGCGGTAAACAAAAAACTTTTTCTCCGCCATCGCCTTTCCCCCTGTCGCCAAATCCTCGACCTCCATGACATAGACATAAGGGCCGGAAACCAGGGTGACAACGTTCAAGCGGTTGACTTCCACGGCCGATTCGCCCGGTTTGTCCCTCAGCTTGCCTTCAACCGATTTGACCTCCATGCCATCGGAATTCAAAATTTTATAGCCAACCTTGTATTGATTTCGCTCCGCATCGGCGGATGGCTCCAAACCGTACATTTCCGCATAACTAAACAGTATGGGCAAGCCGAGTCCATAAAGACGATCCGGATTGGGATTGATCTTGTAACCGTTTTTCACATACATGCTTTTCGTGGTGTCCCGTTGGATCTGGCTCGCCAGTTGGATGTCGCTGATGTTCAGGCTGTCATTGGAAAAAGAATCGAGCCGGAGGTCGAATTGGTGCTCCTTGTAAGAGTCGGCGTTTTGGTCATCGATGCTGATTTTGACCTGGTAATTGCCGGGCGCCTGCGCAAACCTGTTCGCCGAATAAATCCTCTGGTTGTCCCGGATCTGTTCCAGAGAATCGACGCTGTTTCTGTTAAGCATCTTTTGCGTATACACGAGCGAATCGCTCTGCCACACCTCGGCGGCACTTATGAATTCCGCCACATAGTTATTCTCCTGTGGCATATATTTCAAAATATCCCGGTAGACAACGATATAGTATTCCACATAAACCAGGCTGTCCGAGTAACGGAATCGATTATAATCGTAAGTAAAAGTAAAGTTTTTGTCTGTTCCGGTCGAGTCTTGCGCCAGCGCACGAAACGACTGGCAAAAAAAAATCGAAATAAAGAACGCAAATACAAAACACCGCGATGAGTGTCCTTTCAACATGTTCATCGCGCTCCTCCTTTTTAATGGGTCGCGGTTACCGGCTCGGCCTCGAGCCGCTCGTCTTTTAAAGAATCAAATGTAACGGAAACAACTTTGGAAACACCTTTTTCAGCCATAGTAACGCCGTACAGTTGATCGGAAGCTCTCATGGTCAGCTTGTTGTGGGTGACGACAATAAACTGGGTGTCGCCGGTAAAATCTTTTAGCGTTCGGCTGAAGCGGATGACGTTTTCATCGTCCAATGGAGCGTCGACCTCGTCAAAAATGCAAAAGGGGCTGGGCTTGACCAGGTAAATGGCAAACAGCAGGGAAATGGCGGTCAACGACTTTTCGCCGCCGGACATCAGTTGCAGCGACGCAAGCCTTTTACCGCCCGGTGTGGCGTAAATATCGATTTCCGATTCCAGCGGATCGTTGCCTTCGCGAAGGACCAGGCTGGCGCGTCCGCCGGCGAAAAAGGCGCTAAAGACTTGCGCAAAGTTCTTTTGCACCTGCTCGAACGTCGCCATAAAGCGTTCGCGCGCCGTATTGTTGATAATATCGATGGTCTCGGTCAAATTCCGCTTCGCCTTGAGCAGGTCATCTTTTTGGGTCAGCAGGAAATCCAGCCGCTCCTTTTCCTGCTCGAATTCCTTGAGCGCCAGCAAATTTACCGGCCCCAGGGATTTGATGCGATTGCGCAGCTTTTCTATGGATTCCCGCGCCTCCTGAACGTTAAAGCCATCGGCAGCAGCTTCTCTCTGCAGCTCACACTCGAATTCTTCCCACATCCTTTCCTTGAGGTTTTCCGCTCTCAGGCGCAGCTCCGAAACGCGCATTTCCAACTGATGGACGGACTCGGAAAGCTCGTTGGATTTGCTGCGCACGCTTTTAATGCTTTTTTCCTGCTCGGCTATTTTAGCGTTGGTTTCATACTGCCGGTCGGTCAATTCATCCAATTGCTTTTGCGATGCTTCGATTTTTTCTTTTAGCGAGCTGATACGGGACTGGTACTCTTCATTGACCTGCTTTAATTCGTCGATCTCGTTACTTGCCTTCGCCGTCTCACCATCTCTTACTGCGATGAGCGATTCGGTCTCGCGGATTTGCTCGTTGACGGAATCACATTCCCGCTCCATAGCGTTGTAATCGCTCTTGAGCTCGGCGACCTTGACGCTCACCGTTCCGGCTTTTTGAGCAAAGTCATTCAGCTCTTGTTCCGTTTTTGCCAGATCGTTTGCGAGAGCGCTCGCCTTTTCCGCCAACTTTTTTCGCTTTGCCTGCAAATCTTCGGAGCCGTAATTTTGAGCCTCTAAATTGACCTGTAACTGGCCGGATCGATCCGACAATTGTCTTCTTTCATCGGTACGCTGCTTATTTGCTTCTATCAACGACTGGTGCTCAAATTTCAACCGCTCGACTTCTATTTTTGCCAAAGAGAGATCATCTTCCGCCTTTTTTATCACAGATGTCAGCCGCTCCAGGTCGTTTCTCAAGCGCTCTATTTCCTGCTCCTGGCTGGCGATTTTCCCCTGCCTTTCCTCACAAACCGTGCGCAGCGCCGTGATTTCTTTTTCCAGGGACTCTAGCTGTTGATTGCGACCAACCAGCTCGGACTGGCTCTTTGAATAGCTTCCTCCTTTAACCCGTCCCGATTGGTACAAAACTTCACCCGTCAGCGTCACCAGATGGATGTTTTTAAGACTCTCCGATCCCCGGATGCGGTGTGCGGTTTGTATATCCTGAACCACCAGGAAGCTGCCTAAAAGACCATCCACAAGCTGCTGGAATTTTTTATCCGTTCTCACCAGCTCGCTCGCCCAGCCGACGACACCCAAATCCTCGACTTGTGGATGAGATGGCGGCGCGAGCTTTATTTTTTTCAGCGGCAAAAACGAGACGACGCCCTTTTTCTCCTGCTGCAAAAGCCCGATCCCGGAAAAGGCGATATCAGAGTTTTCCACCAAAAGAAAGGTCGCGGCTTCGCCAAGCGCTGCCGCAATGGCCGATCGATATTGGTGCTGCACCAGAATGAGATTGGCCAATGGACCGTAGGATGAGAATTTTTCGCTCTCGGAAGTGGATAAAAATTTCACCCCGGCAGGATAGTCGTCATAATTTTCTATGATTCTTTTCAGAAGCTCTGCCTGGTTTTCCAGGTTGTCGATCTTGTTTTGCTCCTGCAACAGCGACCTTTGCAGGCTTTCCAGAACGGCCCGGTGTCTTTCCAGCGTCTTTTCCTTCGAGTCGTATTCCGTCGCATGCTCATTCAGCGTTGACTCAAAACCTGATGCTTTCGTATGCGCTTCTGCAATCAGATTCTCCAATTGTTCAAGCCGTCGGGTGGCCTGTTTTTCTTCTGACTCGATCTGTTTCAGGCGCTGGCTCAGGCTTTCGCCGGCGGCCTTCAGCCGCTCACCCTCATTTTGTATCTGGCCCAATTCTTCCGTGGTGCTCAGGTATTCCGCTTCCGTGGCGCGGGCGAGATCGCGCTTTTGCTCATAAATTTTGCGCAGCTCCTGCAATTGCCCGTCCACCTGGTTGTATTCGGCGTTCTTTTCTGCTAAAGCCTGTTTTGATTTTTCCAATTTCCCCGTGATCGTGCGAAGCTGATCGTTTAGCCTTTCCAGGCGTTTTGAAAAGCCTTCTCCTTCCAGTCTATTGCGAGCGATCGCTTCCTCCAGCGAGCGAATGCGCTCGCTGTTGACCAGTATACGTTCTTCAAATTTCTGTGACTCTTTCACCTGCTCATTGTGAGTCGTTTGCTCGGCAGTGATCTTTTTTTCAAGATCAAGCAAGGCCGCCCGCGTGGCCTCATAGTCGGAGTCCTGTTGCGCCAGGCTGGATGAAGCGCTTTCACGCTCATCGACGACCAAAGACAGTTTTGTTTTAAGCGGCTCCAGCTCAGTTAAAATCCGGTTGTATTCATAAGTCGCCAGCACGATCTCGATCTTTTTAAGCTCTTCGCTGACCTTTTGGAACCGTTGCGCCTTTTCCACCTGTCTTTTCAACGAGCGCACGGATTTGTCCACTTCGGAAATAATGTCCTCCACACGGATCAAATCCTTCTCGGTGGCCTCGAGCTTGCGGAAGGTGGCTTTGCGTCGCAATTTATACTTGGTGATACCGGCGGCCTCTTCAAAGATCTTTCTCCGCTCCTCCTCTTTACCGTTCAAAAGGCGCTCCACCTGCGCCAGCTCGATAACCGAATAGGTGCCGGGACCCACGCCGGTATCCATGAACAGATCGACAATGTCCTTCAGCCGGCACTGGCTGCCGTTGACAAAATATTGGCTTTCCCCGGAGCGGAAAAGCCTCCTGGTAATGACCACTTCGGGATGGTCTATGGGCAGCAGGTTTTTGTTGTTTTCCATCTTGAGGGATACTTCGGACATCCCCACGGGCCTGGCGCTTTCCGAGCCGTTGAAAATGACATTTTCCATCTTGTCACTTCGCAAGGCGCCGCTGCGCTGCTCGCCCATGACCCAGCGGATCGCATCGACGATATTGCTTTTGCCGCAACCGTTGGGGCCGACGATGGCCGTTATCCCGCCGCGAAAAACGACATTGGTTTTCCTGGCAAATGATTTAAAACCCGTCAATGTCAATTCAGAAAGATACACGATGCGCCACGCAAAAATTTCTTTGCTGCAAATTTTGAGTCCATTCTAAAAACCACGATCTCACGAATTGATTGTTTGAAACATGACAAAATTCGTGGAATCGTGGTTTTTTCCTTTTTAAAGCGTGTCAAGATACCATCCTTGCCACCAAAAGTCAAGCACAATTTCCCCCCGATAAGTTCTCGCCACGAAGACACCAAAACACCAAGGCTCACAAAGGATCAACCTGGTGTAGCTTGGTACTGCATTTCGTAAGTACATGTTGGGGGGTTTTTGTTTGTAGTTCAAGCTTTAGCTTGAGAATTTCAGCCTAAAGGCTGGACTACGAACTTTTGCTTTTCCATAACCCGACAAATAATTCTGTTGGGTATTTCAAATCTATTATCCGGAGGAAAGAATCAGGTAGAAATATTCGATATAAGCAAGCAACGACCTGCTGCCGTTCAAATAAAGGAAGGCGAGTGAAAGAGGGATACCGAACACGACAATAAAAAACAGCATCGCCTTTATGAGCGAAAATTCCAGCACCACTTTGACCCCCCGGAAAAGCCTCACGGCAAACCAGAGATATATCACGGCAATATAGACCAGCGCCGGTTTTACAAAAGAAGCCTGGACCAAAAGCTTGTACAACACCACGGCAAACGGAAGGGCGAACAGGACATTGGCCGGCACCCAGTACAAAAAGGTGATAATTTGCGATAATCTTATAAACCGGCCCTGTATGAGCACCTGAATTTTGATTATAAAAGCGAACAAAATCGCCGCAACGCCGATCAGCAGAGAGCAAAGGGCC
>METF01000084.1:10195-11493 GCA_001771235.1 Candidatus Zhuqueibacterota bacterium RBG_16_48_16
GTCATGACAACGGCCAAGCCGATAAAACCTGTGAGAAACGGGTTCACCCGCCGGTTTTCACAAAGATCGGTATAAAAGCCGTGAGGATAGAGGAAAACCCGCCTGAGGTGGCTTCTCAACCTTCTGTCTGTTTTGAAGAAAAACAATACCAGCAAAAGCAACACGAAACTGACCACCTGAAAAATAATGGTCATCCCATTTTTGCCGGTATTGGCGGCAGCAACAGACTGCTCGACGGCCTGAAAAGCCGCCCGCACCACCTCAAAAGCCGGCCTTCTCCTGCCGCCGGCATCCACCAGTCCGGCGGTAAATTCGTTTGCCTGCCGCCGGGCGCCCCACTGCGCATGCGGCGTATCGCCGTACCAGTCGCGCAGCGGACTGATTATAATGCCGGATAGACTTTTTATGCTGTTTGCCTTTTCAATCCATTGTGCGGCTTCGATGGCCTGCTGCTGTTCGGCGAGGCTGGCCTGGTCATCGTAACGAGGCACAGGAAAGGTCAGCTTAAAAACGGCGGGGATTTCCGCGTTGATCTCAAGCGTACCGTTGATGAGCTTTTCCATATTACCAACAGCCATTTCCAGGATTTGCATGTCAACAGGCGCCTTTGTCCCGGCCTGTATCGGGACGGCAAACGAAGCATAGACGGGCCGGTCATCCAGCTCGCGGGCCGCAGCGGCAAGCTGTTCGAGCGCCCGGAGCACGCGAACATTATTGCCGACCTGTCCCGATCCCAGGCCCCAGGCCATGATCGAAGAATGATTCCTCAGCGCGATTATGGTTTCCTGCAAAACGGAAATCGCATCTTTCATGTAAACCCCATCTTCCCAAATTTTGGGCGGCACATTGAGAATGGGGACATCGACCAGCAGCCGGAGACCCAGACTGTCGCATTTCTCAAAAACAGAAGGCGGCGGAGGCTCAGGAAACAGCCTTAATACATTGGCTTTCAAATCGACAGCCGCAGCAAGGTCCTGGGTTATGGCTTGCTGCAACTGCTCCTCATCCATGCCGTACAACCGGCGATCCGGGATCCACTCGACTCCTTTTATTTTTTGGCTACGGACAAAATCGGCGAACGGCTGCCGAGGAGTCTCTTGCTTCGCCGTAGTAAAAGGCTCTTCGTTCGCCGTGAATATGACGTCGCCCAATATTCCCGCGCCGGCAACCGGAATGCCCCCTGGTCGTAGGTAAAGCGGCACGGAATTTTCGAAATCCAGGCGCGAATCGATGTGCAGTAATAACTCGTTCTGCTTGCCGATGAAAATATCTTCTTTATGAACGTCAAAACCGGCCGG
>METF01000085.1:0-3242 GCA_001771235.1 Candidatus Zhuqueibacterota bacterium RBG_16_48_16
TGTATAAACCGGTTGAATTTGGCTTCATCGCTCGCCGTCGAGCCAGACGAATACCTTTTGCGGGAAATGAGGTCACTGCCAGCCGAAACGCCTCCTGTCATTCCTTTAGGAATCTTTGTTCCAGGACGCACAATATCGGAATAAGGATCAGAGCTGCTTTTGAAAACAAATTCTATTTTAGCAGTCATCAGCACACTATTACAAAGATTCTCAAGAGAATGACAGCCGCACCGACAATCCCGTCAGGGACATGATGTTTGTAGCAACCAACAAGTTAAAAGCCTCCGTCCCGATAGGGACGGGATGTTTGAAAATGGTGAAAGGTTTGATAAAAGGATCGAGAGATCTACAAACATTTCGTCCCTCGGGACTGGAATTGTGGGTTTTTTCGGTGTCTACAAACATTAGGTCCCTATGGGACAGGGGTTGTGGATTTTACTTTTCAGTTTGTAGTTCAGCCTTCAGGCTGGTTAGCAAGCTAAAGCTTGAACTACGAACTAGAAATTTATTTTTGTGGTGACTTTAAAAGTCTAATTTAGCATTAACCTTATCGACGGCTGACCGGGCGAGAGTGATCACCTCATCTCGCAGCTTTTGCGCGCGAGATAACAGATCGCTTTGAAATTCCCTATCCGCAATCTCTTTCAAGTTAATGAGGATGTTCATGTAAGCGCCCTCTGCGGCCGCCCTCGCCGTTAAGGCCGCCACACCGGCATCGCTGATGGAATTGATATTGCCTTTGTCGATTACCCGCGCAGCCAGCTCGACAGCCTCTCGCGATTTTTGCAGCACTTCAAAGGGAACCATTGTGGCCTCTTTTGTCGCCTCTTGCAGCGCCACCTTCTGCCGGGCGATCTCGTCGTCGGTCTTTTTCGGCAGCCGCCAGGCAGCCGTCACCTTATCGAACGCTTCGGCATCACGATCCACATCGGCCAAAAACCGATCCTTCAGCTCATGCGCCTTTTGTCCCAGCTCACCCATCTCCGAATTGTTTCCTGCTTCATCTTTCTTGCCAAAAGTGAGGGCGGCGACCATGGACGACAATGCGCTGCTGAGCGATCCGCATAGAGCCGCAACACTGCCGCCTCCCGGCGTCGGTGAATCGGTGGAGAGCAGGTTGATCAAATCGTCGAGCTTCATTTTCGCCAGTCTGGCCGGCGAGGCGATCCGGTACTCAATGATTTTTTTCTCAGCTTCAAAAGGATACAAATCATCGAGTCCCATGGACAAAACCGCAATGTGGATCAGCTCGGATTCCGGCACGCCGGTTGTTTTGCCTTGCTTGGTCAAATAGTGCCTGCCCGCATCGATCATCGCCTGCCGCGGGATCAAGCCGACCAGCTCGCTGCCCGTCACCCTGGCGCCCAGTTTTTCTGCCAGGCGGCAGCACTCGTCGAATACGATATGCGGCGGGGTGATTTTATAGTTCACCAGGTTGATGGAAATTTGCGCCCGGCCAAAATCCGCCATATACCATCCCACCGCCTTGCACGCCTGGAATTTGCCCGGCGACCGCTGGGCATTTCCCTCCCCGTTGCGCACGACCTGGCCGTTGTCATCGCGTTGCAGCCGCCCGGTCTCGCGAATATTAAAAGCAATCTCTTTGGCGATTTTCACGTCGCGGCTATTCAGATTCACATTATAGGCAATCAGGAACTCCCTGGCGCCGATGACCGTTGCGCCGGATTTGGCATTGAATGTCGTCGGGCCAAAATCAGGTTTCCATTCCGGCATGGCCAGCTTTTCCGGCAAGCCTTCATATTCACCGGCGCGTATGTCCGCCAGGTTTTTTCGAGCCGGCTGCAAGGCGGCTTCTTCATACAAGTAGACCGGAATTCCCAGCTCCCGACCGACGCGCTCTCCCAGCTTTTTCGCCAGATCGACGCATTCCGCCATCGTCACCCCGGCGACGGGCACAAACGGGCAGACGTCGGTGGCGCCCAATCGCGCGTGAGCACCGCTGTGCCGGCGCATATCGATCACCTCCGCCGCTTTGGCGATGGCCGCAAAAGCCGCTTCGGCAACCGCTGCCGGCGGCCCGACAAAGGTCATCACCGTTCGATGGGTGTCTTTTCCCGGATCGACATCCAGCAACGAGACGCCCTCGACGGCTCGAATGGCTTCGGTGATGAGGTTTATTTTTGCCTCATCACGACCTTCGCTAAAATTTGGCACGCATTCGACGATTTTTTGCATGTAGATCAATATCCTTGTTTATTCTGTACGATCCTGTCATCCTCGTCTAAAAAGTAAAGTCGCGCCCAAAAAGGCAACTGTTCAGCCACCAAGACACAAAGCCTCCAAGGAGCACAAAAAATGTACCCAATCACAGGGTAATCCGGGTGTTTTTTGAAAGCCTCTTCGGGAGTTGGATCGAAAAGAAGTGGCTTGAGTTACACTCACTCAAGGCACTCCAATTACTCTAGACACTCAAGGCACTATCTAAAATAGCTGACTTTTCCATAAAGGTCGAGTAATTGAGCATCTATGATCGGTTACCGAAAAAATCACTGAGAGCCTTTGTGTCTTCGAGTCTTTGTGGCAAAAAACTACGCTGCCTAAGGATTTACCTTAAAAAGTGGATTACCGATTATTTCATCAGCAATCTCTTCCGCCGATTTGTCGTCTGCGGCAAGCCAGTGAATTCGCTCATCTCTGCGGAACCAGGTCATCTGGCGTTTGGCGTACTGTCTTGTATGTCGCTTGATGAGCTCGACCATCTCTTCTTTCGATATCAAGCCGCTGAGATAGTCGAATACTTCCGCGTAACCGACAGTGCGCAGCGAGTTGAGCTCCGGGCCGTATCCTCTCTGTTTTAAAGACTCGACTTCATCCACCAATCCGGCCTTTATCATTTCATCTACCCGTTCATCAATTCGATGGTACAAAACCTCTCGTGGCAGCTTTAGCCCGACAAACAGCGGGCAAAAACGAGGCGGTATGGCTTCTTGTTGGCGATAGTCGGAAATCGGCCTGCCGGTGATCTCGAAAACTTCCAGGGCGCGAACGATGCGCTGGGTGTCGTTGATGTGAAGCCTGCCGGCTGTGACCGGATCGACTTTGGCCAATGCCGCAAAAACAGCCTCTTTTCCATCGCTTTTTATGCGCCGCCGCCATTTTTCTTTCACCCCGGGATCGGAAATCTTGGGGGCAAAGAGACCGTCTACCAGCGCCCGGATGTAGAATCCCGAGCCGCCGACGACAACGGGGTGCACTCCCTTTTGCTGCAATAGACCGATGCA
>METF01000085.1:3347-16437 GCA_001771235.1 Candidatus Zhuqueibacterota bacterium RBG_16_48_16
GGCCGTGCCAATATCCATATAGCGGTAGACCTGGCGCGAGTCGGCCGAGACGATTTCGCTGCTGTGCGCTTTAGCAAGCCGCAGGGACACCGCCGTTTTGCCCACGGCCGTCGGCCCCACGATCATCAGGACTTTATTTTCGGTCAAATCTTTTGTCAAGCTCATCGATGGAAATAGTGACCATAACCGGCCGGCCATGTGGACAGTAATATGGATTTTCGCAGGCAAAAAGCTGGTCGATCAACGCATTCATGGTTGCGGACGTCAATCGTTCTCCCGCCATGATCGCCGAGCGGCAGGAAAAACTTTTGGCCACGCGCTCGCGAATATCGATTTCCGTGGTCAGCTTCTTTTTGTACTCATCGAGTATATCGAGCAAAATCCTGTCTTCGGAACCCACGCGCATTCCCGCAGGGACGCCTTCGATCACAATCGTGCGCCCGCCAAATCCTTTTATCTGGAAACCGAGCTTGCCCAAAAACGGCAAAATGTCCATCAAATAATCGAAATCTTCAGCGGATAAATCGATGGTCTGGGGAAAGAGCAGTTGCTGGGAAGCGCCTTCTTTTTGCTCGAAACTTTTTTTCGCTTTTTCATAGAGAATGCGTTCATGCGCCACATGCTGATCTATGACGATGAGGCCGCTCTTGATTTGCGACAGGATGTATTTATTGTGTAACTGCCAGACAAGCACCGATTCCTTCGGCTGTTCCGAAGGGGCTGGCGCCGGCGATATGGAAAAAGGGGATATGAGCCGTTTTGGATCCTCGGGCTGCAGGGCAAAACCGGATGAAGAGGTGGTGTCGTCGAAATCTATGCCAATCTGTTCCGCGCGAAAATTCTTCATTTCGACCGCAATGGACGTTTCAAATCGTTTAAAGCCGGATGACTCCGTCCTGGCGTGGGTGCGCAGCTCAGGAACCGCGTTGTCGCTGGTCAACGCTCTTTTGACGCTGCCGCGCATTATGGTAAAAAGTATCTGCTGTTCCAAAAATTTGGCCTCGGTTTTTGTCGGATGCACATTGATGTCCACGCGATCCGGGGCAATATCCAGAAAGATCACATAAAGCGGATAAGCGCCTTTTGGAATAGCATCGCCAAAAGCGGAAGCAACGGCAAAGTTCAAGGTACGATCCACGATGTATCTTTGATTGACGAACAAATACTGGTCGTTGCGCGATTTGCGCATGATATCCAAATTGCCGATATAGCCCGAAACGCGTGCAACGGCATTATCGTCGTCGATGGCAATGAGGTTTTCACCGGTGCGTTTGCCCAATACGTCGCCGATTCGTACATCAAGCGATGCGGGTTTGAGGTTAAAGACTTCGTGGCCGTCGTGAAACAGCGTAAAACCAATCGCCGGGTAGCCCAGGGTAAAGCGGTTCATTATGGACAATATATGCCGGTACTCGGTCTGGTCGGCTTTGAGGAATTTGCGCCTGGCCGGGGTATTATAAAAGATATTTTTCACGGAAATGGATGTACCGGGGTTGCCGCCGGTTTTTTCCAGCTTACGGATGACCCCGGCATCGATGTGTATGGAGCTTCCCTCGATCTGACCCCTGGGAATGGCGCTCAATTCGACACGCGACACCGCGGCAATGCTTGCCAAAGCCTCGCCGCGAAAACCGAGGGAGTGAATGCGCTCGATATCCCGAAAAGTACGGATCTTTGAAGTTGCATGCCGCTGGAAAGACATAATGGCGTCTTCCTCCGGCATGCCGACGCCATTATCGATTACCTGGATCAGCGTTTTGCCGCCGTCCTTGAGATGAACGGTAATCCGGTCGGCCTGGGCATCGATCGAGTTCTCGACCAGCTCTTTGACCACCGAAGAGGGCCGGTCGATCACCTCGCCCGCGGCGATTTTGTTGATGACGTTTTCCGGAAGGACTCTGATATTTTGATTGTCGTCGCTCACTACTCACACTCGATTTTTCATCAGTTGGAAATAATAATACCAAATTCGCCGCATTTTTTCAAGCCATAAATCAAGAGTAAATTTAAGCCTCATTATTCAGGACCTTTTGCCACCAGGGCACCAGGACACGAGGAATATTCAACTCCAGAATAGCCTGGAGTTCAAACAAAGTTTTTTCATAAATTTTTTTTAAACAATTTCGCTATTCTTATTTTTTATGTCTTTGTGCAGCTTTGTGCCCTTGTGACTTTGTTGCTATGAATTATTCAGGTTAAATAAAAACTTGATAATTTAAAATTTTTTGTTGATTTTACGCTTTTAACGTGATAACTTTACCTTAATTTAATAAACCAAGGCTAGAGCAGTAAGAATTTAGGCGTACTAACAAAAAGCTAGCAGTAAGACATGTCACCCAAAATCTCGAGGAGGTAACTATGACAGCAAATCTGAAGAGATGGCTTATGGTCTCTCTGGTTGTACTGTTCATGTTCGGGCTAGTGAATATAGCCTGCAACTCTGCCAAAGAGGAACCGCCGGCAGAACAAGAAGAAATGATGCAGGCCGACACAACCCAAGTGGAAGAAATGGCTCCAGCGGATACCACAGCCGCAGAACCGGCACCGGAACAATAATCGTGTTCTCGGTTCATTAAGCCGAATCGGTTAAAATAATAAAAAGGCTTTGCTGCCTAAAATTGCGCAGCAAAGCCTTTTTTATTTGCAATCACAACTCTTAGCCGATCTCAAGCATCCTGTCAACCGCTTTCTTTGCTCTCAGCCTGATCTCCTCCGGCACATCGACAACATACTGGGTTTTTTCCAATGCCTCCAGGGTGTCTTCCAGGGTAATCTCGTTCATGTGGGGACAACGGATACTGCACAACCGCAACATTTCTTTTTCAGGATTTTCGGCGATGATATTGTCGCCCATGCTGCACTCGGTCAATAAAAGGTATCTTTTGGCGCCCGATTCTCGTACGTACCTGATCATCGCAGTGGTACTGCCGGAGAAATCCGCCGCTTCGACAACTTCCGGACGGCATTCCGGGTGCGCCAAAACGATGGTGTCTGGAAATTGCTTTCGGACATTCACAATATCTTCCACCGTAAACTGTTCGTGCACCTCGCATCGACCGTTCCAGCCAATGAGCTGGTAATCCACTCCATTTCCTTTTTTCAGGCTTTTTACAGGATCTTTGGTGGGGAAAATAATGGATTTCCCCGTTTCGCGCGCCACGTTTTGAGCCAGGTATTCATCCGGCAAAAAAATCACCCGATCCGAATCCAGGGATGCGACCACTTTGGCGGCATTGCTGGAGGTGCAGCAGATATCGGTCTCAGCCTTCACTTCAGCATAAGTGTTCACATAAGTCACCACGGGCACACCGGGGAATCTCGACTTTAAGCTTCTGACATCTTTTGCCGTTATGCTTTCGGCCAGCGAGCAGCCGGCTTTTGGCGATGGGATGAGCACGGTTTTATCCGGACTCAAAATCTTGGCTGTCTCGGCCATAAAGCGCACGCCGCAGAACACAATAATGTCCTTATCTGTCGTTGCCGCTTTTCTGGACAGCTCCAATGAATCACCCGTGAAATCGGGCACCGTGTGATAGAGAGCAGGCTCCATATAGTTGTGGCCGAGTATGACGGCATTTTTCTCTTTTTTGAGTTGTTCAATCCTCCACGCCAGCTCTGCTTTGTAACGTAATTCGACGTCGGGCACAAATTCCTTCAGACGCTCTTTCATCGCGTTATAAGTGGCCTCGACCGTCTTGCCGACAAGCTGCATATCAAGTCCTTTTCTCTATTAGGTTCACAAATTAAATGTAATTATTCTTATCCTGACACGCCAGCACTTATTTAGAGTTTGAACGATAACTATTCAATTTGAAAATTTGCTGTCATTGCGAGGCGTTTTTTGCCGAAGCAATCTGCTGAAAAGTAAGGGGATTGCTTCGTCGTACGTTCCTCACTCCTCGCAATGACACCGCTAATAAGGGCTTTTCGTCCAAACACTATTTACCGGCTGGCTTCATTCCGTAATCATTCACTGGGCACTGGTGATTAGCCGGAATACTTGCAATGACCACCTGCCAGACATGAATTACAACATCCGAATACATCGAAATGTTTTATATATTTTGCCTTATAATAAAAGTTGAAATAGATTGTGCTTAGGAATGTTTAAAAAAATATCTATTCTGATGCCGTTATTTTCTTGCCACAAGGACTCGTATGAAAAAGCTACCGGAAAAACTGGCAAAGGTGATCGAGCTTTTTGAGCTGACCGATAACATCGGCGAGCGCATTGATTTGTTGATGGAATATGCAAACCGATATGAAAATGTGCCGCCGGAAATCGCTACGGCGCCTTATCCGCGCGAACGCCTGGTTCCATTTTGCGAATCCGAAACTTATGTGTGGGTCGTTCCGCGTGAGGGGAATGGGGTGAAATTATATTTCGCCGTCACCAACCCGTCAGCACTTTCGGCACGGGCATTAGCCGTCATCCTGGACGAATCGCTGTCCGGCTTATCGGCTGAGGAAATTGCAGACGTTCCTCCGGAAGTGGTCTATGAAATTTTTGACAACCGCCTGTCCATGGGCAAGGGACAGGGCTTGATGGGCATCGTGGCCAGTGTGAATGCGTACGCCAGAGACCTGATGCAAAAAGAGGGGAAATAGGCCGTCGTCAAAATGGCAGGGGAAACGGGAGAGGGCAATCGCAGGATGATCCGGCTATCCATCTTGGTCCCCATCACAGGTGTCCGATTACACATCCTCTATGGAAAAGCCAGGAATTTTAGATAGTGCCTTGAGTACTTGGAGTAATTAGAGTGCCTTGAGTGAGCGTAACTCAAGCCACTTCTTTTCGATCCTGCTTCTTAAGAGGCCGTTGAAAAACAGCCAGAATACCTTCTCATCGTCAGACATATCGCATCATGCAACACCCACCGATTTCCCTCCTGTTTGTCAGGAATATTTTGGCGGCAACATTGTTTTTATACCAATGCATAACAAAAACAGGAGGTCAATTATGACGGTGAATTATGTGCAAAGGCGATTCCTAACCCTCGTTATCACTTTATTGTTTTCCATATCAACACAGTTGCTCGCCGCTGATGCCGGACGGGTGGAAAATTTTACATTAGCCGATTATAAGGGCGAAAAGCACGCTTTAAGCGATTATAAAGAGGCGAAAGCAATCGTCCTCATGTTCATCGCCACCAGGTGCCCGGTATCCAATGCCTATAACGAGCGAATGGCAGCTCTTTATGAGGATTATACTCAAAAAGGCGTCGCATTTGTTGGCATTAACTCGAACAAGACCGAAAGCGTAGACGAAGTCAAAAAACACGCCGCGGAAAATGGGCTGTTGTTTCCCATTCTTAAAGACGAGAATAATGTCATAGCCGACAAGCTTGAGGCGAGCGTAACGCCGGAAATTTATGTGCTCGACACGAATTTCAACGTCCTTTATCACGGCAGCATCGACGATTCGAGAAGGCCGGATCAGGTAAAATCGAATTCGTTGAAAAAGGCCCTGGATGAAATCCTTGCCAGCGAGCAGGTTTCGGAAAAAGAGACAAAAGCGTTCGGATGCACGATAAAAAAGGTATGATGTTAAATCGACAGGCGCTCTTTTTCGCTCTCTATGTTGCTGTCTATTTTATAGCCGCATGCGGCAATGACAAAAAGAACGCCCGGATTCAAAGCGATTCTTACAACCAAATAGAAAAGCTGGATGAGAAGGGTTTTAAGGAGCTGATCGAAAACCGGCAGGGAAAAACGCTGTTTTTGAATGTCTGGGCCACATGGTGCGTGCCATGCGCGGAAGAGTTCCCCGATTTGGTGCGGCTTAAAAATGCCTACAAAGACAAAAACATCGAATTCGTCGGCTTGAGCGCCGATTACCCGGACGAGATCGAATCGAAAATTTTGCCGTTCATAAAAAAGCATAATGTTAATTTTGAAATATATGTCAAGGATGTCGCCAGCGATCAGGCTTTTATCAACATGGTCGATCCGGCCTGGAACGGTGGACTTCCGGCGACTTTTTTATATGATGAAAATGGCGTAAAGAAAGAATATATTTTAGGCAAAAGAGATTTTTCTTTTTTCAAGGAACGGATCGAACAGGCTCTCGATATCATTTAATCCTGCCTGACGATCTGTCTTTTTTTTCGTTTTACGAATCCTGGTTATTTCATTTTTTTATATACAAGGAGAAATCCTCATGGCAGATAGCATAAATCCGGTTGAGACACAAGTGGAATTTCATGTTTCTCCTGACGCCATCACAGAGGTCAAACGGCTGATGGCGCAAGAACAAGAGCACGATCTTTATCTTCGTATAGGTGTCGTGCCGGGCGGATGCTCGGGTATGTCCTACCAAATGGCTTTTGATAACGAAAAATCGGAATTCGATCTTGAATTCGATTTCGACAACGTCAGGGTGCTGGTTGACGAAACGGCCATGCTCTACATCAACGGCGCAACACTGGATTATGATAAAAGCATGATGGGCGGCGGCTTTACTTTTGTGAATCCAAAAGCCACCCGCTCCTGCGGCTGCGGCTCTTCTTTCAGGTGCTGAGAATTGTCAGGTTACGAGATACTCGATCCGACCGATTTTTTCACCAACGGCGCACTGTTCGAAGAGCAATTTTACCGCAAAGTGAATGATTACGATTGGGAACGCTTTCGCAATAAAAGGGTGCTTATCAGGGGGTGCGCATCCAAAATGATTCCGCCGTGGGTCTATATGTTTTTTGTCGGCAAGCTGGCCGACTTGTCCAAGCTGGTCTACTACGGCAGCGAAGAGGATAAGATCGTCGTTTACCCGATAAAATCATCCGTGAGAACCTGACATCAATCTCCCCGGAGTCTGTTCTCTATCCTTTTTAGTGGAATCACATTCATTTCGGCACCTGTTGTATTTTACACACTCCAATCTTTAATCCTTTCATTGAAAATTTCTTTTACTCAATTTCACAAAAATTTACTACAATTAAGAGGTATCGATCTTGCCGCATTTTTATGTTGTCTAAGTCATATTCGTATTGCATGACCTAAAGTGAGGATGCTATGGCCCGACTTTTAAAAATCGCAAAATTAACGGCAAAAAATCCGCAATTGGCTGCCTATAAGGCCAGGATCACGGTGCGCAACGGATTTACGGCCAAATATGATTATTACCTGCGCAAAGGCTACGCCAGCGCGCCGGGATGTATCTGCATCAAGCTGACCAATGCCTGCAACCTCCGCTGCAAAATGTGCGGCCAGCCACGCGAAGGCCATAAAGAGGGCGATGCAAAATACGCCCCGGTGGAGTTCTTTCAGCAGACGGTGAGCGTGGACGATTATAAGGCTATGGTCGATGAAGTGCAAAGATACAAACCCAACATTTACCTGTGGGGCGGCGAGCCATTCATGTACAAAGACATTATCGAGTTAATCGGTCACATCAAACGCCGCGGCATGACCGCCCAGGTGAACACCAACGGTTTGTACACCAGAAAATACGCCAAAGAGATCGTCGAAGCCGGGCTGGACGACATCATCGTTTCCATCGACGGCCCGCCGGAAGTTCACGACAGCGTCAGGGGACTGAAAGGCACTTTTAACATGTTGGAAAAAGGCATTCAGGCGCTGCATGAAGAAAAAAAGAGGCAGGGAAAGAAAAAACCGATTATTCGCGTGCGCGGCACCGTCAGCCCCTATAACTTTGAGCACATTTACAGTTTGATCGACATCAGCAAGCGTTTTGGCGCGGACAGCCTCAATTTCAACTGGACCTGGTTCTTCACCAAAGAGACCGGCGTTGCCTACCAAAGGCTGATGAAAAAACTGTTCGACATCGACGCCGTCTCCTGGGTGCCGTACCAGGAGGACGTGATTATGAACGACGAAAGGCGAAGGCAATTCGAAGGCATCCGCCGGGAGCTGTTGAGAATAAAGAACAACGGGGCGGATATCCCCATCACCATGTCGCCGAACATCAATCCGGACCAGGTGGAGGCCTATTATACCGACATCCACGAAACTTTTGGCAACGACCGCTGCTTTTCCGTTTGGGTGAAATCCTACGTCCTTCCCAACGGCGACGTCACGCCCTGTCCCGATTACCCCGATTTTATTGCGGGAAACATTCTGCAGGACAAATTCATGGATATTTGGAACGGCGAAAAATACATAAAGTGGCGCCTGGAGCTGAAGAAGCGCAAGCTCTTTCCGAGCTGCTATCGCTGCTGCGATCTGTTTCTCTCGGATGTGGCCGTTGTTTAAAATTTTATCGGACAGGATGACAGGATGACAAAGATTTACAGGATTAATCTTTTGGAGCTTTTACTTTCTCGTTTGTAGTTCAGCCTTTAGGCTGGTTAGCAAGCTAAAGCTTGAACTACGAGCTGACAAGCAGGATTCATCTTTTGTGGTTTTTGCTTATTCGTTTGTAGTTCAGCCTTCAGGCTGATTGGCAAGCTAAAGCTTGAACTACGAGCTGGAAAGCCGAATCCCAAGTTGGTGTATACTTTATAAACACACCTAATAATCCAAGATGACTAATCAGGCAGGAGTTCCTTTGTGAACATACAATTCATCAACCCGCCGTTTCTTGGCCGCTTCAGCCGTTCGCAGAGAAGTCCGGGAATTATCAAATCAGGCACCATGTACTACCCCTACTGGCTGGCCCACGCGGCGGCGCTGGCGGAGCGGCAGGGGCATAACGTTCACCTCGTCGACTGCCCGGCGAGCGGCAAAAGCGAATCCGATCTGCACAAGAACGTGCTGGATTTTCAGCCGGAGTTGATGGTTTTGGAGTCAGTTACGGCAAGCTGGCAATCTGATTTGGAAGTGGCGGGCCATCTGAAAAAAGTTGCACCTCATGCCGCTATTTGCCTGACCGGCACGCACGTGACGGCCCTGTGGAAGGAGACACTGGAAAAACAGCCGGCCGTTGATTTCATCGCCATCGGTGAATATGACCATATCGTCTGCGAGCTGGCCGGCCTTCTCGATGAGGGCAGGACAGATTACACCTCAGCCCAAAGCCTGGCGTTCAGACAAAACGGCCATCCGGCGCGAACGGATAACCGCCCGCCCCTGCAAAACCTGGATGAGCTGCCCTGGATTGCGCCGATTTATAAACGATTTCTCGATCCAAAAGATTACTATTTCAATCTTTCCCATTACCCCATGGTCATGCTCATCGGCGGACGCGGCTGCAATGCCACATGTTTCTACTGCGTCTATCCGCAGGTGGTTCACGGCCACGCCTACCGCCATCGCAGTCCGGAGCATATTGTCGGCGAAATGCTCTGGGTGCAGGAAAACATGCCGGAAGTGAGGGAGATTACTTTCGAGGATGATAATTTCGGCGCGGACAGGCAGTTCGCCCGGCGCTTTGCCGAGCTGGTCAAGGAGAAAGGCGTGCGGCTGCCGTTTTTCGCCAATTTGCGAACCACGGTGGATTTGGAGACTTTAAAGGCGCTACGTGACGCCGGCTTGCGAAATTGCGCCGTCGGCTTCGAGTCCGGCGATGACATGATTTTGCGTAACATGCGCAAAGGCCAGAACACCAGCATCCAGGCAAAATTTGTGAAAAACGCCCATGATGTCGGCCTGCTGGTTAACGGCTGCTTCATGGTGGGCTTTCCGGGCGAGACCAGGGAAACCATGCAAAAACGCTGGACCTGGCTTTTGAGGTCAAACCCGACAGCGCGCAATTTTACCCCGTTATGCCTTACCCGGGCACCGGCGCTTATGCTTATTATAAAAAGATGGGCTACCTGGCAACCGATAACTTTCGGCAGTGGCTCACGGATGACGGCGGCCATCGATGTGTCCTCAACCTGCCGGACCTGACGCCCGAAGAGATCGAGCAATTTTGCGAAAAGGCCTTCAGGAGATTCCATTTCCGCCCGAAATACATTTTATACAAAATCGGCCAGGCGATCCGGCATCCCCGCGAAGGCTGGCGATCCATTGTGGCCGGCTTTTATTTTATTTTTTACCTGCTGTCCAACAAAAGGAAAAAACAAAAGCCCTTCCATGTGGAGCGCATCCCGATTCCGGATGGCTGGACGAGCGGGATCAAAGTGCCCATGGGACGCATGGAGCAGATCAAAAGGGGCATCCCTGTTCAGACGCCGGAATAAAACCGATTATTTGGTGTTGAAATAAATTCGAAAATACGATTCAAGGCTCGATATTTTCCATAGGAGTACATAATAATTCAATGACATATATAATAGCACAACCCTGCGAGGGAACGTGCAATACGTCCTGCGTTGATGTTTGCCCGGTCGATTGTATACATGGGCCTTTTGATCGAACCGGTGCGGGCAAGGAAGTGAAAACCCTGGAAAAGCTGGACGGATTGCAGTTATATATCAATCCCGAGGAATGCATCGACTGCGGCGCCTGCGAGCATGTCTGCCCGCCCGGTGCGATCTTTCACGAAGATGAAGTGCCGGTGGAGTGGAAGCATTATATTAAAAAGAATGCTGATTTCTTTAAAGAAGAGGAGGAGTGAGGAGCCGTCTTTAAAAATTATTGAATTTTCGCAACTGTGAATAATTCAGGTCAGCGCAAGCCGGTTTCGACCGCTTGTCGTGTGAATGTCCCCTTTCAACCGAGTTTTGCCGGATCGAGCAGATCGTTTACCGTGAAAAGTGCCCGGATGTCATAACCCATTTCCCGGATCTTCTCCGCTCCTCCTTCGCACCTGTCGGCGAGAGCAACGACCATCTCGATTTGCGCCCCCAATTCCGTGACCGCATTTATGGCGCTGATCGTGGAACCGCCGGTTGTTATGACATCTTCAAGGATAACGACTCTGTCAGTCACATCGAGGTTGCCCTCGATCCGTTTTCTTGTGCCGTGCGATTTCGGCTCTTTCCTGACCGAAAATCCCTTCAGGGGAAAATTCTCTGCCGCAGCGGCGATAATAGTCGAGATGGCAATCGGATCGGCACCCATTGTCAAACCACCGACAGCCGTAATTTTCTTTGTTGTTGATTTGATGATCTCAAATACAACTCGCCCTGCCAGCGCCACACCCTTCGGATCAAAAGTTGTTAATTTGGAGTCAATATAATATTTACTACTTTTACCTGAAGATAATGTAAAATCACCATACGAAACAGATTTTTCTTTCAAGATTTCCAACAAGCTCTGTTTGTCCGTTTTCATAAAAACTATTTCCTATTAAAATTACGTTCAGGTTGTCGCAACTCTACAAATGCTTTTTCAAATGCACTCTTTGGTTTCGTATCGAAAGTTTGAATATAGTATAGCGCCTTTTCAATTACAAGCAAATCATTTTCAGAGTATTCAGTATATTCGTTTTTACCTCGAGTATATTTTTTCGGCTTAACATAACCCATTTTTACAAAATAAGATAACTGATCACGTGTCAACCCTGGTGCTTTTTCAATTACATCTTTAGGAGTCATTATGAATTTCTCACTTCATATTAGTAAATATATAAATATCGATATTAAAGAATGCAATGAAAATTTATCACTCTTGTCATATTAAAAAACAACTCCTGTGCCAGTCCTGCTTCATCAATTACCGTCCCCAGGCCACGGCTATTTCTCTTATGGATTTATCCCTTTTTTCCCTGGCAAGCAAGGTATCATATTTCCGCTGGTTACGGAGTTGACAGGCTGTCCAAGAACTAGGCTGGTTTGAGGTCGGTTTGCTTTGAGATTTCTCTTGTATACCCATCGAATATATAATAGATTATGCAAAATTTAGTCTATATGTAGTGATACCCTAGCAGAAGAATCCAAGCCTGTGTCCACATTAAACGCCAAACGATTCAAGACCAACGCAAGTGAACAAGGTGAACTCTTGCCGACTACCCCAGTGATCTGGTAGCCGAGGATCACCTGTCCCGGATCATAAGCGATGTCGTAGATAGTATGGATCTAAGTTCCCTTTATGCGAAATACGGATGGGAAGGAGGAGAGGCTTTTCATCCCAAAGCGATGCTTAGAGTCATGTTTTACGCTTACTCCCAGGGTCTTCGGAGTTCAAGACGTATTTCCCAAGCATGTCGTGAGAATTTTGTTTTCATGTACTAAGAATTTATGCGGCGAGAAAAAAATGGCATCCAGTTTTTCCGCCGGATTTTGCGGATGCATGTCGATGGGCACGTAGGGCGCGGAAGCGGCAAAATCGATAAAACAATATCCGCCGTGTCCGTGCATGATTCCGGCCATTTGATGATAAGGAGTTGGAATTCCCGTGACATTCGAACAGGCGGTAAAGGCGCCTATTTTCAGACGGCGGTTTTTATGTTTTGCCAGTTTTGCCTCCAAATCATTCAGGTCGACCAGCCCCTGTTTATCCGGCTTGATAATAAAAACATCGGCGATGGTCTCCAGCCACGATGTTTGATTCGAGTGATGTTCCTTATGGGTGAGAAAGACCACCGGTCTGAGGTTTTTCGGCAAGTCGACGAATGAGGCAAGCTGTTCGGGAATCTTGAGGCCGAGAATGCGCTGGAGCTTGTTGACAGCCGCGGTCATGCCGAACCCGCAGGTAATGATGACATCCTTTGGCCCGGCATGGACGTGCTTTTTGATGACATCCTGGGCATAATGATAAGCCCGGGTCATGGTGGTGCCGGTGACGCTTGCTTCGGAATGGGTGTTGCCGACGAAAGGTCCGAGCTCGGCGCTTAATTTACGCTCTATCGGGCCGTAGAGCCGGCCGCTGGCGGTCCAATCGGCGTAGACGATTTTCTGTCGGCCGAACGGCGTTTGGAAGGTTTGGTCTATGCCGATGATATTTTTGCGAAAGGGCTGAAAATGTGTTTCAGAGCTTTTTAGCATAATTGACTCAATGATGTATTTTCCTTTTTTCGCGGCAATCTTTGTTTATATATAAAGTATGACAAAGATTGCCATGAGAATAAAAAAACAATTTTATTAACGACAAAAATTAATCATTTATTATTTTATTGACCAGTCAATTTATTTTATTTTTGCTTCCAATTTCACCTTTGCTTATATTATTCGGAATTTAACTAAAACCTAAAATTCTAAAATGGAAAGCCAATACTTTCTTATGCCCACTAAATACACGAAAAAGCACGAAAACAGAAGTGATTTGGTGCCTTTCGTGTGTTTCGTGGGCTTAATTCGGCAGTGAA